>SVTA01000076.1 GCA_015064005.1 Oscillospiraceae bacterium
CATGGCGCGGATGACACCTCATCCACCACCTACGGTGTGTCCCATAAAGAACGCGTTGCGTTCTTTTAGAAGAACTCGAAAACGAGTTCTTCAGCCTTCCCCCCGCTGGGGAAGGCTATCGCTCGCCGCATGGCGACATCAGACTCCCCGCCCACTTTTTCTTTGACACCGCAGGCGCAAAGAAAAAGTTATCAAAAAGAAACGGCGTTTTTTGTGGGCGCCGCCCACACCCGCCGCGATGTTTGCGTAGCAAACTCGCGTGCTCGCGCAGCGAGGACAAAAGCTCTTTGAAAAAGTTTGATCAAAACTTGCCACAAGAGTTTGTGCGAACAAGGCGACAAATCAAAATTTGAATGTCAAATCGGGGGGATGAATACGCAGAATGTGATAGGCTCCCTTGTGCAAAGGGAGCTGGCGCGCAAGCGCCTGAGGGATTGTCACACGCCTTTGCTTACAACCTTCCCCCGCTGGGGAGGGCTCACGCACGCCGCATGGCGGCACATCGCTCCCCGTCGGTCGCCTGCTTCGTAGGCTCCTCTCCGCTCCCCGTCGGTCGCCTCTCTGACGAGAGGCTCCCTCCGGGAGGGAGCTGTCGCGAAGCGACTGAGGGAGCTCGCGTGACTATGGCAAAGCACTCGTGATATGGCGAGATAAGATCCTTCATACACGCGGGCTCCCCCACCCGTCTGCGACGGGAGCCCCCTCCCGGAAGGGGCCTCTCACTTATGTTGCCGCGCCGCGTTGTGCGTCGCGGATGAGGAGAGCCGGTCAGTACAGCACAAAAGGGGTCCTCCTCATCCGTCAGCCGACGAGCGGCTGCCACCTTCCCCGCTGGGGAAGGCTAACGCACGCCGCGTTGTGTGTCGCGGATGACACCTCATCCGTCAGCCGTCAAGCGGCTGCCACCTTCCCCCACTGGGGAAGGCTTTGGAATTGTTTGTGCTAAGATAAGAATCTGCTTGCTTATCCACTGTAGAATGATTTTCTCACTCATTTTATCTTAGCGAAGCGTACTAATTTTAG
Organism: Oscillospiraceae bacterium; assembly: GCA_015064005.1. Lineage (GTDB taxonomy): Bacteria > Bacillota > Clostridia > Oscillospirales > CAG-272 > Firm-07. The sequence goes on from SVTA01000076.1 coordinate 1,024, forward strand.
CCTTCCCCAGTGGGGGAAGGTGGCAGCCGCTTGACGGCTGACGGATGAGGTGTCGAGCTTTAGCATTAACAATTTATTGCCGGATTTGATATCATCGCCGCATGGCGACATCAGACTCCCCGCCCACTTTTTCTTTGACACCCGAGGCGCAAAGAAAAAGTTATCAAAAAGAAACGCCGAAAGCATTTCGCCCTCTGCGGAGGGCGAGGAGGGCTCCGCGCCCTCCACCGCGCCGCCTTTTGAAAAAGGCGGGCGAAAACTTACCACAAAAAAGCTTGTGCGCAAAAAGTGAACAATTAAAATTTGGCGTTGATTGGCAATATAGTTATCTCTCCCTCGTCGCCTACAGCGCCACCTCCCTCGTCAGAGGGAGGCATTCGTTATGCGTAACATTGCAAGTAAAAACAGAACACGGGAAAGAGGTACAGTGCGACAGATATCGTCAGCCTCCCTCTGACGAGGGAGGTGGCTTGCGTAGCAAGACGGAGGGAGAGAATCCCATTCCTCGACTGATCAAAATTTGAATGTCAAATCGGGGGGAACACGCAGAATGTGATAGGCTCCCTTGTGCAAAGGGAGCTGGCGCGCAAGCGCCTGAGGGATTGTCACACGCCTTTGCTTACAGCCTTCCCCGCTGGGGAAGGCTATCGCTCGCCGCCAAACGGCATCAGACTCCCCGCCCACTTTTTCTTTGACACCGCAGGCGCAAAGAAAAAGTTATCAAAAAGAAACGCCCTTTTTGTGGGCGCTGCCCACACCCGCAAACTTTTGAAAAAGTTTGATCAAAACTTGCCACAAGAGTTTGTGCGAACAGAGCGACACTATCGTTCCGTCTGCCCGCAATGTGCGTATCATACCCTTTTTTAAAGTTTTTTGCGGAGGAGGGGGTGTGGGGGAGGAGGCGCTTTTTGCAAAAAGCGCCTCCTCCCCCACTAACAATCCTCTCAAACCATCATCCCCTCAGGCTTTTTTCGTCGCGGGGGCTTGCGTTGGCAGGCGCCGGCGTCATCCCAATAAGTAACCAGCGTCCGCGCCTCCAGCAGCTCCCGCCCGCGATACAGCGTTGCGGTGAGTATGACGGTGCAGCCCCATGGCTCCGCCTCCTCCCGCCAGTCGATCTCATAGCGGTGGCGGCGATACCCGTGCCGGGTGGCCTCCGCCAGCAGGCGCTGTGTCAGCTCCCCCTCCGCATAAAGAAGCAGCCCCTCCACCAGCGCCGTGGTGTGGGCAGCCGCCGCACTCTCTCCGCCTGCCTCAACGTACCGCACCCGCAGGATCTCGTTTCCCTCTCGCAGCACCCGCCGGTACCGCACACTCTCTTTTTTCAATAACATAAAACGCCTCCCTTCGCGCATTCGGTATATCCTATGCGCGGGGGTGGAAAAACAGAACAAGCCGGGCACGGAAACGTGAAAATCACGTACCGTTTCCCGGCTTTTTGAAAATTACAGATTTTTCAGGCGGAAAATATCATAGGACTGGCCGAAGCTTTCCCACGCGCGGATGGGGGTGGGCTCGGTCTTGTTGGCACCGCGCAGGTAGCGGCCGTCGGCAAGGCGCAGGAAGTAACGGTCAAGCCCCGCCCATTCCGGCGTGAGGGGGGTGCCCTTGGCGGCCACGGTCAGCTCGTCCGCCGCGTTCACGGCAAGGAAGCCCCCTTCGGTTTCCAGTAGCATGCTGCCGTCCGGCTGCGGGTGGGGCGTGACGACAAGCCCCGCAGGCGCCGGCAGACAGACCACGCCCTCACCGTTCACAAAAAGGCCGGTGCTGGTACCGTTGTAGGGCTTGGTATCAAAGGTTTTGGGGGTATACACACCAAAGGAAAGAGCAAAGGGCTTCCGGATATCCACGTTGTAGTAATCCTTTGTGGGCATCCACGCGCTGAAGATCGAGCGGCTGTCCCAGGTGCGCCCTGCGGAGGCGTAATCCAGCAGCTCCACCCACGTGCCGTCCTTTTGCTTTGCCCGGAAGGCAAAGAAATGACGGAAATCCGGAGCGTCGGACACCTCCACGATGGCATAGCCCTCGGCGTCGGTTTCAAAATTCACCGGTACGCGCAGATCGCCGGGCAGGCGGGCATCCCGCGCCAGCACCAGAGGGCCACGGCAAAGCGCCACGTGGTGGGGGGAGTTTTCGTTGGGCAAATTTCCCTCCGGGCGCAGCACCCGTGTGCGCATATCCAGTGTCAGGGTCACACGGTCACCGGGCTGCCACACGCGGCAGAGCTCGGCGTAGGTGCCGGGGGTAACGGGGACAGCCTCGCCGTTCACGGAAAGGGCGGTGGCGGCACTCCATGCAGGGATGCGCAGCGCCAGCGTGAAGGGCGCCTCGTCGGTGGTGCAAACGTCCACAAAAACCGCACCGTCTGCGGGGTAATCCGTAGAAACGGCAATTTCAAGAGGCTTGCCCGCAGGGGTTTTGAGGGTCATTTTTCCTTGTATATACAGGTTGATGGCCACGCCATCCTCCCGCAGCAGCGCCGAGGCGTGAGGAATGAGTCCCGTGCCTGCCGCGCCGATGCAGGCACAGCAGCCGTAGAAGCTACCGTCGGAAAGGGTCTTTTTGCCGCCGGTGGCACGGTTGCGCAATCCCATAATCAGCGGGCTGTAGCTATCAAAGGGCAGGCCGCCGTTCTGCTTGTTTCCGTCGTAATTCACGGCACCAAGCAGGGCGTTGTAGGCCGAGCGCTCGATCTCGTCCGCCCATACGCTCTCGCCCGTGAGGCAAAGCAGCTGGAGGCAGAATTTCATGTAGGTGACCGTCACGCAGGTCTCCTGCACGATGCCGGCATACTCGGTGTCAAGCTGCCTTTCCTTGCCGTCGAACAGCTCGTGCCAGCAGCCGCAGCAGCCGATGAGGGAGACCTCCTCGGTACGGATGCGATTGGCCATATGGATGGCGGCGGTGCGCCACTTTTCCTCCCCCGTTGCCCGGTAATATTCCATCAAGCCCTCAAAGCAGGACATGGTTTCGTAGGCCTTTACCACCTCGAAATTGTGGGGGGAGGTCTTGTTCTCCAGCGCCTTTTCGAAGATGTTTTCCACCGTGTTGCCGCCGCAGCGCACGATATGGGCAGCAAAATCCAGATATTTCTGCTCGCCGGTGAGGTGATAGAGCCGCACCATGGGCTCCAGCACCGAGGAGGAATTCTGCCCGTGCCAGGCGTTGGAGGTTTCGGTGATGGGCTTTTTGCCCTCTCCCTCGCCAACGGCGGCAAGGATCACGTCGGCCTCACCCTTGATACAGGCGATCACCTCTTTTTTCAGCGCCTCGTCGGGGCAGATCTCATAGAAATACTGGAGCCCCAGCATCACGTACTTCCGCGCCCACATATCCCAGCCCCGCAGCTCGTTCTCGTAGGCGTAGGAGGAAATGCGGCCACTGGGCTCGGCGGCGGCGATCATTTCCCGCACCGTTTCGGTCATGGTGCGCAGCAGCAGCGGGTTTTGCGTGTAGCGATAGGTGATGGCGGCGCCCCGCATCATCTTGCCCCAATACTCGCCCCGCCAGCCGTAGTCGGCGGTATCGGGCTTGGGCAATTCGGTGAAGACGCGAACGAATTTTTGCCAAAGCGGCCGCTGCAAAAGCTGAATATCCTCAATGAGGCGCACGGTCTGATCCAAATACCCACGGTAAGAAAAGCTGCCCGCCGGGGCGGCGAAAAGCTTGTCCGTTCCCCCACGGGGCGCGGCCTGGGGGTCTGCGGCCAACAAGGATGCGATATATTTGTTCTCCATGATTTGCTCCTTTCGAGGGAAAAAGCCCTCCGTTGCTGGCTTTATCATACCACACGGAAGGGCTTTTTGCAATGTGCGTTTTTTACTTTTTTTGTGGGTTTATTTTACACGGTGCCGGGCGCGGTACTCCGTGGGCGTGGCACCCACCTCCTTGGAAAAGGCGTGGTAAAAGGCACTGCGATCCGTATAGCCCACCTGCTTCATAATGGCATCTACAGACTCTTCCGTCATGGAAAGCAGCTGCATGGCACGCTCAATCCTGGTTTTACGCACGTACTCCGACAGCGATATGCCGAAGCGCTGCTTGAAGACGCGGCTGAAATAGGAGGGGTTGTAAAAGCTCCTTTCCGCCAAAGCGGAAAGGCTCAGCTCGCCGTCGGGATTTTGCTCGATATACTCCCGCAGCCCCTGCCATACGTTTTCGGAAAGGGCGGGCTCCCACGCCCGCTCGGTCTGGCGCAGCATTTTGACAAACAGCACGTTGAGATAGCTTTTCATGACCCGATCAGACCGGGAGTCCGACGCCTCCTGCTCCCGCAGCATGGCCGAAAGAATGAATTCCACCTCCCGCCGTTCCTCGCCCGCGAAGGAAATGACGCCGCCGTTTTTCTCCCGGCGCATGTCGTCAAAGGCGGTAAGCAACAGCAGCGCGGGGGCGTTCTCCGGCGTCATAACACTGTCCGAAAGCACTTCCGGACGAAAACAGATATTCACGTAGGAAAAGTGATCCTTGGCGACAAAGGCATGATTGCTGCCGTAGTTGATAAAGATCATATCCCCCCGTTCCACCTCGAACGTCGCGTCGTCCACCTGCTCCGTAGCACGCCCTGCCAGGATATAGACCACCTCGATAAATTCGTGGGCGTGAAGCCCCTCCGGACTTTCCTGCTTTCTTTGAAAAATGCCGATGGCGTGTCCATCGGCAATATATTGATCCGCTCTGTAAACCTTCATTGTCGATCTTCCATATTTCTGCGACCCTCAAGGGCGCGGGAAAGGGTGATCTCGTCTGCGTACTCCAAGGCGCCGCCATAGGGGATGCCGTGGGCAAGGCGGGTGACCTGAATGCCAAGGGGCGCCAGCAGCCGACCGATGTACATGGCCGTGGCCTCGCCCTCGGTGGTGGCGCCGGTGGCCACGATGACCTCCTTTACGGCGCCATCCGCAAGGCGCGCCAAAAGCTCCCTGAGGCAAATGCCGTCAGGGGTGATGCCATTCATGGGGGAGATGAGGCCGTGCAGCACGTGGTACACGCCTCGGAAGGTGCGCACCCGCTCAAAGGCCATCACCGCCCTGGGATCCTCCACCACGCAAAGAGTGGTGTGATCCCTTCCGGGATCCGCGCAGATGGGGCAGACCTCTCTGTCGGTGAGGTTCTGACAAATCGGGCAACGGTGGATCCTTTCCCGCGCGTCGGTAATGGCGGTGATGAAGGCCTCCACATCGTCGGCGCTATCGTTCAGCAGCGCCAATGCCAAACGCTCCGCTGATTTACGGCCAATGCCGGGCATTCTCGCGAACTGCTCGGCCAGCACGTCCAGCGCTTCAATGCCGGACATATCAGAAGAGGCCGGGAATGCCGGGCATGCCGAGGGCGCCCGTCATCTTGGACATTTCGGCGTTGTTGGTATCCTCCACCCGCTTGATGGCCTCATTGACAGCAGCCACCAGGATATCGGAAAGGGTTTCAATATCGTCAGGATCCACCACCTCGGGCTGAATATCCAGCGCAAGGATCTGCTTTTTGCCGTTGATCTTCACGGTAACGGCGCCGCCGCCGGCAGAGACCTCGTACTCGCGGCCGTCCAGATCCTCCTGCAGTGCGGCCATTTCCTCCTGCATCCTCTGTGCCTGCTGGAGCATGGCGTTCATGCTCTGTCCGCCGCCTCTTTGATAATTCGCTTTCATATTGCTTCTCCTTTTCGGTATGTGATTTCGATGTGATGGGCGGCTCAGTTTTCTGCCGCCGCTATGATATCGTCCAGAATGGTATCGTTTTTGTCGGCTTCTGCTGCCGCGATCTCAATGATGAGATCCCGATCGCCCACCTCACGCTTCAGCTCCGAGGACAGCGCGCGGCGCACCATATCACGATCCAGCATCATCTCCGCGAAGCCGTTGGCCAGACGCAGAATCACGCGTCCCTCCCCGTCAAGGAAGGCGCGGGCGCCCTCCAGGAAGGAGGCATACATGGCGTCCTCCCGCTGCATCCGCTCCACGCAGTTGACAAATCCCCGCATACGGGTGAGGGTCTTGCCCTTGCCGACAGGGGCGGGGGCTGCGGGTGCCGCAGCAGGTGCCTTGGGTGTCGCAGCAGCCGTCGGCGTTGCCGCAGGCATCGCAGATGCGGGGGCTGATGCGGGCTTTTCCTGCACCGTTTGGGGGGATTTTGGCTTCGGGGCGGCCACAGCGCCGGTCGCCACCGCATCCTCCAGCCGTTCCACGCGAGCGAGCAAGCCCTCTGCTGAGGTATCCAAAGCGGGGTCGCACATCCGCAAAAGCGTCAGCTCGGCCACCATCCGCTTGACAGCATTGCCGCGCTGCATGGCAAAAAACGCATCCTCCAAAAGGCGGGAATGGGCCAGCAGCGTACCCTTACCGAAGGTGCCGGCAAGCGCAGTCAGCTCCTCCACCTCCGCATCGGTCAAGTCAAGATAGCGGGCGGCGGTGCTGGTGGTTTTGATCACCAAAAGGTCGCGGTAAACCGAGATCAGATCCTGCCAAAACACAGAAAGATCGCGGGAGGCGTTCACCGCCTCGTCTATCATGGAAAAAATAGCGTCGTAATCGGACGAGGCCACCGCGCGCACCACGCGCAGCATGCCTTCTCTGCCCTCGGAGCCCATCATCTCGTTGACGGTGGCAAGATCCACCCGTCTGCCGCCTCCGGCACAAAGCTCCAGAAGGCTGATGGCGTCGCGCATGCCGCCCTGCGCCGTACGAGCAATGCGGTCCGCTGCCTCCGGCAGCAGCTCGATGCCCTCCTCCCCCGCGATGTAGGAGATCCGCGCCGCCAAAACAGAGGTGGCGATACGACGGAAATCGAAGCGCTGACAGCGGGAAACGATGGTGGCGGGGAGCTTGTTCATTTCCGTGGTGGCAAGCACAAAAATCACGTGAGCGGGCGGCTCTTCCAGCGTTTTCAGCAAGGCGTTGAAGGCGCCGGTGGAGAGCATATGCACCTCGTCTACGATGTAAACGCGGTATTTGAGGGCGGAGGGGGTGTATACCACCTCGTCCCGGATATCACGAATCACGTCCACGCCGTTGTTGGAGGCGGCGTCCATCTCCAGCACGTCCGTGGCGCTGCCGTTATCTATGGAAAGGCAGGCGGCGCATTTGCCGCAGGGGCTGCCGTCCACGGGCGCCTCGCAGTTGACGGCCTTGGCAAGAATTTTGGCGCAGGTGGTCTTACCCGTGCCGCGGGAGCCGCAAAACAGATACGCGTGGCTGGGCGTGCCCTTGGCGATCTCGTACCGAAGCACCGAGGTGATATGCTCCTGCCCGCAAACGTCATCGAAGGTGCGGGGGCGCCATTTGCGATAAAGTGCCTGATGCATAAAACTTACTCCTTCCGGTGCATAAAAATCAAGCTGCAAAATAAGACCATACACCTTAAGATCGAACTTCACCTTTGCGCGGAAATCGCGTCCTCTGCTCAGAGCAGGCACCCTCGCGGCACATCGGGGAAACCGCTTAATGCTGCTTGGTTCCCCACCTGACATGGTTCACGGCGCCCGATTGCGCAAGACCCACTCGTCATCACAAAGGAACACGCTCCGGGCCGCATCGCTTCGGCCCTCAAAAAAGGGATCTACCCCTGCGTATAGCGGATTTCAGGTGCAGGGACCCGCTACTCCCCCGGCTGGTATGGCCTTATTTCACAGCTTGCCGTAATATTATAACAGATTATTGCGGATTTTGCAAGGGGCAAACCGAATTTTTTGCAGTTTCTTTCAGCAAAAGCCGAAATTATTCGCTTTTATACTGCACGCGGAAAAGATTGGTCCCGGAAAGGTTGGCTACGATCTCGGTCACACGGCCGTTTTCGTCCAAGGAAAATTGCAGCGTGATCCGGCCTCTTTGGGCGCGGATGCCCGAGGCACTGCTGTGGGTCACCTCGAAGCGATGCTCCTCCAATGCACGGTACACCGTATCGGCACGGTCACCCGTGCGCACGCCGAGAACGTGGTATTTCTCACTGCCTGCCACAAGGCGCACGCCCACCGTACAGGTGCTACCGAGCACCGTGTCCGGAAAATGCGCAACGGTGATAAAACTCACACCGTCAGAGGACATATACTGTTCCCCGCCCATCATGCCGGGCACCGACTCATAACCGGAAGCGTCCTCCAAGGCCTTGCCCAGCGATGTAGGCGTGGCGGAATGTCGATTGAAATCCGAAAGCTCCGCTGTGCCGTGCCAATCCAGCATCAGCAGCGTGACAGTCAGCCCAAGCAGCAGGATCAGCGCGCATATCAGCGCCGTTTTTTTATGAAGCTTGCGTGCAGATGCCATACCCGCCTCCCATGTATAAAACTTGATATTTTCATTATACAGGAAAGGGGCAACCTTGTCAAGTATGCGGGCGGCTCACGCCTGCAGCCGCAGCACCGCCGTCCGCCCACCTTCAAGAAGCGGGGGTACGCGGCAGGCTCGGAAGCTGCCATCCCCCTCAATGCAGGTAAGCAGCTGCAACTCCGCCGCCGGAAGGGCGAGATACTCCACCCTTGCCAGCACCTGCCCTGCCTCAAGCGGTGCGCCCACCTCCACCAGCGGATCCAGCCGCACCTCGTCGGGGGCAACCGATGCCCCATCCAAGCGAAGAAGTCTAAGTGTTAGCCGCAGACCGCCGACTGCATACAGCACAAAGAAAAAGCCGTGCTGCTCTGCCAGCACGCCGTCAGCCGGCGCGTGGAGCGTTCGCCCGAAGGGGCGCTGCACCAACCGTATCGCCCCGCTTTCATCCAATATACCGCCAGACGGTATGAGTTTTCCATCCATTGCCGCCAAAATCCGCATATTTTCACCCCAAAAGCCTTTTTGCTATTTTGCCCGCAGAATCGGCAACTTATACTGCGTAGTGTCTCCTTTTGCGCATCACGGCACAGCCGCTCTTGGCAAAAGCAAGTATATATGCTATACTACTCACATCATAAAACTGCCACCGGGTAGCCTCGCGCGTCGTTAGGTCACAGAAGACGCGCCGGCTGCCCTTGTTTGGAGGGAAAATGAAAAAAACGCATACCGTTTTGGGGCTTTCTGCCTTTGAGCTGAGCCTCTGGCTCCGTCATCCCGCCAATAAAAAAAAGGCAACGCCCATAAAGCGTGATGTTCTTATCGGAAAAATCATAATTCAGTTTGTTTATATAATGCGAAATTGCTCCGCGGTAGACAAATAATTAACGCCGACAGATTCTTTAGATCTGTCGGCGTTTGCTATTCGACAAATTGGAATTTATACAACTCCAGCCAAATTGTTACCATAATAGTAAAGGATAATTTTTATCAAACAAAAGAAAGCAAAGACTGCACAGATACAAACTACTTTAATTATGGTTTGCTGACACGTATGTTGTTTTTTGTCTACTATCAGAAAAATCAAATTGGATATTAAGCATAAAAATTCCACCGGAATAAAAAATATCAACACATGGCCTATGATAGCAAAAGGAAATGTATACGGAACACCAATAGTAAACATCCATATACATAGGAAATTCAAAACAATACAGAGAAGATATATTGCCTGTATTATGGTTGTGCAGATAAAGGATATTTTACTCCTCACAATTCTATTCCTCCGTTCTACAAATTCTTATTTATCGCAAGTTTCGCCTTTGTATTACAAAAGGCTTCGGGCAAAGCCCATACCCCTAAAGATACACGGGCGCGTCCAAAGGCTCCCTCCGGGAGGGAGCTG
>SVTA01000077.1 GCA_015064005.1 Oscillospiraceae bacterium
GAGAGAATTTACCCTCAATGAGGAGCAGGCCGCCGCTCATAGAGAGATCGAGCGGCTTTTTCTTGACGGTGAGGCCCACGCGGTGCTGCTGCACGGTGTAACGGGCAGCGGCAAGACTCCCGTGATGCTGAAGGTGATCGACGGCATGCTGGCCCGTGGCAAGGGCGTGATCGTTCTGCTGCCGGAGATCGCTCTTACGCCCCAATCTCTTGCTATTTTCTGCTCCCGCTACGGGGAGCGGGTGGCAGTAATGCACTCAGGCCTTGGCGCAGGGGAGCGGCTGGATACCTATCATCGCATTCTGTCCGGCGAGGCGGACGTGGTGGTGGGCACGCGATCCGCGGTATTTGCGCCGGTGAAGAATCTCGGGCTTATTGCCATTGACGAGGAGCACGAGCATACCTATAAATCCGATATGAATCCCAAATACCACGCCCGTGACGTGGCCAGATGGCGCTGTGCCCAAAACCGTGCGCTGCTGCTGCTTTGCTCGGCCACGCCCTCTCTTGAAAGCTACAAGCGCGCCACCGAGGGGCGCTATACGCTGCTGAAGATGACCCACCGCCACGCGGGAGCGCGGCTGCCGGAGGTCACGGTGGCGGATATGAGAGGGGAGAGCGCGGAGGGGAATCTTTCCCCCATCGGCACCGCTCTGTCGGCCTCCCTTGCCGAAAACGCCGCCGCGGGCAACCAGTCGATCCTGTTTCTCAACCGGAGAGGATACAATCACGCCGTTTCCTGCCGCTCCTGCGGCGAGGCGCTGACCTGCCCCTCCTGCAGCGTGTCGCTGACCTACCACACCGCACCTCATTCCTATGAGGAGGGGTATCTGGTCTGTCATTTCTGCGGCAGACGCCAGCGGATGCCGGAGAAATGTCCCTCCTGCGGCTCCCCCCATCTTCACCGCCTTGGGTACGGCACCCAGCGGGTAGAGCAGGAGTTGGGCGCGCTGCTGCCGGGCAAGCGCATTCTGCGCATGGACACCGATACCACCGGCACCCGCCATTCCTACGACGAGATGCTGGGCGCGTTCCGCCGTCACGAGGCCGACGTGCTGCTGGGCACGCAGATGGTCACCAAGGGGCACGATTTTCCCGACGTGACGCTGGTGGGTGTGCTGATGGCGGATGCGTCGCTGTATCTGGATGATTACCGTGCCGCGGAGCGCACCTTCGCGCTGCTGACACAGGTCATCGGCCGGGCGGGTCGCGCCGGCAAGGCTGGACGCGCCATCATCCAGACCAACAACCCCGACCACGAGGTCATCGGCCTTGCCTGTCGGCAGGATTACGAGTCCTTTTTTGCGCGGGAGATCCGCCTGCGCAAGCTATTGGTGTTCCCCCCCTTCTGTGACATCGTGCTGCTGACGCTGTCCCATTTTCGGGAGCGGGAGCTGTTCCCGGCGGCAAAGGCGCTGGCCGATACTGTCTCACGGCTGTTGGCTGAACGCTATCCGGAGGTGAAGCTCATTGCCTTTGGACCCTTTGAGGCGCCGGTTTACCGCGCTGAGGGCAAATACCGCCTGCGCATGGTCATCAAATGCGCGTTGAATAAGCAGACCCGAGCGCTGTTCGGCGAGCTGCTTTCCGCCTTTGGGCGGCAGGGATCGGCAACGCCCCTGCTATCCGTTGATTTCAATCCCTCCTCGCTTTGATCCGAGGAGAATACCAGTATAGGAGAACCGTTATGGCAAAACTGCAAATTCGCAAGGTGGGCGACGAGGTGCTGCGCAAGACCTGCCGCCCCGTAGAGGAGATCACCCCCCGTACGCTGATGCTGCTGGACGATATGGTGGAGACCATGCGTGCCGCCAACGGCGTGGGTCTTGCTGCCCCTCAGGTGGGCATTCTGCGCCGCATCGTGGTCATCGAGGTGGAGGAGGGCAAGGTCATTGAGCTGATCAATCCCAAGATCATTGCCACCGCCGGCACCCAGGAGGGCGCCGAGGGGTGCCTGTCCATTCCCGGCCGCAGCGGCATCGTGAAGCGCCCCCGCCACGTGACCGTACGGGCCACCAACCGTCACGGTGAGGTGTTTGAAATGAGCGGCTCGGATCTCTTGGCACGCGCTTTCTGTCACGAGTTAGACCATCTGGACGGCCATCTGTATATCGACCGCGCCGAGCGGATGCTGGACGAGGAGGGCTGACCGTGCGGATCCTGTTTATGGGCACGCCGGATTTTGCCCTGTTTACCCTGCGGGCGCTTTGCGAGGCGGGGGAGGAGGTCATCGGCGTGGTGACCCAGCCCGATAAGCCCAAGGGGCGCGGCTATCAGCTGCAGCCCCCTCCCGTCAAGGTCTATGCGATGGAGCGTGGCATTCCCGTTTATCAGCCCGAGACCCTCAAGAACGGTGCCTTTGACGAAGAGCTGAAAAGCCTTGCCCCCGATGTGATCGTGGTGGTGGCCTATGGCAAGATATTGCCCAAAACGGTATTGGATTTTCCCCGTTTTGGGTGCATCAACGTGCATGGCTCCCTGCTGCCCGCTTATCGCGGTGCCGCTCCCATGCAGCGCGCCATTATGGAGGGCTGCAGCGTCACCGGCATCACCACCATGCAGATGGACGTGGGGCTGGATACCGGTGATATGCTGCTGAAGCGTGAGGTAGAAATTGGCGAAAACGATAATTTTGAGGATATGCACGACAGACTCGGCGCCGCCGGCGCCGCGCTGCTGCTGGATACGCTGAAGGCGCTGCGGGAGGGCACGCTTTCTCCCGAAAAACAAAGGGATAGCGAGGCCACCTATGCGGCAAAAATAGAAAAGGCGGATTGCCTCATTGATTTTACTGCCGACGCCCGCACCGTGCACAACCGCATCCGCGGACTTTCCCCCGTGCCGCTGGCCTTTACCCACACGCCGGACGGCAAGCTGCTGAAGGCGGTGGAGAGTCGCGTGTGCCGAGAGGGTGCCGCTCTCGCCGCGCCCGGAACGGTGCTTTCCCTTGGGGAGGGCATTGAGATTGCCTGCGGCACGGGCTCCGTGCTGCTGCTGCGCGTCCTGCCGGAGGGCAAGGGCAGAATGGCCGCTGCGGATTTCATCCGCGGCCGTCGCGTCAGCGTGGGCGATCTGCTGCAATAAACACTTGCTTGTGAGCGGTTGACAAATCCGATTTGATCGCTCTGTTCGCACAAACCCTTCAGGTAAGTTTTGGTCAAGTTTTTTCAAAAACTTGCGGGGCATGGGGCAGAGCCCCATACAGGGCATTTCTCTTTTGGTAGCTTTTCTCTTTGTGCCTCGGGTGTCAAAGAGAAAAGCGGGCAAGGAGTTTGCAGACGCCAAATGGCTGTAGCCACAGGGCCTTTCAGATTCCTTAGCCACTTTTTCTTTGCAGGTGTGAGCCGCAAAGAAAAAGTTATCAAAAAGAAACGGCGTTTTTTGTGGGCGCTGCCCACACCCGCAAACTTTTGAAAAAGTTTGACCAAAACTTGCCACAAGGGTTCGTGCGAACAGGGCGGTAAATCAAAATTTGACCCCCTCGGCCGTGTCACAAAAATGCAATAAATTCGAAAGGATACACTATGTTTTTCGGTTTGTTTTGGGGAGATTGGACGATCCTTCTGATCATTCCCGGCTTTCTGTTCTCGCTTTGGGCGCAGCTTCGCGTCAATATGGCCGTGGAACGGTATAAATCTGTGACCCTGCGCCCCGGCATGACCGGCGCTGCCGTGGCTCGCCGTATTCTGGATAGCAACGGGCTCTCCCACGTGCGCATCGAGGAGGTGCCGGGAGAGCTTTCCGACCATTACGATCCCCGTACAAAGGTGCTGCGGCTTTCCGCCACCTCCTGCCACAGCAACAGCGTGGCTGCCGTGGGCATTGCCGCCCATGAGGCAGGTCACGCCATTCAGCACGGCAAGAGCTATCCCTTCCTGCGGCTGCGCATGGCCATGGTGCCGGTCTGCAATATTGGCTCCAACCTGGCAATGCCCCTGTTTTTCATCGGGCTGCTGCTTTCCTATTCCGCCTCCTATCTCTCCACCCCTCTGATGGTGGCGGGCATCGCCGCCTACGGCCTGGCGGTGCTGTTCCAGCTGGTGACGCTCCCCGTGGAGTTTAACGCCAGCCGCCGCGCCATGCGTTGCCTTTCCGGCTCCGGTACCATGAGTGAATCCGAGCTGAAGGGCGCGCGCTCGGTGCTTTGGGCTGCCGCTATGACCTACGTGGCCGCACTGGCCACGGGACTGCTCAGCTTGCTTCGTTTGGTTCTCATCGTAGGCAACCATTCCCGTCGACGCTGATGGCTACCGCAAGAGAAATTGCCCTTCAGGAGCTGCTGCGACTGGAGGCGGCGGGGCAGTACGCCGACCGCACCCTGAATGCGGCGCTGAATCGGGCAACCGCGCTTTCCTCCGCCGACAGGGGATTTTTATCCCATTTGTTTTACGGCGTCATCGAACGGCGCATCACCTTAGATGCTGTCATCGATAGCCGCTCCTCCATTGCGCCCTCCGCCATTGAAAAACGGGTGCGAATGATTTTGCGCATGGGGCTGTATCAGCTTTGCTATATGGACAGGGTGCCGGATCATGCCGCCATCAACGAGGCGGTGGCGCTTGCGCCCCGTCGCAGCAAGGGCTTTGTGAACGCCATTTTGCGCGGCTTCTGTCGGGATGGTAAGCGGATCCCGCTGCCCGATGCCGCAGCTGAGCCCATTCGGTATCTTTCGGTGGCCTATTCCGTGTCTCCCTCGGTGGCGGAGTGCTTTTTGCGGATCTTTGGCCCCGCCCGCGCCGCCGAGGTGCTGGCGGCCTTCGGACAGCATCCGCCCATCACCGTCAGGGTGAATACGCTGCGCCTGACGCGAGCAGAATTTTTGCAGCGTGTGGAGGGCGCTGCCCCTACAGAACTCGCCCCGTTTGGGGCCATATTACCGGAAGGAGCCCCGCTGCAGGAGCTGATCCGAGAGGGTGTCTGCTTCGTGCAGGATGAGGCCTCCCAGCTTGCCGTCGCGGCACTGGCGGCAGCACCCGGCATGCGGGTGCTGGATCTCTGCGCCGCCCCGGGCTCCAAATCCTTCGGTGCCGCGCTTTCTATGGAAAACGCGGGCACGCTCCATAGCTTCGATCTCCACGAAAACAAGCTTTCCCTGGTGCGGGAGGGCGCGTCCCGTCTTGGTATCACCAATATGACGGTGGCTGCCGCCGACGCCCGCACTGCCGATCCCGCTGTGCTTGGGGTGTTTGACCGAGTGATCTGTGACGTGCCCTGCTCCGGCCTCGGCGTCATCGGCAAAAAGCCCGATATCCGTTATAAAAATATGGACGAGGCGGCGGGACTCGTACCCGTTCAGCGGGATATCCTTGCTGCCGCCGCCGGGTGCGTTGCCCCCGACGGTGTGCTGCTCTACTCCACCTGCACCCTGCTGCCGGAGGAAAACGAGGAGCAGGTACAGGCGTTCCTTGCCACACATACGGATTTTGCCCCCGTACCCTTCGCGGTGGGGGATCTGACCGTGCCCGCGGGCATGCTGACTCTTGCCCCCGATACCCACAGAACCGACGGATTTTTCATCGCCGTGTTGCGCCGGAAATAGGAGAAAGCGCGCTTTTTATTCCATATTTTTTCAAGTTTTATGAAAATTTTATAAAAAATTTCCCTCAAAAAAATTGCACATTTTGGGGAAGAGGAGCTTGAAAGATCCTTGATTTGCAACGGTTCGGCGCTCTTTGGATGGAACCATGGTGCGGACCATGGTACGTACCATGGTCCGCACCATGGTACGACCCCCAGCAGAGCAAAGCAGAGCAGAGCAAAGCAAAGCAGAGCAAAGCATAGTATAGCAGAGCGGAGCTGAGCGGAGCAATACGTGTGGCTCCGCCCACCTCCGGTGTGAAAGGACAGACTTATGCAAGAAAAACAGGAATTGCTCTCCCTCACGCGGGAGGAGCTGGAGGCGCTGCTGGTATCCATCGGTGAGCCGCGTTTCCGCGCGAAGCAAATATTTACCCAGCTGCACCGCGGTCTTTCTCCGGAGGAGATGACCAACGTGGGCAAGGCGACGCGGGAGCGCCTGGCAGAGGTGACCGTCTACCACCTGCCTCAGGTGCGGCGCAAGCTGGTTTCGGCCATTGACGGTACCGTCAAATACTTATTCGAGCTTTCCGACGGGCAGTCGGTGGAAAGCGTGCTGATGCGCTACGAGCACGGCGTCACCATCTGCATCTCCTCCCAGGTGGGATGCGCCATGGGCTGCAAATTCTGCGCCTCCACCATTGGCGGCAGAGTGCGCAATCTCACCCCCGCCGAGCTTTTGGGGCAGGTGATCGCCGCCGCCCGCGACAGCGGTGAGCGCATTGGCGGTATCGTAATGATGGGCATTGGCGAGCCGCTGGATAATTTTGACAACGTGGTCAGATTCTTGACTCTCGTCAATCACCCGGAGGGGGTCAACATCGGCTATCGGCACATTTCGCTGTCTACCTGCGGTCTGGTGGATCAGATTGACGAGCTTGCCAAGCTGAAGCTGCCCATCACCCTTTCTATCTCCCTCCACGCCGCCGATGACGAGACTCGCACGGCCATTATGCCCATCAACAAGCGCTGGAATGTGGCGTCGCTGATGGAGGCCTGCCGCAGATATTATCGGGCAACGGGACGGCGTATTTCCTTTGAGTATACCCTCATTGCGGGCAAAAACGACGCGCCGGAGGCGGCAAAGCGGCTGGCCTTGCTTTTGAACCGCAGCCTGCGCACCCGAACGGACACCATGCCCATTCACGTGAATCTCATCCCCGTCAACGAGGTGGAGGAGACCGGCTTCCGGCGGGCGGATAAGCGGTCGATTGCCCGCTTTGCCGCCGTTCTTGAGGAAAACGGCATTCGCGCCACGGTGCGCCGCAGACTCGGCGCGGACATCAACGCCTCCTGCGGGCAGCTGCGGCGGGCGGAAATGCAGGGCGAAAACGGATAATATCTCCCAAAACGGGGTAGAATACGGGTAATTTCTGCTGTGAGAGGTACCCTGGATATGTCCCGTAAAGCACCCCCAAAAAAGCACCCCGAAAAAGAAGCAAGCACCCTCCGGCGTTTGTGGCGCGCCAACATTGTAGCCGTTTTGCTGCTGGGTCTGCTGCTGTTGCTGTCACTCGCCCTGCTGGGGCTGCTCGGCAGCATCTTGACGTTCATATTTTGAGTAAAGGAAAAGGACTATGCAGTACAAGGAAAAGGGAAGGATCGTCCGCGGTGTGGGCGGTCTGTATGAGATCCGGCTGGACGCAGGCGAAACGCCGCTGTCAGGCCGTATCGTCCGTTCCCGTGCCAAGGGCAATTTCCGCCACGAGGGGGAAACGCCCTTGGTGGGCGACCGCGTGCAGGTACAATACGACGACGTGGCCGTTACCCGCTATACGGGTGCGGAAAACGCGGGTGTTGCCGAGGATGGTGGCGGCGTGGTCATCACGGAGCTGCTGCCCCGGGAGAACGCTCTGATCCGTCCTCCCATGGCCAATCTGGGTCTGCTTTTCATCACGTTTGCGGCCGCCGAGCCGGCGCCGGCGCTGGATACGGTGGACAAGCTCATTGCCATCGCGGAGCATAACCGCATCGAGCCTGTACCCGTCATTTGCAAGCGGGATATTGACCCCGCCGCCGCCGACAGACTGCTGGAGCTGTACCGCGGCGCCGGCTTTACCGCCTTTGCTATATCCTCGCGGGAAAACGAGGGCGTGGCAGAGCTGCGGGCATACATCGACACCGCTCTCGGCGGGCGCATTGCCGCCTTTTCCGGCGCTTCGGGCGTTGGAAAATCCACGCTGCTGAATGCGCTGTACCCGGAGCTGCAGCTGCAAACGGGCGAGATCAGCCGCAAGATCGCCCGGGGCAAGCACACCACCAGACGGGTGGAGCTGTATCCCATCGGGGAGGGGTTTGTGGCGGATACCCCCGGCTTCAGTATGCTGGATTTCATCCGCTTTGACTTCTTTGGCAGGGAGGACCTGCCCTACGTGATGCGGGAGTTTGAGCCCTATCTCGGCTGCTGCCGCTACACCAAATGCACCCATACCAAGGAGGAGGGCTGTGCCGTTCTCGCGGCGGTGCGGGAGGGGAAAATTGCCTCCTCGCGGCACCAAAGCTTCCTTTTGATGTACGAGGCGCTGAAAAATAAGCACGATTGGAGCAAGAAATGATGCGCGCATACATATATACCGGTGGCGCCGTATTTACTGACCGTATTTACGAGCACCCCAAGGAGGAGGATCTGATCATCGCCGCCGACAGCGGCTGGCACAACGCCCAAAGGCTGGGGGTGAAGCCGCAGGTGCTGCTTGGGGATTTTGATTCCATCGGCACGGGGGAGCTCCCCGACGTGGTTGAAATTCTACAGGTGCCGGCGGAAAAGGATCAGACCGACACCCAGCTGGCGGTGGATCTCGCCCTTTCCCGCGGGGCGCGGGATATCGTGATCATTGGCGGCCTTTCGGGGCGGCTGGATCATAGCCTTTCCAATCTTGCCATTCTGGAGGAGCTGGCAGAACGGGGCGTGCACGCTCTCATCACCGACGGCTACAACCGGGCGCGGTTTATCCGCAACACCGGCACCCTCATTCCTCGCAGCGGCTTTCGGTATCTTTCTCTGCTTTTGGTGGAGGAAAAGGCCAAGGGCGTGACGGTGGAGGGGTGTAAGTATCCCCTCAAAAACGCCACGCTGCAGCGGCGGCGTCAATATGCTGTCAGCAACGAGATCACCGGCAACTGTGCCCTTGTGGAGGTGCGCCGCGGCGCGCTCTACGTCATCGAAGCAGCGGAGTAGGGGATAGAAAGACAGGAGGAAGAGGGGGCCTTTTGCAAAAGACCCCCTCTTCCTCTTCTTTTTTCGCCTTGGCGAAAAAAGAATTCACCTACACCCCCAAAAACCTTCAAAAAGGGGATAGCGCACATGGCGGGTAGACGGAAGGATAGAGTCGCTTTGTTCGCGCAAACTTTTTCGGTAAGTTTTCGCCCGCCTTTTTCAAAAAGGCGGCGCGGTGGAGGGCGCGGAGCCCTCCTCGCCCTCCGCAGAGGGCGAAATGCTCTCGGCGTTTCTTTTTGATAACTTTTTCTTTGCGCCTGTGGTGTCAAAGAAAAAGTGGGCGGGGAGCCTGATCTCGCTTGGCGGCCAGCGTGAGCCTTCCCCGGCGGGGGAAGACTGTAAGCAAAGGCGTGTGACAATCCCTCAGGCGCTTGCGCGCCAGCTCCCTTTGCACAAGGGAGCCTATCATATTCTGCGTGTTCCCCCCGATTTGACATTCAAATTTTGATTTGTCGGGGAATGGGATTCTCTCCCTCCGTCTTGCTACGCAAGCCACCTCCCTCGTCAGAGGGAGGCATTCGTTATGCGTAACGTTGCAAACAAAACGGAACATAGAAAAGACGTGCAACTCGGCAGGCATCGTCCTTCATGTGGGTGGTCTTTACGCTCGTTTTATTTTGAACGGCAATGTTACACACGGCAAACGCCTCCCTCTGACGAGGGAGGTGGCGCCGTAGGCGACGGAGGGAGAGATAACAATATTGCCAATCAACGCCAAATTTTAATTGTTCACTTTTTGCGCACAAGCTTTTTTGTGGTAAGTTTTCGCCCGCCTTTTTCGAAAAGGCGGCGCGGTGGAGGGCGCGGAGCCCTCCTCGCCCTCCGCAGAGGGCGAAATGCTCTCGGCGTTTCTTTTTGATAACTTTTTCTTTGCGCCTGCGGTGTCAAAGAAAAAGTGGGCGGGGAGTCTGATGTTGCCATGCGGCGAGCGATAGCCTTCCCCAGTAGGGGAATGGTGGATATTGTCGCAAGCGACAAGACGGATGAGGTGTCATCCGCGACATATAGTGCGGCGAGGGCATCTGTCACCTACGGGGTTCGGAGGGCGCCTTTCCTATGAGCAAACGCCCCCAAAAATTTACAGATCTATATGTGCGAAAAGGAGGCTGAGTCACGCTTGGTGACTCAGCCTCCTGCTGTTTTTTGAAGAATCAAGGGAAATTTTTATTTCTTTTCTATATGGAACAGTCGGCGCAGGATGGGTGCGAGAAAGCCGGGGGATTTCATCAAAACGATCTTCATAGCAAGACTCCTTTTCGTGATTTCGTGGCTCCTTCCCATGATATGCACCCTTCCTGCCCCGCGCTCATACGCTATGAATGAAACGCTTTCAAACGGAGGTAACAATATGTGTTCCATCAATGGATGCGTGGATTTTATCCACCCGGAGCGCGTCAACAGCAAGGCGGCGGAGGTAGCCTGCTTTCAAATGCGTCGCCGTGGGCCGGACGGTAGCGGCCACTTTGACGCACCGGGTGTAAGCCTTTGGCATAACCGTCTGGCGGTGATGGATCCCGCCGGCGGCAAGCAGCCCATGAGCGTGGTTTTCAAGGGGCAGCGATATACCGTGGTCTATAACGGTGAGATCTATAACACTGCCGAGCTGCGGCAGACGCTGGCAGGGCAGGGCGCGGTGTTTTTGACCGCCTGCGATACCGAGGTGGTGCTCTGGAGCTATATCGTGTACGGGAAGGACTGCCCAAAGCATCTCAACGGCATCTTTTCCTTTGCGGTCTGTGAGGAGGGGCGCGATCTTTTGTTTGTGGCGCGGGATCGTCTGGGTGTCAAGCCGTTTTTCTATACCGTTTTGGGGTCAAGCTTCTATTTTGCCTCAGAGATCAAGGGGCTGCTTGCCCACCCGGAGATCCCGCCG
>SVTA01000078.1 GCA_015064005.1 Oscillospiraceae bacterium
AGGAGGCGCTTTTTGCAAAAAGCGCCTCCTCCCCCACGCCCCCTCCTCCGCAAAAACCTGCAAAAAAGGGTAGCGCACATCACGGGTAGTACCGCTTTGTTCGCACAAGCTTTTTGAGGAAGTTTTCGCCCGCCTTTTTCAAAAGGCGGCGGGTGTGGGCGGCGCCCACAAAAAAACGCCGTTTCTTTTTGATAACTTTTTCTTTGCGGCTCACACCTGCAAAGAAAAAGTGTCTAAGGACTCTGAAAGGCCCTGTGGCTACAGCCATTTGGCGTTTACAAACTCCTTGCCCGCTTTTCTCTTTGACACCAGAGGCACAAAGAGAAAAGCTATCAAAAGAGAAATGCCCTGTATGGGGCTCTGCCCCATGCCCCGCCAACTTTTTGAAAAAGTTGGATCAAAACTTCCCGAAAGGGATTGTGCGAACAAAGCGATCAATCAAAGCTTACAGCCGTGAGTCTATAAGGGGGCGGCGGGTTAATCAAACCTTCCGGTATCGTAAATTTTCTGCGCACGGGGCGATAAGTGCCGGAACGGGGTGCCGTTTTCAGCAAGATCGTGCAAAAAGAGGGGCGGGAGCAGGGTAAGACCCTCACCTGCGCCGAGGCGCGCCTCGGTCAGCACCATGGAGGGCTCCTTTCCGGGATGATCGTGTACGAAGACCATCCGTTTGGGGGCAAAGCGGTGCTCTCTCAGAGCCGCGAAAAGGCTCTCCAGGCGATCCGGGCGGTAGACAGTGTAAAAAATGCCGCCGAACTTGAGGCATCTGGCCGCGGCGGCGGTGAACTCCGCAATGCCGCCGGAAACCTCGTGACGGGAGATCTGCTTGGCCACGCTTGGCGAGGCGAGGCCGCTGTCCACCCGCATGTAGGGAGGATTGGCCAGTACCACCTCAACCTCGCGGCCGACGGTGGCGGCGGAAAGCTCCCGTAAATCGCCAAGAAGTGCCGAAACGGTATCGGAAAACCCGTTTTCAGCCACGTTGCGGCAGGCCACCGCGTGCATTTCCGGCTGGATCTCCACGGCGGTGATGTGCGCATAGGCTTTGCGTGCGGCAAGCAAAAGAGAGATCACGCCCGTGCCGCAACCAAGCTCTATTGCCTCGGCGCTCCTCGCGGGGCGGCAAAAGGCGGAGAGCAAAAAGGCGTCTGTGCCAAAGCGGAGGCTGTCCTCCCGCTGCAGCAGGCGAATTTGCTCGTTAACGGTATCGAATTTTTCCATATAAGACTCCTGTTACGGAAAAAGCGGCGCAAGGGGGACTTCCCCCTTGCGCCGCTTTTCACGGTATGTCTATCACTCGGCCTGGGGAGCGCCAACGGGGCATTCGCCCTCGCATGCGCCGCACTCGATGCACAGATCGGGATTGATCACATACTTGCCGTCACCCTCGGTGATAGCCTCAACGGGGCAAGCCTCTACGCAAGCGCCGCAAGCTACACAAGCGTCGGTAATCTTGTAAGCCATGGTTGTTACCTCCTGAATGTAATATGGGCCGGGAGCGCATTCACGCTCCGTTAGCTTTCATTGTAGCATATTTTTTGCGAAATGCAAAGGGGTTTTTGCAAAAAAGCGCAAAAATATTTTTGGGAAAGGGGATTTTGTCAGCTTTCCTCTGCCGTTTCCTCTACGGAAGCCTCCTCCGGAGCCTCCACCGCCGGTTCAACCTTAGGGCAATGGGCGCTTGGGGTAAGGGATTTCAGCGTATCTCTGTGGTAGGTGACGGGGGGCTCCTCCGGCGCCTTATCCAGTCGCACCTTCACGGTGCCGGCAAGGGGCGTGCTTTCGGTGACCGTGCCGGGGCCGTCCGGGGTCTCCACGCGGGCGTCCTTCTGGGGGGTCAGCGCCGCCTCGGCGGCGTATGTTTCATGCTCGTAACGCAGGCAGCACATCAGGCGGCCGCAGCAGCCGGAGATCTTCGAGGTGTTGATGGAAAGTCCCTGCTCCTTGGCCATTTTTACGGACACCTGGCCGAAATCGGAAAGGAACGTGGTGCAGCAGAAGGGTCTGCCGCACATACCAAGACCGCCGATGAGGCGGGACTCGTCACGGATACCGATCTGGCGCAGCTCAATGCGGGTGCGGAACACACCTGCCAGATCCCTTACCAGCTCGCGGAAATCCACGCGGCCGTCGGAGGTGAAATAAAAGAGGAGCTTGGAGTTATCAAAGGTATACTGTGCCTCCACCAGCTTCATATCCAGCTTGTGGCGGGCGATCTTCTCGGCGCAGATCTTCAGCGCCTCCGCTTCCTTTTCCCGGTTGCTCTCGTAGCGCTCCCGATCCTCCTTGGTGGCGCGACGCAGCACGGCGCGCAGGGGCTGGATCACATCCCGTTCGGCAATATGGCGGTTCAGCATCACCACCTCGCCGTACTCGGGGCCGCGGGCAGTGTCCACGATGGCTGCCTCGCCAATGCGGAATTTCTCGCCTGCGGGGGCAAAGAAATAGACCTTACCCGCCTGGCGGAAGCGTACGCCAATGACCTCTACCGACTTTCCGTCCGGTGCGGGGAAGCCGCAGGGGATATCCTCGGTGAGATATGCGGCGGTGGCGATATCCACCTCAAATTCGCTGGTGTCTACCGCGGTTTCGTTACCCGTTTCCTTGCTTTTGGGCGCAAAGGAGGAGAAGGCAGAGGAGTCGAATTCGGCCTCCAGCTCTCGCTTCAGGCTTTCGCTGATGGGCGCGCTCTGCGGACGCTCTCTGTCGCGGCGGTTGTTGTGATTGCGACCGCGCTGTCCCTCTTTATCGCGACGGTTGTTTTCCTTGGGGGCCTCCTGACGGGGCTTGGCCTCCTGCTGAGGGTGATTTTGCTGCTCGCGGCGTTCTCCACCCTGGTTATCACGGCGATCTCTGCCGTGGCGGTTGTTGCCGCGGCGATTGCGGCCGTGGCGGTTATTGTTGCCTCCGCCCTCGCGGGGAGCGTTCTCCTTGCTGCCCTCGGCTGCCGGCTTGGCACCGGCCGCGGGTGCTGCAGCGGGAGGGGCGAAGTTGCCGGGGCGCACGGAAATGCGCTGGCCGCCCTCCTTATATCCGCCCTCACGGGGCGCGTTTTTCTTTTTGTCTTCCATTCTATTACTCCGTTTCGTATGGTGGCTTTGTGTGTTACGGTGCAAGCATACGGCTTGCCAGTCGGGTAGCGGTCAGCTTCAGGTTGGCGTTGGCGGCAAGGCTTTCCTTGGCATTTTCCAGCACGGCCAGAAGCGTCAGCAGCTTTGCGGTGGTGAAGCGGGCGGAAAGATCCGTGGCGTCTTCTCTGTTGGTATAAAAGATCAACGGTGCCTCTTCGGTGCGGGAGAGAAGCAAAAGATCTCGCAGCGCTTCCTCCAGCGTCAGAATATCGGCAACAAAGCTTTCCTTGTTCCGCTCTCCGCTGCGCGCCAGCAACGCTTCCAATACGGCGCTGCGGGCGCCGGTGCAGAGCAGCTCCACTGTCTGCGCGGCAAAGCGGCGGCGTTGCAGCTGCGGCTCTCGCTTTTTGGGATCCAGCAGCCGTTCGGCCTCACCGATCCATCCGCGGGAAAGCAGCAGCAGCTCGAGAAATTCTTCCGGCGAATTCTCCATCAGAGCGGCGCCGGCGGGAGTGCCCTGAATGTAGCGGGAAAGGGCCTCCCGTTCGATGGGGCGCATGCGGTGAATGGGCGCGCGGGAGCGCACGGTTTCAAGCAGCGCGTCGGTGTCCTCTGCCAGCAATAAAAAGCAGACGAAGGGAGGTGGCTCCTCCAGCGTCAGCAGCAGCGCGTTCTGGGCTGCCTGCGTCATGGTGTGCGCATCCTCAATGATATAAAACTTCACCTCAAGATCGTTGGGCACCACCGCCACCGAGGAGCGCATCTCGCGGATGACCTCCACGCCCAGCGTGGCCTTGTCCTCCTCGCGGGAAACGGTGATCACATCGGGGGAAAGTCCCTCTCTGATCTTGCGGCAGCTGCGGCACTCGCCGCAGGGAAGGGGAACGCCGTCCTTGTCCCGTTGCTCGCAGGAGGCGGCCATGGCGATTTCCCGGGCAAGGGTGTGCTTGCCGCTGCCCCGGACACCGCCGAGGATATAGGCGTGAGAGAACCGGCCGCAAGCAAGCTCGGGTCCCAGCGTCCGACGGAGGGCTTCGTTGCCCACGATCTGCGGGAAATACTCTTTCATGCGCCTCTCCTTTCCGTCGCCGTTCGACCGACACGCGTGATGACATACCACTTCAACATATCATTATAGCAGAAAACTCCCTCGCTGTCAAGGTGTGTTTGCGGATTCAGACGGTGGTTTCTTTTGGCGCTTGGTGAGAAAAAACGAAAACATACCGCCCCTTGCATATGCAAAAGGCCGCAGAGCTGATCACGGAAAAATAAGCAAAAGCAGCCGGTTATGCCGGCTGCTTGTGTTTGGGGGCGTCGTGTCCCTTCGAATTATTTTTTGATCACGGCGCAGTGGCGGTCATCAAGACCACCGATGACGATCTCGGCGTCCTCGCCGGCGTTATAGAGCGCGTTTTCGCCCTCAAGGGACATGGCGAAGCCGTCCTTTGTGATGGTAATCGTGGTGTTGTACAGGTCGGCGACCACGTGGTACTTCACGGAGTCCATCCGATACAGCTGATAGATGTGATACTTCCAGCTGTTGGGGTCGGAGTTATCGTCGATGCGCACGGTCATCTGCGTGGTGGCGCAGGGCCAAAGCACCAGCTCGGGCTGTACCAGCGGATAGAAGCCCCGCTCGGTATAGTCTCCGCCGTGATGCGTGACCTGAACGGCGTCGGACTTCAGCGTTTCGCCCCACATGGCGCGCATATGGCGGGTGGTGGTGGGCTGCGAGTCGCCCAGCCACAGAATGGTGGTGGGCTCACCCAGCTTATGGCCGTTACCGTCGGTGGTATGCACGTGGAAGCGCACCACGGTACAGGTATCGTTGAACAGCTCCGGCGTGCTGGGGTAGAAATCCTCCGGGGTATAGAGGATCTCCATCTCCACGTTGCGCATATAGATCCGCTGGCCGGTATGCACCTTGATGTACTGCATCGCGCCCTGGGTGTAGCCGGTCACTACGGACATATCGTTGCGCACGGTGGTGTTGTAGGAGTCGAAATTGTAGCACATCTCGTCAGAGGGGAAGTTGGATACCAGCGTTTCCACCCGCAGCTTGCTGCCGTATTTTTTGCACAGCTGTGTAAAGGAAAGATAGTGGTCACCGTGACCGTGGGTGAGATACCACGCCGCGATCACCACGGGGCTTGCTACGGTGGGGGCGCTGCCGGTGGCCTGACGGTGCAGGTCGGCCAACGCAGCGTAGATCCGATCCTCCGCGCCGCCGTCGGTAAAGCCGCCGTCCATCACGATGAAGGAGCCGTCCTCCAGCTGCGTGATGTAGCAGTTGCCCGCAATGCTGTTGTCGTTGTAGATATGATAATTGAAGTATATTGATGTGAGCCGGCTGTTGGTGCGCTTGGTGTAGGAAAGATCCTCGGTGAGGTATTTGTCATCGTAATCCGAGCCGCGCTCGCCCTCCGGGGAGCTGACGATGCGGATGCCGGGCACGCACTCCTTCACGTCCTGTGAGAAGGCGTAGGAATACGCGGCGTAGGTCACGTGCAGGCGGATCCTTTTGTTGCGGTAGATGCGGTATAGGCTCCCTGCGGCCTCGTTTGCCTGCAGCAGCTCGTAGCCGCTTGCCTCCAGCTGCGCACAGTAGGAAAGATAATCGGCCTCGCCGCCGCTGTAGGAAAACAGGAGATTGTCCGACTCCGCGTCGATAGTGCCCAGCAGCTCCACGCCCTCCCCCGTGGGTCTTGGGAAATTCAGCTTCCATCCGCTGTTGAAGCTTGAAACGAGTGAGAAGCCTGCGGGCAAGCGGATCACGTTTTTGCCGTCCTCCTTCACGGTTGCCACTGCGATCACGTCCCCAAAGGCCTCCACTGCCTTTCGCAGGCCCGCGTCGTTGAGGCCCATGACGGCAATTTTATCGGTGCCGACGGAAATGCCGTAGGTGTTGGCATCAAGCTGCTTCCGGAATGCCGTAGCCTCCGGCCGATCCACCAGCCCCAAAAGCAGCTCCTTGCGGGAGGAGGTATCCTTGTCGTTGCCGACGGGCAGGGCGGTGCTGGTGCCGGAGAGCAGCGTGCGCAGGGTCGTGCGCACGCTCTTTGCCGCCACCACGCCGTAGCTGAGGCAGTCGGGATTTTCATCGGGGTTGAGCCTGCCCTGACCTTTCTCCTCCGTTTCGTCAAGATGGGCGGAGTAGGTGATGCGATACTGCTCGGTGAGGCAGACGGATTCCATATTGGAGGAAACCGTTTCATTGACCGTTAAGGTGCTGCCCTCGGCATCTGCGCACAGCGCGGCGAAGGCGTTCAGCGCCATAACGGTATAGAGGGGATTGGTGCCTACCAGCACCAGCTTGCCCTTGCGCACGCCAAAGGCGTAGCCGTCGCCCTTGATCTTGTTCTTCAGCGCGGCGCTCTCGGGTCGGTCGGTTTCGCCTATCAGAATTTCCAGCGCTTCCACCGCGTAGCCGGAGCTGACGGTTTTCCCCAGCTCAACGCCAAGTGAGCTCTCCAGCCTTTCGGCAAAGCCCTTGACGCAGCCAAGCAGCGTGTCGTTCAGCCCGCCCTCGTGTACCACGCGATAACCGGCGGAAAGGTCAAGGGTCACCTTTCTTCGGCAGGAGCTGAAGAGAGCGACGGCTCCGCCCGTCACGGAAAGGCAAAGCAGAATGGATAGGATCTTTTTCATACGTTCCTCCTGTTCTTCGGCAGGTGGCATAAGGGCTGCGTTGACTGCCGTATGTTGATGGGGGTGCGTTTTCATTGTAGCACAAATCATTTTTCAAGTAAATGCGTTTTTGGGCACGTTGACTTTGATTTTGGACACTGCCCAAACGGAGCAAGCGGGCCCCGGAGAGATGCTCTCCGGGGCCCGCTTCGGCATTGGTGATCTTACGTTTGTGAAAATTCTTGCCCAAATCTGACCATGGGGGCGGCAAGCTTGCCGCCCCCCTCGTATGGGATCGTACCGCAAAGGCCGGTAAGGGTTGCTTTATGGCGGTATCTGTCTTGCGGTGTGAAATTATCTCTGTACGCGACCGGAGCCGTCACCGCCGGCGAGAGCCTTGACCTCTGCAACGCTTACCTCGTTCATGTCGCCCTCGATGGAGTGCTTCAGCGCAGAGGCCGCCACGGCAAATTCCAGCGCGTCGCCTGTGGTGTAGCCGTTGGTGAGGGCATAAATGAGGCCGGCACCGAAGCTGTCGCCGCCGCCAACGCGGTCAACGATGTGCACGGCGTAATTGCGGGAGAAGTGGTACTCACCGTCGGCGTAGAGCATGGCCGCCCAGTTGTTGTCGCTGGCGGAGATGCTGCCGCGCAGGGTGATGGCCACGGTGGGGATGTTGAAGCGCTCGGAGAGCTGCTTTGCCACGTCCTTGTAGCCGTCGTGGGAAAGCTTGCCGCCGGTGATGTCGGTGCCGGAGGCCTTGATGCCGAAGACCTTCTCGCAGTCCTCCTCGTTGGCAATGGCGACGTCCACGAAGGGCATCAGCTCGCCCATCACGCGACCGGCCTTTTCGGTGGTCCAGAGGTTCTTGCGGAAGTTGAGGTCGCAGGAAACGGTAACGCCCATCTCCTTGGCGGTGCGACAGGCGTCCAGGCAGATCTCGGCGCAACTGTCGGACAGGGCGGGGGTGATGCCGGTGAAATGGAACCAGGAAACGCCCTCAAAGATCTTCTTCCAGTCAAAATCCGCTACCGTTGCGGTGGAAATGGAGGAATATTTGCGGTCGTAAACCACCTTGGAGGGACGCTGGGAGGCGCCCTTCTCGCAGTAGTAAAGACCAAGACGCTCACCGCCCCAGGCAATTTTCGAGGTATCCACGCCGTGGGCACGCAGGGTGCGCAGAGCGCTGCGGCCGATATCGTTATCGGGCAGCTTGGTCACGTAGGCGGCATCCATGCCGAAGTTGGCAAGGGAAGCGGCCACGTTGGCCTCGCCGCCGCCGTAAATGACCTCAAAGGTATCGGCCTGCACGAAGCGCTTGTAGCCAACGGGGCTCAGACGGCCCATGATCTCACCGAAGCATACGTATTTCATCATAAATCTCCTTTTTGATAACGGAATTTTGTTTACGGTCATATTATAAAACATTTTGCGCCAAAAAGATAGTATTATTTTGATACATTTTTTGTAAAATATTGCTCATGATGACATTATTATAACCCAAGGCACGAAAAAAATCAAGCGTTTGCCCCCAAAGCGAGAAAAAAGTGCAAAAAAAACGCAAAAAAGTATAAAATTGTGCGCTGCGGGCGGTGCTCACGATGGGCGGGCGCCGCCTGCATCGCTCCGTGCTTTTGCACCAGATTTTTCATTTACCCCCAAAACGGTGCGAGAAAACGGGGATTTTGCCAAAAAAAGGGTAATTTTCTCACAAAAATGTGAAATTTTTGTGAATAAACATCTTGTATTTACAATCAGACTATAGTATAATATTTATAATGCCACAGTGGCACAAAACGCAACGGAAGGAAGTGACGGACATGCCAAAGGCCGATGCTTTAGCCCCTTATCTGTTCCACCAAGGCACCAATTACCACAGTTATC
Source organism: Oscillospiraceae bacterium (assembly GCA_015064005.1). Classification (GTDB taxonomy): domain Bacteria; phylum Bacillota; class Clostridia; order Oscillospirales; family CAG-272; genus Firm-07. Next base: position 8,583 of record SVTA01000078.1, read on the forward strand.
TGTATCTTGGTGCCCACAGAGAGGGCGACGGGTCATACGTGTTTCGTGTTTGGGCGCCCAACGCCTATTCCGCCTTTGTGGTGGGTGACTTTAACGGATGGGAGGAAACGCATCCGTTGACCCGCATCAGCGACGGCGGAATATTTGAGGGGAGGGTATCCGACTCAATTTTTGATGTGGGGAGCCTTTACAAGTTCAAGCTGAAGACCCCCCACGGCGATCGCTATAAGGCCGACCCCTATGGCACCTATATGCCCCCTATGCCCGAAACCGCCACTGCCTATTTTGATATTGAGGGGTATCGGTGGCGGGACGAGAGCTACCTGCAGGCAAGAGCCCGGGCGTGTAAAACACCGGTGATGCAGCGGCCGATGAATATCTACGAGGTGCATCTTGGCTCCTTCAAGCGCCATGCCGATGGCAGCTATCTCACCTATAGGGAGCTGGCCACCGAGCTTGCTCCTTACGTGAAGCAGATGGGCTATACTCATGTGGAGCTGCTGCCCGTGATGGAGCACCCCTTCGATGGCTCCTGGGGCTATCAGATCACAGGCTATTTTGCCCCCACCTCCCGCTTCGGCACGCCTCACGACTTCATGGCCTTCGTGGATACCATGCACGAGGCCGGCATCGGCGTGATCCTCGATTGGGTGCCCGCTCATTTTCCCAAGGACGCCCATGGGCTTTACGAGTTCGACGGCCAGCCCCTTTACGAGTATCAGGGCCGCGATCGCATGGAGCATCAGGGCTGGGGCACGCGGTGCTTTGACGTAGGCCGCGAGGAGGTGCAGAGCTTCCTCATTTCCAACGCAACCTACTGGGCAAGCTACTATCATATCGACGGGCTGCGGGTGGATGCGGTGGCCTCCATGCTGTATCTCGACTACGACCGAGCCCCCGGTGAATGGGTGCCAAACGTATACGGCGACAATCGCTCCCTGGAGGCCATTTCCTTCTTCCGGAAGCTGAACGCCCACATGCGGGGCGAGTTTCCGGAGGTGCTGATGATCGCGGAGGAATCCACCGCCTTCGGCAACCTTACCTCCTTCGAGGACGGAGGGCTTGGCTTTTCCCTCAAGTGGAACATGGGCTGGATGAACGACACCCTCGCTTACGCCGAAACCGACCCTCTTTACCGCAAGTATAATCACAACAACACCACCTTTTCCCTCATCTATGCCTTTGGGGAAAAGTACGTGCTGCCCATTTCCCACGACGAGGTGGTGCACGGCAAGAAGTCCTTCCTTGACCGGATGCCCGGCGATTATGAGATGAAATTTGCCGGCGCCCGCGTGTTTCTTGCCTATATGATGACCCATCCGGGCAAGAAGCTGCTGTTTATGGGCAGCGAATACGGCCCCTTCCGGGAGTGGGATTATGAAAACGAGCTGGAATGGTTCATGCTGGATTATCCAAAGCACGCGGCACTGCAGCACTACACCGCCGCGCTGAATCATTTTTATTTGCGGACTCCGGCGCTCTACACGCAGGATCATTCCTGGGCGGGCTTTCGCTGGATCGACGCGGATAACCGCGACCAGAGCGTGCTTTCCTACCGACGCATTGCAAAAGATGGCCGCGAGGTGGTGGTGATCCTCAATTTCACCCCCGTCCGGCGGGATAGCTTCCGGCTGGGACTGCCCTATCGCGGCATCTGGCAGGAGGTCTTTAACTCCGATGGTGAGGCCTTCGGCGGCAGCGGCGTTGCCAATGCGGGCGATATCCGTACCGAGGACGTGGAGATGCACGGCCTGCCGCAATCCGCCGTGCTGACCCTGCCGCCCATGAGCGCCATTTTCCTCACCTGCCGCAGAAAAACCCCCAAGCGCGCCAAAAAAGCGTAAGCGAGGCAACCCTTGCCAATGTGCAAATTTTGATTGATCACTTTGTTCGCACAATCCCTTTCGGGAAGTTTTGATCAAACTTTTTCAAAAGTTTGCGGGTGTGGGCGGCGCCCACAAAAACGCCGTTTCTTTTTGATAACTTTTTCTTTGCGGCTCATACCTGCAAAGAAAAAGTGGCTAAGGAAGCTGAAAGACCCTGTGGCTACAGCCACTTGGCGTTT
>SVTA01000079.1 GCA_015064005.1 Oscillospiraceae bacterium
CTTGCCGCAACGCTTGCTCTTTCAACTGCTCCCGACGGTGGCGCAGAGTACCGGATAGCGCATCGGCTCCCCAAATCAGAAGCAGGGAAAGAGCAAGCGTTGCGGCAAGGGTAAGTGCAAGAATTTTGGTTGTTTTTATCACGATAACCCCAAATTGAATTTGATCAGAAACCCACGGATCTGCTCCTCCAGCATTGTGAGATTGCCGTTATTTTCCAGTACGGCATGGCAGCGCTCTCTGAAGAATGCGTCGCTATGCTGGGCGTCGATACGGCGCGTGGCTGCCTCGATCGAAATACCGTCCCGCTCCATAATACGAGCAAGGCGCAGCTCGCGCGGCGCAAGGATCGCAACCACAAGATCGCATTCCTCCTCCGCGCGCGCCTCGAAGAGCTGCGGCGCGTCGATAATCGCGGCTCTTTTGCCGGAAAGCTCATAGCCATGCAGCATTTTGCGGGTTTCTGCCATAATATATTTATGGGTGACTGTGTTTAAGATATGCAGCAGCGCAGGAGTATCGGGCTTGCCGAATACCGCTTGTGCCAGCTTTTTGCGATCCACCGTTCCGTCGGCATTGAGGATCTCGGAGCCAAAGGCGTCCGCCAGCTCGGCCGTGCAGGGACCTTGGGGATCTGAAAGGATACGGTGATAGACCGCGTCGGTATCAACGGCGGGAATGCCGTACCGCAGAAAAATGTCGGAGGCGGCACCCTTTCCGGCGCCGCTTTGGCCGGTGAGACCAATGATAATCATAACTCCACCGCCTTCGGTATGCCGCCTTCCGCATCGGAGCGAAGAGCCAGCTCCATCAGGTGCTGCACGTAGGCACCGTCGGTGAAATCGGGGGCGTTTTGCTTACCGGTATAAACGGCGTCAAGGAAATGGTACATACTCATCAGATGGCCGCGCAGCCAGCCGCTAGCCGCCTTGGGAGAAGGAAACAGGCCTGCGGGCGCTGGGTAACGCCCCACGCATTCAATACGCGTAAAGCCGCGATCGCCACCAATGGGCGCCGCGGGAGCTGCTGCGTCGTAAAACTCAAGGAAGTTCGGATCCATCAGGGAGAAGCGGAGAGAGCCCACATCGCCGTAAATAGAAAACAGCAGATCGTCGTTGGCGCCGGTGGTGAGCTTGCTGGCAGTGAGCATGCCGTGAGCGCCGGAAACGGTTTCCACCATCATATAGAAGGCCTCGGGAGCATCGGTTTGCCAAGAGCTGCCATCAAGTCCGCGGCGTGTGGGGAAGGCGATTTGTCCCTTGCCTTGCACGGTGCGGAGCTTTCCGCAAAGGAATACGGCAAGATCAATGATATGAGAGCCAAGGTCGAAGAGCACGCCGCCCTTGCCACATACGGTGGCATCCTGCTTCCAGCCGGCGGCCTTCTCAGGATCAGTGCAGGAGTTGTGCAGATACGCAAAATCAAAATGCAGAATGCGACCGAGGCGCCCCTCGTCGATGAGCTGCTTGGCACGCATCACGGCTGCAAGATGACGGTTGTTAAAGACGGTGGTGCAGATCCTACCGCTTTGCTTGGCTCGTTCTGCCAGCGCCAGCGCGTCTGCGGCATTGTCGCAAAGGGGCTTCTCGCAGTATAGGTGCTTGCCGGCCGCAAGCGCCTTGAGGGCGGTTCCGTAGTGACAGATATTGGGGGTGCAAATATCGATGACATCAATGTCGGGATCGTTGATCAGGTCGTCCTCACAGGCGGTGGCAAGGGGAAACTGAAACGTATGGGCAATGGCTTGCGATTTTTCAAGCGAACGGGTGCAAACGCCGGCGATTTTGGCGGTGAAGGGAAGGTCCGGCACAAAGAGCGGCAGGTTTTGAACGGCAAATGTATGGGTTTTGCCCATGGCGCCAAAGCCGATAAGGCCAATGCGGATTTCTTGCTTTTTCAAGACGAAAATCTCCCTTCAGAGCATTATTACATAATATTATACTACATTTTAAGAAAAAATGCAAGAGAAAACATAGGATATATTGGGTTTTCTCTTGAATTTTTCAACAAAATCCGTTATAATATGAACAAAGAACGAAAGGACGGGTGAAAAGATGCCAAGATACAAGACCATACTTTTTGACGCAGACAATACGCTGATGGACTTTACGAAATCCGAGCGGGAGGCCTTGACCGATACGCTGCAGCTGATGGGGATCACTCCCGGCGAGGATCTCATTGCCACGTACAGTACGATCAATGATGCAATGTGGAAAAAGCTGGAGCGGGGTGAGATTGAAAAAAATGCATTGCGCGTGGCACGCTTTGCGGAGTTTGCAAAGCATTACGGCTGGCAGCTTGACGTGGAAAAAATGGCCTTTGCCTACATGGATTTCCTCTCACAAAAGACCTATCTGATCGACGGCGCGCTGGAGCTTTGTCAACGGCTTGCGGCCCATTGTGAGCTTTACATTATCACAAACGGCTTGAAATTCGTGCAAGAGCGTCGCTTTGCCGCAACACCACTGAAGCCCTTGTTCAAGGATGCCTTTATTTCGGAGGAAATGGGAGCGGAAAAGCCGAACAAGGCGTATTTTGACGAGATGGCACGCCGTATTCCTGATTTTTCGCCGAAGCACGCGCTGGTGGTTGGCGACTCACTTTCCTCGGATATCCGTGGTGGTATTACTGCCGGTATTGATACCTGCTGGTTCAATCCCAAAGGGGCTCCGGCACCCGCAGATCTACCCATCACCTACGTGGTGAAGGCGCTGGAGGAGATCCTTCCTCTGGTGCTTGACTGATGCGGCGGCGCATCATAGGATTTTTAAAGGAAAAGGATATTCCGTACCGAACCGACGTGCCCGGCAAAACGCTGACGACGATTCACGTTGGTGGCACGTGTGAGGTGGTGGCTACACCGCTTTGCCTGCAGCAGATGACGGAGCTTGTCACGTTCTGCGCGTATGGTGGGATACCGTACGCCGTGATTGGGCGGGGAAGTAATTTGTTGATCGCCGACGGCACCGTCAGCACGGTGCTGATCAAAACAGACCTTTTGAACGCTGTCTGTATCGGGGAGGGCTATGCGCTGGCGCAATGTGGCTGTAGCCTGCCGGGGCTTGCGCATCGAGTGGCGTTTTCCGGATATGCGGACCTTGCTTTTGCGGCGGGGATCCCGGGAAGCGTCGGCGGTGCCGTTTATATGAATGCGGGGGCTCTTGGAGCAGAAATTTCCTCTCTTGTGGAATGGGTGGAGGCCTATCAACCCTTAGAACGCAAAATAAGGACTTATTTTAATGACGAATTGAGTTATTCTTATCGAAATAGCGTGTTTCAATCCAAAAATGAGGTCATTTTACAGGTCAAGCTCCGCTTTTGGCAGTTTTCAGAAAAGGACGCTATTTTTGATTTAATGCGACAGAACATCATAAAACGAAGGAATTCGCAGCCGCTGCATATGCCCAGCGCCGGCAGCGCCTTTCGCAGACCCGAGCCCCATATTCCCGTTGGGAAATTACTGGATGAGCTGGGGCTGAAGGGCCTCTGCTGCGGACGTGCCGCCGTGTCTGAAAAGCATGCGGGGTTTATCGTAAATTTGGGAGGCGCCACCGCCGGCGATGTCAAGGCATTGATCGCCTCCGTGCAAAGAATTACGGAAGAAAAAACCGGCATACAGTTAGTGCCGGAAATTCAGGAGATTACGTAAGGATGAATTTTTCACTTCGCTTGAAGACAGAATTGATAGAGGGCGCGCCTCACAACCGCTGTTGCAAGCGCGCGTATTTGCGCGGACTTTTTATTGATGCGGCACAGACCAGAAAAAAGGGGATTGTACTGCGCATTGCCTCCGTTGACGCTCGAAGAGAGTGCGCGCGTGTGTTCCGCGAGGCCTATCGGCGCGAGGCGCTGATGGATGGCAGCACAGTGCTGTTTGCCTCCGACGCGCTCCACGCGGAGCTGACCGCGGCGCCCCCCGTTTTTCTTTGCCCGCATTGCGCGGCGCATTTTCTGCGTGGCGTGTTGATCACCTGTGGCTCTGTTACGGATCCCACCAAGGGCTATCATATGGAGTGTCGGCTTTCGGACGCGGAAAATCTGCCGTTGCTTTCCGAAACACTGCAGGCGCTGGACGAGGGCTGGAGGGGAAAGATCCGTACCACCGAAAGAGGCGTGAGCCTTTATTTCAAAAATAGCACGGTGATTGAGGAGATCCTGACGCTTCTCGGCGCCAATAACGCGCTTTTTGCCCTCATCAACGCTAAGATCGAGCGGGATATTCGCAACACAGAAAACCGCGCCACCAACTGCGTGATGAAGAATATCGGCAAGACCGTAGATGCGGCCACAGAGCTGCGTGCGGCGGTGGGGGCGCTTCGTGCTGCTGCCAAATTCGATGCTCTGACACCGGAGCTGCAGGAAAGCGCAAGGCTGCGCCTGGAGAATCCCAACGCCTCGCTCAACGAGCTTGCCAAGCTGCACAATCCCCCCATTACCAAATCCGGTCTGAACCATCGTTTGCAAAAAATTTTACAGCTTGCAAGGAGCCTTGACGGCCAAAGCTAAAGGAAAGGAGCAGGAACATGTCCGACTTCGTTCATCTGCATCTACACAGCGAATACAGCCTTCTGGACGGCGCCTGCCGCATCGGCGAGATCCCGCGCCGCGCCAAGGAATGCGGGCATACTGCCGTAGCGCTGACCGATCACGGCGTAATGTACGGCGCGGTTGCCTTTTACAAGGCCTGCGTGGCTGAGGGAATCAAGCCGATCATTGGATGCGAGGTCTACGTGGCCCCCCGCTCCCGCTTTAGCAAAACCGGCGCCGACGCGCATCCCGCGCATCTGGTTTTGCTGTGTGAAAATGAGATCGGCTACCGTAATCTGATCAAAATGGTTTCCCTCGCCTTCACCGAGGGCTTTTATTCGAAGCCAAGAGTGGATATGGAGCTGCTGCAAAAGCATTCAGAGGGTCTGATCGCCCTTTCCGGATGCCTTGCGGGGCGTATTCCTCAGCTGTTGCTCAGCGGGGATTTTTCCGGCGCTTGCAGTGCCGCAAGGGAACTGGCGGCCATTTTTGGCGAGGAGCGCTTTTACATTGAGCTGCAGGATCACGGCCTGCCGGAGCAAAAGCAGATTTTGCCTTTACTTGCAAGACTGGCCGAGGAATGTGCGCTGCCAATGGTAGCCACCAATGACTGCCATTATCTGCGTCGCAGTGATGCGGAGACCCAGGCTGTGTTGATGTGCATACAGACCAACAGCCGCCTGTCCGACGGTCGCCCCATCGGCTTTGAAACCGACGAATTTTACTATAAGAATACGGCTGAAATGCGAATGCTGCTCGGTGCCTATGAGGGGGCTTTGGAAAACACCGTGCGCATTGCGGATCGGTGTGATTTCCGTTTCGATTTTGACAAGACCTTTTTGCCGAAATTCCCCTGTCCCGCGGGTGTCAGTGCCACGGCGCATCTGCGACAGCTTGCCGAGGCCGGCTTTGCCTCTCGCAAGGCAGCAGGCGCGCTGGATCTTGCTGCGCATCGGGAGGCGGAGTACCGCGAGCGCATGGAATACGAGCTTTCCGTTATTGAAGGTATGGGCTACGACGATTATTTCCTCATTGTGCAGGATTACGTGAATTTTGCCAAAAGCAAGCAGATTCCCGTCGGCCCGGACGCGGTTCCGGCGCCGGCAGCGTGGTAGCCTATTTTTTAGGTATCACGGATGTGGATCCGCTGGCCTTCGACCTGCTTTTTGAGCGCTTTCTGAATCCCGAGCGTGTCAGCATGCCCGATATTGATGTGGATTTTTGCTACAATCGCCGTGACGAGGTGATCCGTTACGTTTCCGAGCGCTACGGCGCGGATCACGTATCGCAGATCATCACCTTTGGTACGCTGGCGGCCCGTGCCGCCATCCGCGACGTGGGCAGAGCGCTTGGTATCTCTTACAGCGAGGTCGATGCCGTGGCCAAGGCCATTCCGCGGGAGCTGGGCATTACCATTGCGGATGCGATGAAGCTGCCGGATCTGAAAAATCTTTATCAGAGCCGTCCCGAAATGCGCCGCCTTGTAGATCTTTCCATGGCGCTGGAGGGGATGCCTCGCAACGTGTCGATCCACGCCGCCGGTATCGTCATCACCGAGCGTCCGCTTTCGGACTACCTGCCACTTTCCGCCAGCAACGGCGCGGTGATCACACAATACGACATGGATACTGTAGCCGCACTGGGCCTTTTAAAATTTGATTTTCTCGGCCTGCGCTACCTTACCATCGTGGATGATGCGGTTCAGGCACATCGCCGCACAGATCCGGATTTTGATATTGAGCGTATTCCGCTTGACGACGCAGATACCTACCGCCTCATTGCCAAGGGTGCCACGGCCGGCATCTTCCAGCTAGAGTCCGGTGGCATGCGTCAGGTGCTAATGAACCTTGCCCCAACTTGCTTTGAGGATATTGTAGCGGCCATTGCGCTGTACCGACCGGGTCCCATGGAGTCGATCCCCACCTTTATTGAAAACCACCGGCATCCGGAGGCGGTTGAGTACCGTATTCCGGCGTTGGAGCCCATTCTGCGCACAACCTATGGCTGCGTGGTGTATCAGGAGCAGGTGATGCAGATTTTCCGCGAGCTGGCGGGGTACACCTTTGGCCACGCCGACGTGGTGCGACGCGCCATGGCAAAGAAAAAGGCCGACGTCATGGAGGCGGAGCGGGAGTGTTTCCTCTCGGGCTGCGAGAAGAACGGTATTGACCGTGCCGACGCCTCTGCGCTCTTTGACGAACTTACCGCCTTTGCCAATTACGCCTTCAATAAGAGCCACGCCGCTGCCTATGCGGTGATCTCCTACCGTACCGCCTACCTCAAGGAGCACGCGCCAAAGGCGTATTTCGCGGCACTGCTGACCTCAGAGCTTGGGAATATGCCCAAGATCGCGGAATATATTGCCGAGGTGGGAAAGCGCGGCGTGCGGGTGCTGCCCCCGGATATCAACGAGTCGGATATCAATTTCAGTGTCAGCGGGGAGCATATCCGCTTCGGTCTTCTTGCGTTGAAGAATGTTGGAAGGGTCTTTTTGGAAAATGTGGTGGCGGAGCGCGGCAGAAGCGGCCCCTTCCGCTCCTTTGACGATTTTCTGGAGCGCATGGCCGAGTACGATTTGAACAAGCGTCAGATCGAGTCGCTGATCAAGTCGGGTGCCTTTGACGGTCTGGGTGTTTATCGCAGCCGTCTGATGGCCGTATATGAATCCATGATCGACCAGCTGCAGAGCAAGAACCGAAGTAATCTGACGGGACAGCTGGATATGTTTTCAGAGGCACTGACCGAACGCCCGACCTTTTCCTATCCTCAGCTGCCGGAATACGGCCTGCGGGAGCTGCTTGCGCAGGAGAAGGAGGCCTCGGGCATGTATTTCTCCGGTCATGTGCTGGACGGCTTTTCGCGGGCGCTGGCGGAGCCGGATATCACCCAAATGCGAGAGCTTTGCCGCACGGATGAGGACGGAGATTGGCTGCACGCAGACCGCGAGCGCGTGACGGTAGCGGGCATTATCACGGCCCTGACCTCCAAAACCACTAAAAACGACGAGAGAATGGTATTTTTTACACTGGAGGATCGCTATGCCGAAATGGAGTGCATCGTCTTTCCAAAGACCTTGACGGTATTGGCAGACGCCGTGCGTATAGATGCCGTGGTGCGTGTAACGGGAACACTTTCCGTGCGTGAGGATGAGCCCCCGAAGGTGATCGTACAGGGCTGCCGCCTGTTGGAGGAAAACGACAATTACAGCGGCCCAAAGCCCACGGCGGAGCCGACAGAAGAAAAGCCCGCGACGCCAAAAGCGGCGGAAGGGCAAAAGCCCAAGAGCAATATCCTGCCGGAGCGGGCGCGGATCGTGTACCTCCGCGTGCCGGATCTCGATGGAGCGCTCTGGAAAAAGGTAAAAACCATTTTAGAGATCTTTGAGGGCGCGGTGCCGGTTTCGGTTTACGACAGTAAGACGGGCAGCTACCATAAGCAGGAGCTGGGCTTTGATTCCACGCCCTTTACCGTCAACGAGCTGATTGTGCTGCTGGGCGCGGAAAACGTGGTGCTGAAATAACAAAAAGCGCTGCCCTTGCCAGTAAAAAACAAGTATGCTTCACCCCCGACTGCAAAAAATACAGCCGGGGGTGATTTTATGCTGAAAAAATGGGGGAATCGCGCACTGGCGGTGCTGCTTTCCATTACACTGGCGTGCTTGATCTTGGCAGCAATCGGACTTTCTGGCTTCACCATCTGGGCGCTGACACTGTCGCGCGGGGTGGACGATAGCTTACTTCAAAACGCCAAAAACGACCGCACCACGCGCCTTTACTATGCTGATGCCGCGGGGCAGGAGGTCGAATGGATCGGAAACCGCATCAGCGGGTACGAAAACGCGCTGTATTGCCCGATTTCAGAGATCCCGACGCATTTGCAAAATGCATTTGTTGCCATCGAGGACAAGCGATTTTACGAGCACGGCGGCGTGGATTGGTACCGTACGATGGCGGCCGTAAAGGGATACCTCGGAGGCGATGCCTCCTTTGGTGGCTCCACTATTACACAGCAGCTGGTGAAAAATCTTACCGGTGACAGCGAAAGAAGTGCCCGCCGAAAGATGGGTGAGCTGATGCGAGCGACCTGGCTGGAGCGACGGATGAGCAAGGAGGAGATATTGGAGGCGTATCTGAACGTGGTCAACCTTTCAGAGAATTGCTACGGCGTGCGGACAGCGGCCAATGCCTATTTTTCCAAGGAACCGGCGGAGCTGACGCTGTGCGAGGCGGCGTGCATTGCGGCTATTACCAACAATCCCGCCCGTTATGACCCCATTCGTCACCCGGAGGAAAACCGAAAGCGGCGTGACCTGATCCTTTTTGAAATGTACGGGCAGGGAATGATAGATAGGAAAGCTTATGAAGAGGCCGTGGTCACGGATACGGTACTGCACGTTGATCGGGAAAGCATGACCGGGCGTATCAATTCCTGGTATGCGGATCTGGTGGCGTCGGATGTGATCGAGGCATTGATGCGGGAGAAGCGCATGAGTAGGGCACAGGCCTCCTCGCTGGTATACTGCGGCGGGCTGAAGATCTACACTGCAGCGGATCCGGCTTTACAGGAGATCGTGGAGGTATATTACGCAGATGAAGCCCTTTTTCCAATGGTAGACGGCAAGCGCGTGGAAAGCGGCATGATGATTCTGGATCCGCACAGTGGCGCGATTCTGGCGGTGGCAGGCGCGGTTGGAGAAAAACGCTCCAACCGCCCGCAAAGCTTTGTCACGGATACCAAGCGTCCCTCGGGATCTGTAATCAAGCCGCTGTCGGTTTATGCACCGGCACTGCAAAAAGGCGTGATCACCACCGCCACGGTTTTTGATGATGTACCGCTGCAATATCGTAAAAACGGCGCGCCGTGGCCTCGGAACGCTCCAAATGTCTACCGTGGTCTTACCAATGTAAACGAGGCGCTGACACAATCGGTGAATACCGTCAGCGTTTCGGTACTGAAGCGCTTGGGACATCGGGCTTCCTTTGCGTTTCTCACGGATCAGCTGGGCTTTTCCACGCTGGATGTCGAGGCGGATACGGGCGCCGCTTCGCTGGCGTTGGGGCAGCAAAGCGTGGGCGTTTCGCTGCGGGAGCTGCTGGGGGGGTATACGGCGCTTGCCGGCGATGGAACGTACCGTTCGCCATACAGCTTTTACAGAGTGGAGAACAGCCATGGCGAGGTTCTGCTTTCAGCGCAGGGCACAGAGCGCCGGGTCCTTGACAGTGCCACGGCGGCCATCACTACCATGATGCTGCGTCGAGTGATGCGGGAGGGGACAGGAAAGGATTGCTCTTTGAAGAAACTGGTGGATGTGGCGGGCAAGACGGGAACCAGCAGCAATAATTGCGACAAGTGGTTTGTTGGCTATACGCCGGAGCTGCTTGCGGGCGTATGGTGCGGTATGGAATATCCGGCACCGCTCACAGGCATCAAGGGCAATCCCTCGCTTACGGTCTTTGACGAGGTCATGCAGCAGGCGATCGCCTCCCGCGGCGTGACGCAGCGCAGCTTCCCGGGTGCTGAGGATATGGTGGCAGTGCGATATTGCAAGGATTCCGGCAAGCTCGTTGGAGAGGCCTGCCGATACGATCCTCGTGGAGACCGTACCGAGATCGGGTATTTTAAAAAAGGTACCCAGCCGACGGGCGTGTGCGACTGTCACGTGCTGGTGGAATATTGCAGCCACGGTGGCATTGCCACAGAGCATTGCCCGGAGAAGTGCCGCACCAAGGTAGCGCTGCTACGTGTACGGCGCTCCTTCCCGTGTCAGATACGGGTGCTGGACGCGCCATATACCTTTGATGGATTTTACGAGCCGGGCGGTCGCGTCGTAGAGGAACACGAGCCCTACTATGCTGCTCGCTACGCGCCCGGCGTGCATTTTGGTATCGGCCTTGACATTCTGCCGTATAACCGCGCTTGTCCCGCCCACGGAAACACGGACGAATTCTGGCGGCGACGCGCACTATAGAAACGGCCTTGCGGCATAGCGTGATACTCTTAACGGAGTATCACGCATCGAGATAAATCCCTCGCGGGATTTTCGATATACGCCTATGGCGTTCGATATGTGCTGACGCACTCGATATGTT
>SVTA01000080.1 GCA_015064005.1 Oscillospiraceae bacterium
ATAGGGGTTAAGACCCTCTTTTTCGGCAGCCTTGCGGAAGGTCGCCTCGTGCATACGGGGCGAGCAGGAGCAAACCACCACGCCGGTGAGCTTATGCTCACGGATCGCGTCGCGCATCAGAGTCTGACCGGACTCGGAGCACATGTACTGATAGTCGGTGGAGAACACGACGCCGGGCTCATGGGAAAGTGCCTCGGCAACGGCCTTCACGTCAACGGTTGCGGCAATATTGGTGCCACAGTGACAGATAAATACGCCAATTCTTTGCATGTTCGCTTCTCCTCCTTACTTACTGTATTTGCGGAATGCGCTGGTGATGGCCTGCTGAGGCAGATCCTCATCCAGCAGCGCGGGAATATCCTCGGGCTTCAGGTGGTTCGCACCCTTCTCGCGGATGACGGATACGCGCACAGCCTCAATGAGGCGGGCGGGCTCAACCTGACGGGGGCAACGCTCCATGCAGGCAAAGCAGGAAAGGCAGTGCCAGATGGAGGGGGAAGCGGCCAGCTTGTCGATCTCACCGCGCTCTACCATGTAGATAAACTGGTGGGGATGATACTCCATTGCGTCGAAGGCGGGGCAGGTTGCGGTACATTTGCCGCAGCGCATGCACTTGCGCACGTCAACACCAAAGGAGCGCAGGACCTGCTCAACCTTTGCAGCGTTCTTATCGTGACTCATATCGGCACCCTCCTTATTTCACGCCGAGCGCTTCAGCCAGCAGCTCGGTGAAGTATACTACGGGAAGCTCGTCGTGGCCACCGTTCTTCTTCAGATTGTAAAGGCAGAGCGGGCAGGCGGTAACGACGGTATCGGCACCCTTGGCGGCAGCATTGTCCAGCACCGCGTTGCTGCGACGCTTGGCCTCGCCCTGATTCTCAATAGCCACGTAGCCGCCACAGCACTCGTTGCGCATGGCGTAGATCACGGGCTCGGCGCCGATGGCACGGATGAAGTCCTCAAGAATCGTAGGATTCTCGGGATCGTCCATAGCCATGACCTTGGAGGGGCGGAGCAGGAGGCAGCCGTAGTAAGCGGCGATCTTGCGGCCGGTGAGGGGATTGACCACTTTCTTTTTCAGCTCGTCAAAGCCTACGCAATCCCGCAGCACCTCCAGGAAGTGCAGCACGGTGGTCTCGCCGTTATAGGGCGTATCGAGCTTTAAGTAGTTGTTGACACGAAGCACGATGTCGGCATCGGTCTTCATGTCGTTGTTGACCTGCTTGATCACGTTATGGCAAGCGGAGCAGAGCGTAACCAGGTCGGTATCCAGATCGCGGGCGTTCGCAAGAGCGCGCACGGCGGAAAGCTTGGTTGCGATCTCATCCTTGGCCATGGGGTAAACGGCGCCGCAGCACTGCCACTCGGGCAGCTCTGCCAGCTCCACACCCAAAGCCTCGGCGGAAGCGCGAGCATACGTATCCAGGTCTTTTCCTTTGGTTTTCAGCGTACAGCCGGGATAATAACTGAATTTCATTTGCTTGTTCCCTTCTTAAAGATTTGGTTGGTGAAAAGGGGTGGCGGGCAAGCCCGCCTTTATTTGGACGGCTCCGGAGAGCCGGGCAAAACAGGATTAAACCATCTGCTCGGGATGGAAGACCTCGTCAAAGCGCTCGGCAGTGAGGAAGCCGAGAGCCACGCAGGCCTCCTTCAGGGAGATGTTCTCCTTGTAGGCCTTCTTGGCGGTCTTGGCAGCGTTCTCGTAGCCGATGTAGGGGTTCAGCGCGGTAACCAGCATCAGGGAGTTGTGCAGGTTGTCGTGCATCTTCTCCTTGTTGGCGGTGATGCCAACGGCGCAGTTGTTGTTGAAGGACACGATGGCCTCTGCCAGCAGACGGGCGGACTGCAGGAAGTTGTAGATGCAAACGGGCATGAACACGTTCAGCTCAAAGTTGCCCTGAGAGGCAGCCATGCCGACGGCCACATCGTTGCCCATGACCTGCACGGCTACCATGGTCACAGCCTCACACTGGGTGGGGTTGACCTTGCCGGGCATGATGGAGGAGCCGGGCTCGTTCTCGGGGATGCGGATCTCACCAAGACCAAGGCGGGGGCCGGAGGCCAGCCAGCGCACGTCGTTGGCGATCTTCATCATATCGCAGGCGAGAGCCTTGATGGCACCGTGGGCAAAGACGATCTCATCCTTGGAGGTGAGGGCGTGGAATTTGTTGCCGGCGGTGCGGAAGTCCTTACCGGTGATCTCGGAAACAGCCTCGGCCACCTTCACGTCAAAGCCCTTGGGGGTATTGAGGCCGGTACCTACGGCAGTGCCGCCCAGTGCCAGCTCCTTCAGCGTAGGCAGGGATGCGGCCAGCAGCTCGCGGTCGCGCTCCAGGCTGCTGCGCCAGCCGGAGATCTCCTGAGAGAAGGTGATGGGGGTTGCATCCTGCAGGTGGGTACGACCGCTCTTCACGATGCCCTCGTTCTCAGCCTCCAGGCGCTTGAAGGTAGCGATCAGCAGATCCACCGCGGGGAAAAGC
Organism: Oscillospiraceae bacterium; assembly: GCA_015064005.1. Taxonomy (GTDB): domain Bacteria; phylum Bacillota; class Clostridia; order Oscillospirales; family CAG-272; genus Firm-07. Next base: position 2,481 of record SVTA01000080.1, read on the forward strand.
TTATCCTCAATGGCCGTCACAGCCGCAATGTGCATGGCGGTGGGGAAGGTATCGTTGGAGGACTGGCTCATATTGATGTCGTCGTTGGGGTGGCAGAGCTTGGCACCGGCGATCTCGTTGGCACGGTTGGCAATGACCTCGTTGGCATTCATGTTGGACTGGGTGCCGGAGCCGGTCTGCCATACCACCAGCGGGAAGTGGTCGTTGAGAGATCCGGACATGACCTCGTCGCAGGCCTGCTTGATGGCAGCCAGCTTCTCTGCGGTCATCTTCTCGGGCTTCAATGCGTTGTTGGCAATGGCAGCGGCCTTCTTCAGCACGCCGAATGCCTTGGTGATCTCGCGGGGCATGGTCTCAATACCAACGCCGATCGGGAAGTTCTGATGGCTGCGCTCGGTCTGTGCAGCCCAGTAACGGTCGGCAGGTACCTTAACCTCACCCATGGAGTCGTGTTCAATGCGGTATTCCATGTTGTTCCTCCTGAAAACTCAATTTTTACAGTGTTCTTTTGACACGTCGCGACAAGGAAGAGCCCAATGCCGCAAATTATCACTATACATTATATCATAACCGCCCACCCCCGTCAAGTGGCGGCAAATAAAAATACCGACAAAATAAGAACAAACTTTTTGTGCCTTTCGTCAAAAATTTATCAAATTCGCCGACAGGATTTGAAAAATCACGAAAGAATCGCAAAAATGGCGACTTTTACTTGAAATTTCACCGAAACTGTGCTATACTAAATTCATCTATCTGTGCAACAAAGGAGCAACTATGCTGGAACTGCAACACGTCGGCTTTTGCGTGCCCGGTGAGGGCGGCGGAAAAACCGTGATTTTAGACGATATCAACCTGAAGGTTTCCGAGCGCTTTGTGGCCATTACCGGCCCCAACGGCAGCGGAAAATCCACGCTGGCCAAGATTATCGCCGGCATTATCACCCCCACCTCCGGCCGGGTGCTGTTTGACGGCGAGGACATCACCGACCTTTCCATCACCGAGCGAGCAAGACGGGGCATCAGCTTCGCCTTTCAGCAGCCCGTACGCTTCAAGGGGCTGACGGTAAAGGATCTCATCTCCCTTGCCGCCGGTGAGAAGCTTTCCGTGGCCACCGCCTGCAGCTATCTTTCCGAGGTGGGCCTTTGCGCCAAGGAATACATTAACCGCGAGGTGAACGCCTCCCTTTCCGGCGGCGAGCTGAAGCGTATTGAGATCGCCGAGATCCTCGCCCGCGGCACCAAGCTCTCGGTCTTTGACGAGCCCGAGGCCGGCATTGACCTGTGGAGCTTCAATAACCTCATCAAGGTGTTTGAAAAAATGCACGAAAAAACCAAGGGCAGCATCCTCATCATCTCCCACCAGGAGCGCATTCTCGATATCGCGGACAAGATCGTGATGGTGGCCGACGGCCATATCGCCGCCGAGGGCGCCAAGGCAGACATCCTGCCCAAGCTGCTGGGCAGCATGGCCGGCTGCCGCTTTACAACGGAGGTGAGCGAAAATGGCTGAGCTTGACAGCATCAAGAAAAACCTGCTGGAGCAGGTGGCGGATATTCACGAGGTGCCCGCCGGCGCCTATTCCCTGCGCGTGGACGGCGAGCTCTTCGGCAAAAACGACAGCGAGCATATTTCCATCGTCAAAAAGACCGACAAGCCCGGTATTGACATCTACATCCAGCCCGGCACGAAAAAGGAGAGCCTGCACATCCCCGTGCTGCTGGCCAAATCCGGCCTCAAGGAGCTGGTGTATAACGATTTCCACATCGGCGCGGACTGTGACGTGACCATCGTGGCCGGCTGCGGCATCCACAACGGCGGCAGCGCCGACAGCGAGCACAGCGGCATCCACGCCTTTTACGTGGGTGAAAATGCCCGGGTCAAGTATATCGAAAAGCACTACGGTGAGGGTGACGGCAACGGCAAGAATCTGATGAATCCCACCACCGTGGTAGAGATGGAGCCCGGCTCCTATATGGAAATGGAAACCGCCCAGATCAAGGGCGTAGACTCCACCAATCGCATCACCCGCGCGAAGCTTGCCGACAAGGCCACGCTGATCGTCCACGAAAAGATCATGACCCACGGCACCCAACGGGCAGAGACCCACTTTGAGGTGGATCTGAACGGTGAGGATTGCGGCACCCACGTGGTGTCCCGTTCCGTGGCGCGGGATCAGTCCACCCAGCTGTTCGTTTCCCACGTAAACGGCAACAGCCGCTGCTCCGGCCACACCGAGTGTGACGCCATCATCATGGACGAGGCCACCGTCAGCGCCGTTCCGGAGATCGTGGCGGCGCATCCCGACGCCTCCCTCATCCACGAGGCTGCCATCGGCAAGATCGCGGGCGAGCAGCTGATCAAGCTGATGACCCTGGGACTCACCGAAAAGGAAGCCGAGGAGCAGATCGTCAGCGGCTTTTTGAAATGATCTATAGGGGCAAGAGTTTCCGCGAAATTCTTGCCCTTTTTCAAAAAAACAAAATGCGAAAAAATCAGAAAGGAGGCGAAACGGTGGTGAATTTGCCGGATTTAACCCCCATCCTGCCTTGGTACGGAAAGCACCGGCGTGACCTGCCCTGGCGGCACACCAGGGACCCCTACCGCATCTGGGTTTCGGAGATCATGCTCCAACAGACCCGCGTGGAGGCCGTCATTCCCTACTATGAGCGTTTTCTTGACGCCCTGCCCACCGTTGCCGCCCTTGCCACCGCCCCGGAGGCGCAGATCCTGAAGCTGTGGGAGGGGCTTGGCTACTATAGCCGTGTGCGCAATATGCAAAAGGCCGCACGAACGGTCATGGAAGCGCATAACGGCGTTTTTCCCACCACGTTTGAGGGGATACTGTCACTTTGCGGCATTGGCGAGTACACTGCCGGTGCCATTGCCTCCTTCGCCTTTGATCTCCCCCACCCCGCTGTGGACGGCAACGTGCTGCGGGTAGCGGCACGCCTTTTGGCCTTTGAAGATGACATTTTAGCCCCCACCTCCAAAAAGCAGCTGACCGCCGCGGTAGCGGCGGCACAACCAAAGGACCATGCGGCGGATTTCAACCAAGCCATGATCGAGCTGGGCGCTACCGTTTGCCTGCCAAACGGGGTGCCAAAATGCGAGGAATGCCCGCTCTGCGCGATTTGTCGCGCAAGGGCCGAGGGCAAGGAAACCGCCCTGCCCATCCGCCGCAAGCCCGCTCCGCGCAAAAAAGAGCATCGCACGGTGCTGATTTTACGCTGTGGCGACAAGGTTGCGCTGCGACAGCGGCCGGAGAGCGGCCTGCTGGCCGGTCTTTTCGAGCCCCCCGTTCTCGACGGTATTCACAGCGAGGCGGAGCTGCTGCAGTTCTTCACCCTTCGCGGCATCACGCCGCTTCGCGTCGCGCCGCTTGGCGATGCCAAGCATATTTTTACTCATCTGGAGTGGCACATGGTGGGCTTTGAGGTCATTATCCCAGAGGATGGGGTGGATTTCCTGCCTTCCGAGCTGTTTTTTGCCCCTCGCGAGGAGATCGACCGTCGCTACGCCCTGCCCACTGCTTACCGCGCCTACCGACCCTTTATGTAATCTACAGATTGGAGCCTGCCATGTTGATTTTCATACTGATCCTCGCCATATTTTCCCTGCTCTTCCTCGCGCTGCATCTGATCGGCGCAAGGCACCGCAGCATTCACCTCGTGCTCGCCTCGCTGCTGCTGATTGCCGCGCTGGCGCTGGTTCCCTTCTACGTCAACGCTCTGGCTGCCAACGGTGGCACCGCTGCCCTCTCGCTGCCGGAGATCATTGAGTTTTACGGCACCGTTTTGGGGCTTTTCAGCTCCTGCGTGCTCGGCTACGTGGCGTTTCGCATCTCCCGCAACGACCACAAGCGCCACAACAGCAGCTGCGTCAGCATCAACAGCGCCCAGTATCGCCCCATATACGTGCCGGATCGGACCTTCAACAACGTTCACACCGATCCCACCCACAGAAAAAAGCGCTTCCCCAACCTTGCAGCTGCCTTGGCCGCCTTCCGTTCAGCGGACGCTATGCCCAAGATTGACCCGAATTATCAGCCCCAGCAGCCCTCCTCCTCCCAAACGCCAAGCGGAAGCTTCAATTATAACGTACAGCGCTTTGAGAACTACTATTCTCCCAAAGAAGAAGAAAAAGAACAGGATAACAAGGAAAAGGACAAGGACGAGGACAAAAAGAAGATCGTCGAGGTCGGCAAGCTTTCCAACGAGATCGAGGTGCGCCTCAGCAAAAGAGCGCGGCGGCGCAAGGCGCGATTGGAAAAAGCGGTAATGCGTCTGAAGGCGCGCAAGCATATCAAAGCCCTCACACGCGCCAGGCTGGTGCTGGCAGAGCGCCGACTGCAGCGCTATCAGGATTACACCACGCTGCCGGATGCCCTGAACCGCAACATTCTTACCCTGAAAATCGAGAATCACGGTCCCTCCGCGCTGCAGCAGATCCTCATCACCTTTCCCCGCAACAATTATTGCTTCACCTGCTACGTATCCTTTCCGGATCAGACAGCCAAATATAAGTACATCGCCCTGCCGGACGATTGCCGGCTGGATGACGTGCTGCAGGTCACCTTCATCAGCTGCTACAACGAGCACACCTATGGCGAGTTCAAATTAAACAGTATAAAGAAGGACGCCAAAACCCCGCTCAATCAAGCCAATGCGGATCCGGCATTGGTCGATCAAGCGGGAAACCGTATCTACTACACCCCCAAGCACTTCCATTATTACGGCACACAAAAGCAATAAAACCAAAAAATCCCGCACCGTTGTGCGGGATTTTTTGGTTTTTGCTTACTGTATTACGTGTACATCCATCTGCGGGAAAGGAATCTCAATGCCCTTTTCGTTGAAGGCGTTGTAGATTTCCTCCTTCAGATCAAAGTTGACGCTCCAGTAATCGCTGCCGTTGAGCCAAACGCGCACCACGAAATCAATAGAGCTGGCGCCGTGCTCGGTGAGGCGCACCATGGGGGCGGGATCCTGGAACACCTCGTCATGGCAGGCTATCACGGCAAGGATGGTTTCCTTCACCAGTGCTACATCCGTGCCGTACGCGGCGGAGAAGGTAAGATCCAGACGTCTGGTGCCTTTGGTGCTGTAGTTGGTAATGGTGGAGGAAGTGACGCTGCTATTGGGAATGGTCACCACCTTGTTATCGCCGGTCTTCAGTTTGGTGCAGGTGATAAGAATATGCTCCACCGTGCCGCTATTGCCGCCGATATCCACAAAATCCCCTTCCTCAAAGGGCTTGGTGACCACCAGCATGATGCCGGAGGCGAGATTGGAGATCACACCCTGCACTGCCAGTGAAATAGCCAATGTCAGCACGCTGAACACCGCTACCAAGGAAGTGGTGTCGACGCCCAGCATAGAGAGCAAAATGATCACGTAAAGGATCACCAGCGCCGTCTTTATCAATGTGGTGAGAAAGTTGCCGGCAGTTCCCTTCAGCTTGGAACGATTCATCAAGCTACGGAAAATGCCCACCAGAATCTTGATAACAATAAGTCCGGCTACCAATGTCAGAAGGAAGATCAGAATTCTGTTCCAGTTAGCAAAAAAGAAGCTCTGCACAGAATTCCACAAATTTTTGAGAAATTCCATTCTTTTCTCTCCTTTAAATTAAAATATTTTAAAGCGCCGCCGAAGGGCAAGCACTTTAATTCACAGATAAAATGGCCTCCTCCGCATCCGTCGGTAGCAAGGCACCATACAAAAGAAGGCAATCGTACGTGCCATCCGCGCGCTGTAGCGCCGTAACGCGCAGCGTGCCGGCAGCATCCGTCAAATAAACCGCAGGCTTCTGTCCCGCAACCTGAGAAAGGTCGGGAACAGCCTCTGCCAGCGCCGTGGCGATCAGGGGTGTATCCAAGGCCCGCACCAGCAACACCGCCGTACCGTAAAGTGTGGCTTTTTGCGGCTTTGCCCCCAAAACGGGGTGAATTTCCGCGGAATTTTGTAAGCCAAGCCGCTCAATTCTCCGCTGCACGCGCAGCGAAAAGTCCGCCGCCGTTTCCCCGCACGCGTCGGCAAGCGCAAGGGCGGTATCCTCCGAGCCGGTCTTGATAAAGGCCGTGATCAGCTGCCGAAGCGTGTAGGTGCGTCCGGCAAGGCCACCGGTAACGACGGCAACCGCAGTATCCGCCGTCAGCACGGAGCCTTCCTCCTCCATCAGCGCCGTGACAGCCAACGCCACCCCAAGGCGACGAGCGATCTCCGCATCCACGGCGGTATCCGCCGCAGCAGAAAGCTGTAGCAGATGGCTTTTGCTATCCGCGCGCAACGCCGCCGTGACGCCCTGCGGGAGCGCGGTGCTCGTTGCGGCATCGGTGAGCAGCGCATACAGCGGCGGGGTTTTATCCGCGCGATCCACGGTGTAGCCGCAGGCATTGCATCTTTTCACCGTATATCCCCATTCTGCCTCAGTTGGAGGCACAACGGTATGAGAAAAGTCGTGATTGCGGTCCGCCTCATCCGGCGCAACGGGCACCTGTGTCACCTCCGGCTTCCGGCAAATGCCGCAATATCGCACCACCGCTCCGGGCTCGAGGCAGGTCACAGCCTGAACGGTATAGCAAGCGCCGTACGTGTGCTGATGCGTGCCGTCATAGCGCTCCACTATGGGTGCGGCTCTGCCGCAAGAAGAAAGGAGGAGCAGCAGCGCGGGTACAAGCCATAAAAATCTTGTTTTTCGCATACCGTTCCTCCTCTATTTTGAAATTTCAGCGCTTTACGGCCGTCAGCTCGATCAAAAGCTTCAGCCGATCCGGCTGCACCTCGGCCTCGTGTGCCGCCCGATTGCGCCGCACCTCGCCGCACTTGGTGCAGCGGTGCAGGATCACGTATCCCTTGCGAGGATCCGGCTCCACGCTGATCGGCTCCATTTGCCCGCCGCAAGCATTGGCGCGATCACCGGGATTGACGTCCACGTGCAGGCTCCACAGGCAAAAGGGACAATGGTTGCGGGAGGTGTAGCCAAGCGGCTTTACCTCGCGCCCGCAATGGGCGCAGGTAAAGCCGCTGTCATTTTTTGAAAATCGCTTGGTCTCCATCAATTACTTTTTCAGCGAAAGAGCCAGCTTAGCCTTTGCCACGATGTTGGCAGGAGTAAGGCCGTACAGCTCCAGCAGCGCCGGAACCGTACCGGAACGGCCGTAGCTATCCTCTACGCCTACGCGCACCACGGGAACGGGGCAGGCCTCGCAGACAGCCTCTGCCACAGCAGAGCCAAGACCGCCGATCACGCTGTGCTCCTCCGCGGTCACGATGGCGCCGGTAGCGCGGGCAGCATCCAGAATGATCTCCTTATCGAGAGGCTTGATGGTGTGAATATTGATCACGCGGGCAGAAATGCCGTCAGCCTTCAGCAGCTCGGCAGCCTGCAGCGCCATGTCAACCATGATACCGGTGGCAACGATGGTTACATCCTTGCCCTCCTTCATATTCACGCCGCGACCCAGCTCAAACTTGTAGCTTTCCTTATTATAAAGCACCGGCACGGCAAAGCGACCGAAGCGCAGGTACATGGGGCCCTTGTGGAGGATAGCGGCCTCAACGGCAGCGCGTGCCTCAACGGCGTCAGCGGGGTTCACGATGGTCATACCGGGAATGGTACGCATCAGAGCAAGGTCCTCGTTGCACTGATGGGTAGCGCCGTCCTCACCAACGGTGATGCCGGCGTGGGTAGCGCCGATCTTGACGTTGAGGTGAGGGTAGCCGATGGCATTACGGATCTGCTCGTAGGCGCGGCCTGCGGCGAACATCGCGAAGGTGGAGGCAAAGGGGATCTTGCCTGCGGCGGCAAGACCTGCCGCTACGGCCATCATATTGCCCTCGGCAATACCGCAATCAAAATGGCGAGCGGGGTATTTCTTCTTGAACGTGCCGGTTTTGGTAGCCGCCGCAAGGTCG
>SVTA01000081.1 GCA_015064005.1 Oscillospiraceae bacterium
TTCTGCACCATTGAGCCCAACGTGGCGTGGTGGCCGTGCCTGACGCACGTATGGACTATCTGGCCGAAATGTACGCGCCCGAAAAATACACCCCCGCCGTCATTGAATTCGTAGACATCGCGGGACTGGTGCGCGGTGCCTCCAAGGGTGAGGGGCTTGGCAACAAGTTCCTTTCCCATATCCGCGAGGTGGACGCCGTGATCCACGTGGTACGCTGCTTCGAGGATGATAACATTATTCACGTGGATGGTGCGGTTGACCCCATGCGTGATCTGGAAACCATCAACCTGGAGCTGATCTTCTCCGATATGGAGATGCTGGAGCGCCGCATGGACCGCACCAAAAAGGCCATGAAGGGCGACAAGACCCTGGCCGGGGAGCTAGCGGTGCTGGAGCGCGTTTACGCGGCCCTTTCCGAGGGTCATACCGCCCGCACTGTGGAGCTTTCCGAGGACGAGCGCGCGATCCTTTTTGACACGCCTCTGCTGACCATGAAGCCCGTCATTTACGTGGCCAACATCAGTGAGGATGAGGTGGGTGACGAGCCTACGGACAACCCCATGTACGCCGCGCTGAAGGCCTTTGCTGACAGCGAAAACGCCGGCATTCTGCCCGTCTGCGCCCAGATCGAAGCGGAGATCGCGGAGCTTTCCGGCGAGGAGAAGAAGGCGTTCCTGGAGGATCTCGGCATTCCCGAAAGCGGTCTTGACCGTCTGATCAAGGCAAGCTATTCCCTGCTCGGCCTCATCAGCTTCCTGACCGCCGGCCCCAAGGAGGTGCGCGCCTGGACCATCACCAGAGGCACGAAGGCACCCGGTGCCGCAGGCAAGATCCACTCCGATTTTGAGCGGGGCTTTATCCGTGCGGAAGTGGTTTCCTACGCAGACCTGGAGCGTCTTGGCTCCATGAACGCCGTCAAGGAGCAGGGTCTTTTGCGCAGCGAGGGTAAGGAATACGTGATGCAGGACGGAGACATTGTCGTCTTCCGCTTTAACGTCTGATGCGGGCGCGTAAGAAAAAGCACGGCGCGGAGCGGATCGCCGCCTGTGCGGAATTGCTGATCAACGATACGGCCGTCCTGAAAAACGATCCGCAAAGCTTTTTTCCCGAAAAACGCCCCTTACATCTGGAGATCGGTTGCGGCAAGGGCAATTTTGCCTGCGGCATGGCGGCAAAGCACCCCGAGATCAATCTGATCGCCATGGAGTGCGTGGCCGACGTGGCCTGCACCGCTTTGGAAAAGGCCAAGGAGGCCGCCGACACTCGCCCCGATAACCTGCGCTTTCTCATCGGCAACGCGGAAAACCTCACCGAGTGGTTTCCCGCCCACAGCATCGATTGCATCTATCTCAACTTCAGCGACCCCTGGCACAAGGCGCGCCATGCCAAGCGCAGGCTCACCTACCGCGGCTTTCTCCAGCGCTACCGTGAGGTGCTGAAGGAGGGCGGCATTGTGCGCTTTAAGACCGATAACGTGGCGCTGTTCGATTTTTCTCTGGAGGAATTTGAAGCCATGGGGCTCACCGTTACCGATCTGACCCGCGACCTGCACAACAGCCCGCTGAACGAGGGAAACGTGATGACAGAATACGAAAAGAACTTTTCCGAAAAGGGCTTCCCCATTCACGCCGCAACCATTCATTTTTGAGGTAAAGCATGGATCTTGAATCGCTCGTGCTGCAAAATCGCAGCTACCGTTCCTTTGACGAAACGCAACCCGTTTCCAAGGACATTTTACGAAAACTGGTGGATCTCGCCCGTCGCTGCCCCTCCGGCATGAACAAACAGCCCCTTTGCTACAAGCTGCTGACCGAGGAGGCAGATATTTCCAAAATGCTGAGGAACTGCCGCTTTGCGGCCAGCCTCGGCATCCCTCTGCCGCCGGCAGGGCACTGTCCCACCGCCTTTATCCTGATTTTCGAGGATACGGCAGCGCAAAGCCCCCGGACGCTAATGCTGAAGGACGTAGGAATTGCCGCGCAGACCATTCTGCTGGGTGCTGTTGAGATGGGGTTTGGCGGTTGCATGCTTGGCAGCTTTGATCCCGCGCGCTTGAACGCCGATTTTGGCATTGCCGATCGCTATCAGCCGCAGCTGGCTATTGCCCTCGGCAAGCCTGCCGAGGAGGTGGCGCTGACCGAGCCGCACGGCAACGGCAGCCTCACCTATTACCGGGAAAACGGCACCCATTATGTACCCAAACGCTGTTTGGAGGACATTTTGCTTTAACATTTCAAGCCGATACGCCACAGCGCATCGGCTTTTTCACGAAAGGAACTGCTATGACCGAACTGACCGAGCCCTGTGGCGTCCTGCTGATCGACAAGCCTGCGGGGATGACCTCCCATGATGTGGTGGGCAAGGTGCGCCGCCTGTATAACACCCGCAAGGTGGGGCATACCGGCACGCTTGACCCCCTGGCAACGGGAGTGCTGGTAATTCTGATCGGGCGCGCCGTAAAGGCTACCGAATACCTTTCCACTCATCAAAAAACCTACATCGCCACGCTGAGGCTGGGGCTGACCACAGACACAGAGGACGTAACGGGCGAAATTCTCGCCACCTCCGATCAGCGCCCCACCGTGGAGGAGGCCATCCGCGTGGCGGAATCCTTTTCCGGCGAGATCGAGCAGATCCCTCCAATGTACAGTGCCCTGAAGGTGGGCGGAAAAAAGCTGGTTGACCTCGCCCGTCGCGGTGTGGAGGTTGAGCGAAAATCCCGCCCCATTACGGTACATTCTATGAAATGTGAGCCATTGGGCGGCGATGATTACAGCCTGACAGTGACCTGCTCGGCCGGCACCTACATCCGCACCCTTTGCGCCGATATCGGCAAGGCGCTCGGCTGTGGCGGCGTGATGGCAGCGCTCCGCCGAACGGAAACCGGCGGCTTTTCGCTTGACGATTGCCAAACGGTCGCGGCACTGGAGGCCATGACGCCGGAGGAGCGCCGTGCCCTGCTTCTGCCCATCGAGCCGCTATTTGCCGATCTTGACGCGGTGAAGCTCCCCGCCTTTTATGAAAAGCTCTGTCGCAGTGGATGCGAGATCTATCAGACAAAGATCCGCGACACGCACCCCCTTGGCATCCGCGTGCGCCTTTGCGGCGCGGACGGCAGCTTTTTTGCCCTCGGCGAGGTACAGAAATTCGAAAAAGGAACCGCCATCAAGGCCATCAAGCATTTTGACGTATAGATATCATAAATGTCATGAAAGAAGGCGACCTGCCGTGGCAGGTCGCCTTCTTTCATGAGATTTTATGGCCTCATGGAGGAAAGGATGCGCGTGACGGGGGCAGTGAGGAAACCCTCGGTATCGCGAAGGACCCCCACAAATGTGCCGGCGGCGCTTTCGCGGCAAATGGCGCGAGCAATGGCGGCAGCATCAGCGGCAGTACACCATTCCCCGTCAATTCCCCACAGAATACGCGGTTTTCCGTCAAGCGGTTCAAATCTACCGGAAAGCCGGTGCAGCAGGTTATATGGCACAGCAGCCGAAAGAGCGATCACCAATTGCGGCAGGCAGCGATATTCCTTCAGATAATCCAGAAGCGCTACAAGGCCATTTTCGGCATTTAGACCACAAACGGTATGGTTTTCCGGCGTTTTTTGCAGTTCGGCGAGCTGCTCGCCGACAACGCCCGCGGACGGGATCAGGTGCATCGTCATTCCCATTCTTTGATAGGCCTTGCCGAGCACGCGCATCAGCTGCGAGAAAAGCAGCGCTCGCTCCTGCGGCATGATCTCGGGATGCTTTTCGGTCAGTGCGCGGCGGAAAATTTCGCCCGCATGGTAAGGATCGGGGCGGCGGAAGCCATATTGCACAAGGGTACTGTGAAGACCGCCGGGGCAGCCCGCCGCCAAGAACACCTCCAGCGACGCCTCAAGCGCCGTGCAAAAATCTTCAAATTCTTGAACATTCACGCCGGTCCGCTCGCCTAATTTTTGCACATTCAGGGCAAACTGCCGACTGTCGGATGCAAAAAGCTCATCCGGTGAGAACAACGGGAGAATTTGGCATTTTCCGGCACCGTTTGCCGGGTAAAATGTTTTTTCTTCAAAATCAAGCGGCGAGGTGGCCACCAGCAGCGTGCCAACACCGGCCTCCGCAAGATAATCCTCCGGACGCTGTGACTTCTCCCCTAAAACTGCTGCCGTTTGCTGCCAGATGGCCGCTGCATTTTCTGCGTTGGGTGTCAGCGTACAGCCAAGCGCCCGCAGCTCGGCAACGATGGCATCACAAGCCGGAGAGCCATGCAGGGAGGATAACGCCTCCAGCAGCACCGCTAGCTTTTCAAAATCAGCGCCGTTTCCGGTAAGATAGATTTCATCTACACCCGAGGCGCGCAGCACGCGGCGGACATGAGCGTTTTCAAGCCAACACTCCGCCACGTTGACCGGCACGCGTGCTGACGGCCGCTCCTTCACGATCAGTGTTTTATCATACGCAAGCATACGCGCACCTCCCTTTTGCTACTGTACCTATTGTACCACAGATCCGTGCCACTTGCAAGCCCTAAAAAATCTTTCGTCGCGCGAGATTTTCTCTTGATTTTTTCTTCCTTTTATGCTATACTTAATTATTGATATTTCCGCGCTCCCGCGCAAGCAACCAAGGAGGATCGCAAATGGCAGATCTCAATCTCAAGGATTTCAGCCTGCTTTACCCCAGCGCCGCCGCGCTGCAGGCTCATCTTTCCGGTCAAAAACGGCCCAATATTGACGATTTCACACTGGAGGAGCTTGGTCTTACCGAGGTTTTCCCGCTGAAAAACTCCAATCTTTCCGAGTTCATTACCGCCGACCCCGATGTCATCCGCTACCGTGAAGCGGTCTTTGGTGACCTGCTGGCTCACGAGGAGCTTTCCAAGACCCTCGCCCGTCTGCTTCCTGTGCTGTACGATATTATGGAGCTTCGGCGGCTGGACGCCGACAGCGGCGAAACCTCGGATTATCTTTCCAGCATGACCGAGATCGAGCTTTACATTTCCAGCATTGACGTTCTCTATCACGGCATTTGCGAGGCAAAAAGCACGTACGAAAGCGAGCCCTTCCGGCTGCTTTCCACCCACATTGCCAATTTGGTGGAGAGCGAGTATTACGCCGATCTGAACCGCAAGCTGGAGGAGCTGACCTCCCGCGTGCGTGAGATCCGCAGCGTTACCGTGGGCGTGAATCTCGACGCCCAGCTGCGCCCCAAGGATGCAGGCGTGCTTGCCATCAACGCCGAGCCCTTCCGCTCCGGCGATACACTGCAGAAGATCCTGCACCTCAACATGAAAAACGACGAGTATACCTGTATCGCGGAGCTGGTCCCCTTCAACCGCAAGCAGACCGAGAACCAGAAGACCGCGCTGGCGCTGGCCTTCAACTCTGCCATCAACGACGTATACCGCCAATCTCTACGCTCCTGGAAGAAGATCGTGCAGACCTACGTTCTGGAGAACACGGACTTTCTGCTGAATCTCCTGCCCGAGTTTGAATTTCTTCTGAAGGGCACCAATCTGATGCGCGCGCTTCAGATCAAGGGCAATCAGCTCACCGTACCGGAGATCGCACCTGCGGCAGAGCGTGCTTTCCGTGCCACAGCGCTTTACAACCCCGTGGTCGCCCTAAAGGTGGATGATCCCATCGTGACCAACGATCTCATTTTTGACGAAAAAGCCGCCATTTACGTGCTGACCGGCCCCAACCGGGGCGGAAAATCCGTCATCACCTGCGCCATGGGCCTTGCCGTGGTGATGGCACAGTTGGGTCTGCTGGTGCCCGCACAGAGCGCGGTGATCAGCCCTGCCGATGCCATTTTCACCCATTTCCCCACAGGTGCCGACGATACCATTGACAAGGGACGCCTTGGAGAGGAGTGCGCGCGACTTGGCGAGATCTTTTCCGCAATTACCGCCGAGAGCCTGGTGCTTCTTGACGAGTCGCTTTCCTCCACCGGATCCTTTGAGGCCTCGTATATCGCGGCCGAGGTGCTGGCCGGGCTTGCCCACGCGGGCTGCCGCTGCATCTTCTCCACCCACCTGCACGAGCTGGCAGGCGAGATCGACGAGATCAACGCCCGGGGCGGCGCACCCATCGACACGCTGGTGGCGGGCATCGAGGAGGAGGGCAAGCGCTCATTCCTCATCTACCGCCGCAAGCCCGACGGCAAAAGCTACGCCCGCGACATTGCCGCCCGCTACGGCCTGACCTACGACAGCATTATTCAAAAAATCAGCAAAAACACCACTCACAAGGAGGCATAACGATGAACAATATTTTGCGCTTACTGGAAGAAAACGCCACTCTCACCCACGAGCAGCTGGCCGTGATGTGCAACAAGGAAACCGGCGATATCAAGAGAATGATCGAGGATTATGAGCAGGAGGGCATCATCCTCGGCTACAAGACCATGATCGACTGGGATAAAACCGACCGTGAATACGTTTCCGCACTGATTGAGGTGAAGATCACCCCCCAGCGTGACCGCGGCTTTGACCGTGTGGCGGAAAAGATCTACAACTATCCCGAGGTACAGAGCCTGTACCTCATGTCCGGCGGCTTTGATCTCTGTGTGCTCATCGAGGGCAAGACCATGAAGGAGGTCGCCTATTTCGTGGCGCAGAAGCTGGCCACCATTGAGGATGTGATTTCCACCGCCACTCATTTCGTCCTGCGTAAATACAAGGATAAGGGCGTTGTTTACGGCGCTCCCGAAATCGACGAGAGAGGATACTACTGATGATCGATTATTCCTCCGTGCTTTCCCGCACCGTGGTGGATCTGAAGAAATCCGGCATCCGGAAGTTTTTCGATCTGCTGGACGGTCGCAAGGACGTCATCGGCCTTACCGTGGGACAGCCCGATTTCGTCACACCCTGGCACATCCGCGAGGCAGGCATCGAAAGTCTGCAAAAGGGCAAAACATACTACACCTCCAACGCCGGCACCCCCGAGCTGCGGGAGGAGATCTGCAACTATCTGAAGCGCCGTTTTGATCTTTCCTATACCCCTGCCGAGACCATGGTCACCGTGGGCGGCAGCGAGGCCATCGACCTTGCCATCCGCGCCGTTGTAGAGCCGGGCGACGAGGTGATCATCCCCACGCCCTGCTTCGTCTGCTACGAGCCCATCGTGAAAATGGCAGGCGGCATCCCCGTCATTGTGGAAACCAAGGTGGAGGATCGCTTCAAGCTGACCGCCGAGGCGCTGCGTGCCGCCATTACCCCCCGCACCAAAATGCTGGTGCTGCCCTTCCCCAACAACCCCACCGGCGCCATTATGACCAGAGAGGATCTGGAGGCCATCGCTCCGCTGCTCCGCGATACCAATATCGTAGTGCTGTCCGATGAGATCTACGCCGAGATGACCTACGGCGGCAATCAGCACGTTTCCATTGCCTCACTGGAGGGAATGTGGGAGCGCACCGTCATTGCCAGCGGATTTTCCAAGGCTTACGCCATGACGGGCTGGCGCATGGGCTATCTGGCCGCCCCGCTGCCTCTGGCAGAGCAGATGCTGAAGATCCACCAATACGCCATCATGTGTGCCCCCACCACCAGCCAGTTTGCCGCTGTGGAGGCACTGCGCAACGGCGACGAGGACGTGGCCATGATGGTGGCGGAGTACGACCGCCGCAGACGCTTTATCTATAACGGCTTCAAGGAAATCGGTATCGATTGCTTTGAGCCGGAGGGCGCCTTCTACATCTATCCCGAGATCGGTAAGTTCGGTCTGTCCAGTGAGGAATTCTGCGACAGATTGCTGAACGAATACAAATGTGCCATCGTGCCCGGCACCGCCTTCGGCGCCGGCGGCGAGGGCTTTGCCCGCGTATCCTACGCCTACTCTGTCAAGCACATCGAGGAGGCGCTGAAGCGCATCGACGCATTTGTGAAAACGCTGAAATAACCCCATAACGGTATAGAAAAACGGCCTATCCTGCAGCAGGATAGGCCGTTTTTTACAGTGAAAAGGCACGCTCGATGGCACCGGCCAGCAGCACCCCGGAGGCGGCCACCAGCACGTCTATTTCCCGCGGCGCTACAAAAAAGCGTTTCCCACCTCGCCGGAGGATGGCAGCGCCCCCCTCCTCCAGCCGTCCACCGTCGGCAGCCAGCACGTCCGCCACCAGAGTGGTGCTTTCCACCACCGTGGGCACGCCAAGCGCCATCACGGGCACGCCGACAGTCTTGCCATTCAGAGCGAAGCTCCCTGCGCCAAGCCCGGAGCCCGGGCAGATGCCCACGTCTGACAGCTGCACCGTGGCGGCAAGCCGCTCCACGGTACGGGCAGCCAGTGCGTCCACGGCCACCACCAGATCTGGCTCCACAGCCTGCACCGCACCCCTGACCAGCTCTGCCGCGGCTACACCGGTCTCTCCCAGCACCCCCGGCACCACCGCCGAGATCTCGCAGAGGCCGGCGGTTGCCAGCAGTGCCGCGTCCTGCTGCCGCAGATGCCTTGTAACAGCCAAATGTCTTACGGTTTCCGGCCCCACCGCGTCCGGTGTCACGGCGCGGTTTCCCAACCCTGCCACCAACACTGAAAAGCCCATTCCCACGCGTTTCCCTGTCATGCGCTCCGCCATTTCCCGTATCTCCACAGCCAACGCGCGACGCGTCTCATCCAGTTCTCCGTCGTCGAGCGCCCCGATCTCCCCGCACTCCACCACCACGTATCTGCCAACGGGCTTTCCGATGCGTGCGGCGACCTCCTCATCCCGCACCTGCACCCGGCTGATTCTGCATCGACCGACCTCGCGCTCCATGACACGGATGCCGGTGCCATTTTCTCCAATTCCGCACTCCGTTGCCAGATCGCTTCGCGCCCAATTTTCCATACCCTTCTCCTCTCCGCTTCATTTCTTCTCTATTCTCTCCAAAACACAAAAAATCTATGTGTAATCTGCCCAATTTTGGGAAGAAATATTGTGCAGGTGTCCAAACCTTTAGATTTTATATAAATCTACACTTGCATTCGGGGGCGAACTGTGCTATAATACCTTACGTTAATATGGTATTGTATGGCTTCGGCCGCAGCAGTATCAATCCAAGGAGGAACACCAATATGATGAAACGTGTTTTAGCTCTGGTTTTGTGCCTTCTGTGCATTCTGCCCTGCTTTGTCAGCTGCAAGAAGGACGAAAACGATAAGGGCGCTTTTATCCGCGCTTACCTGAGCGAGCCGATCTACGATTTTGACCCCCTCAACGCCTTCAACAATCAGGACACGCTGAACATCGTCAGCCTGCTGTTCCAGGGTCTGTTCGTTGCCAACGATAAGGGCAAGCCCGAAAAGGCGCTGGTTGACTCTTACAAGTACGTGGAGGACAAGGAGGAGGGCACCTATACGCTCACCCTGGTTCTGAACTCCACCAAATGGTCCGACGGTGTGCTGGTCACCGCCAGTGACGTGCAGTTCGCATTCCGCCGCCTGTTTGACCCCGATACCTCCCACCATGCCGCAGCGCTCCTTTACGATGTGAAGAATGCCCGTGCGATCCTGGAGGGCAACGATTCCATCGACCATCTTGGCATCGTTATCGTAAATCAGTCCACTATTGAGATCCAGTTTGAGCGCTCTGTTGAGATCGACACCTTCCTTGTCAATCTCTGCAGCCCCGCACTGTTCCCCATCCGCGCAGACATTGCCGAGGGTAACGACAACTGGGCAAAGAAATCCAGCACGCTGGTCTGCAACGGTCCCTTCATGGTTCGTTCCATGAACTACAGCGACGAGGACGGCTTCATTCTGGAGCGCAACAGCTACTACTACCGTAACCGCACCAAGGACGACCTTGACAAGTACGTCACTCCCTTCCGCATCATCGTGGATTACTCCACCGATTTCGCAGAGCAGTTCACCACCATCGGCACCAACGATCTGGGCGCACTGCGCTTCATCGGCCGCGTACCGCTGGATATCCTTGAGAATGACGCATTCGCAGAGCTGGTTGAGGACATGAAGGTCACCGATTCCGCCTCTACCCACGTATATTATCTCAATCAAAACGCCGAGATCAACGGCAAGAAGCTCTTCGCTGACGCAAACGTCAGAAAGGCTCTCTCTCTTGCCATGGATCGCGAGACCATCGCAAACGCGCTGGTGTTCGCCGAGGCAGCTGACGGCCTCGTTCCCCTGACCGTAACCGACCGCGCAGGCAAGTCCACCACCTTCCGCAAGAAGGCCGAGTCCTACCTTGCCGCCTCTCCCAACGTGGCCGAGGCCAAGAGCCTGCTGCAGACCGCCGGCGTCAATGCCTCCAGTTATTCCTTTGCCATCTCCGTGGACGCCAACAACGAGGATCACATCAAGATCGCTGAGCTGACTGCCGCCGCTTGGAAGGCTCTCGGCTTTAACGTCACTGTGAATAAGCAAGAAGAAGT
>SVTA01000082.1 GCA_015064005.1 Oscillospiraceae bacterium
CCATGGCCATGCCGTAGGTGGGCAGGCACGTGGGGGAGGCAATGCGCTGCAGCTGGCAGCTGACCATACCGTCGATGCCTATCTGATCAAGGTTTTTCATATCGTCGTGGAGCACGCGGGCAATGCGGTATCCTCCCGCATCCAGCGCGTGAGCCCACATGTTGTGATAGTCAAACACAAAGGAATCGCCCTGAAAGCGCTCCTGCCACCGGCGGAGCAGCGCCAGGTTGCCGTCCACCGTGCGGGGCATGTGGATCTGATTGCGCACGTAAAGCATGGGGGGCTCCTGCTTGCCGGTCATGCTGCCGCAGTAGGTCTCCTTGTAGGAGCGGGTGATGGGGGCAAACATCATCACGAAGCGATCCTGGTTCCTGATCCTTTCCTGTACCGGCGCCCAAAGCAGCTCGTTGTAGAGCAGGAACACGATCTTGGTGTCAAGACCCTTGGCCGTCAGCATCTCGTCCAGCTCGTTGAGCATCAGCACGTACTGATCCGTGGGCAGCACGTCCCGGCACTTCTCGCACTCGCATTGGTTGTTGCGGGCGTCGGAAAGCCAGAAATGAATATAATCGGCGGCGGGCGTTTTTTCGCAATAATCCACAATGCAGGAAAGCATCTTGTGGCGTGCCTCGTCGTTGGCGTAGCAGAGGTTGGTATCCACCAGCTGACCGCCCCAGATCTCCCGCTTACCGTTCACCAGCGCCACCATGCTGAGGAACTCCTCGGTGATCTCATGCTTGGGGTCGTAGCGGCCGTAACAGGGCTCGCCCAGCATAGGATAGAGCCAGCCGTGGCCCACCTTGTGGTAGGAAAGGCCGCGGATCTTGATCTCCTCCTCCAGCCGCGCGCAGATCCGTGCCGTGTCGTCGGGCGTCAGGGCGGGGGTGGCGGTGGGATGGGTCTCGTCGTAGCGGTTGAAGAAGATAAAGGGCACGTGCATCTGGATGAAATACTCGTTCATGCCCACGCGAGGCAGCCAGTTGATCATATCGTAAACCGCGTCAAAGGTGCAGGAGCCCTCAATGGTGATGCCGCGATGGCGATAGGAGGGGGTGTGGCTGTAATGGCAGGCGAGCGCCTCGGCAGAAAGCTGCTTTTGCGGGATAAACTCACCCGTGGCACCCGGGCGCATCCAGCGGCAGCCGAGGCGGGTGAGGTACTGATACACAGCCAGCAGCACGGAGCGGTCGTTGGCGCCGGTGATGTAGCCGCAGCCGCCCGAAACGGAGATCTCCACACGGTCGTCCTTGCATTCCGCCTGCCATCTGCCCACAAACAGCACGCCGTCGGCGGCCGCGTCGTATGTATCGTAGCAGACCTCCTCCACGGTGAGGGTGGGGTCGATCCTTCTGAGATAAACGGCCAGCTCCCGGGCGGCATAGGCCACGGTGGGGGCGGTACCGATCTTGCCAATCAAAATACGCATCGCGCTTCTCCTTTTGGTGAGATTTTCGTTTATTATAGCATTGAAAAAACCGCGTGTCAATCCAAAAGGCGGTTTTTGTCCGTTATTGACCGTGTCCGTTTTGTGCTAAAGAAAGGGCAGGATGGGCGTTGACTTTCCTGTTTTTTTGTTGTACCATAAAGAAAAAACCGATGGAGGTTACTGTTATGAAATTGAGATGGGGCGTTATTGGTTGTGGCGGTATTGCCAAGCGGACCAGCCTGCCGCGTCTGGTGGCAGCCGAAAATGCGGAGCTGGTGGCTGTACAGGACATCAATCCCGCGGCAGTAGAGGATATCCGGACCACGTTTGGCGTCAAGCACGGCACCACCAGCGCCGAGGAGCTGCTGGCGCTGCCCGACGTGGACGCCGTCTACATTGCAACGCCCCTCTTTTGCCACCGGGAGCAGGTGCTGCTGGCGGCCAAATACAAAAAGCACGTGCTGTGCGAGAAGCCTCTCGGCCTTTGCGGTGACGAGGTGGCCGAGATGATCGCCGCCTGTCGCGAGGCAGGGGTGGCCTTTGGCGCTGCCTTTATGGCCAGATTCCATGATCTGCACGTGAAGGCCAAGGAGCTGGTGGAGGCGGGCGAGCTTGGCGAGATCGTTTCCGTGAAGGCGCAGTGGTCCTTTGATTATCCCAAGGGCGACAATATCTGGCGCCAGAAGAAGGAGCTGGGCGGCGGCGGTGCCTTTATGGACGTGGGCACCCACTGCCTTGATATCGTGCGCTTTATCACCGGCCTTGAGGTCACCGAGGTGATGGCGCTTTGCGGCAATCAGTTCTACGATTACACCGTGGAGGACCACGGTCAGATGCTGGGTCGCCTCTCCAACGGCGCGACGCTCTATCTTTCCAATAATTATAACGTCAGCACCGAGCCTCAGCGGGTGGAGATCTGCGGTCGCAAGGCTGCGCTCTTCATTCAGGATAGCATGGTGCAGGACGGCACGCTTAGCATTACCTACAACAAGCGCAGCGCGCCGGAGGATATCTCCACGCCCCTGCCTCGCACCAACGCCTATACTGCGGAATTTGAGGGCTTTTCCCGCGCCGTGCTGAACGGCGAGGCGCTGCCCGTGCCCGCAGAGGAGGGCCTGATCGCCCAGCGCATCATTGATGCCGCCTACGAATCCGATCGCACGGGTCATCGCACCCCGGTGAAGCAATAACGTCCGAGCGCGACAAGAAAGCCCCGGCAGAGAAATTCTCTGCCGGGGCTCATTTTTTACCTGTCAGGCATCACGCGGGCGACGGGCGCCGCGGCGTTACGCCTCCTCGGGGGTGACCTCGACCTTGGGCTCCGCTGCGGGTGCGACCGCAGGGGCGGCGGCCTTGCCGCCGACGAAGCCTGCAAGCAGGCTGCCGATGTCGATGCCGGTGGATTCCTTCACGCCGGACATGATCTGATCGGCGCTGTTCATCACGTCACGCACCAGCTTGGTGGAGTTGCCGTCGCCGTACATCACGATCTTGTCGGTCTTGGCAAGAGGCGTGGCGGCGTTCTTGACCACCTCGGGCAGGGCGTTGAGGTACATCTCCAAAACGGAGGCCTCGCCCATCTTCTTCTGTGCCTCGGCCTTCTTTTCGATGGCCTCAGCCTCGGCCAGACCCTTGGCGCGGATACCCTCGGCCTCCTGCTCCATAGCAAAGCGGAGTGCCTCGGCCTCGGCCTTCTTGGCCTCGGCGGCCTTAATGGCCTCGTACTGACGGGCATCAGCCTCACGCTGGCGCTTCACCAGCTCAGCCTCAGCCTCGCGCTCGGCGCGGTACTTCATGGCGTCGGCCTGCTTCTTGATCTCGGCATCCAGCTCGCGCTCCTTGATGGCGATCTCCTTCTCGGCAAGCTCCGCCTCCTTTTCGCGGCGTGCGATGTCGGCGTTGGTCTTGGCGATCTCGATGATCTTACGCTGATTCTCCTGCTGAATGGAGTAGGCGGCGTCTGCCTCTGCCTTCTTGGTATCGGCGCGAACCTTCATGTCGGCCTGCTGTACGGCAAGCTCGGCATTCTGCTCGGCGATCTTCTTCTCGGCCTCCACCTGCACGGCGTTGGATTCCTGCTGGGCGTTGGCGGTGGCAATGGCGATGTCGCGCTGGGCGTTGGCCTTGGCGATCTGGGCGTTCTTGCGGATCTGCTCCACGTTGTCGATACCCATGTTCTCAATGGTGCCGGCCTCGTCCTTAAAGTTCTGAATGTTGAAGTTCACCACCTCAATACCCAGCTTCTCCATATCGGGCACCACGTTTTCCGTGATCTTCTTGGCCACGCCCTGCCGATCCTGAACCATTTCCTTCAGACCGACGGAGCCCACGATCTCACGCATATTACCCTCCAGTACCTGGGTGACGAGGGCAACCAGCTCCTGCCGGCTCTTGCCGAGCAGCGCCTCGGCGGCGCGCTTCAAGAGCTCCGGGTCGGAGGAGATCTTGATGTTGGCCACGCCGTCCACCGATACGTTGATGAACTCGTTGGTGGGCACGGCCTCGGTGGTCTTGATATCCACCTGCATCACGCTGAGGGCCAGCTTATCCACGCGCTCAAAGAAGGGCACGCGCCAGCCGGCACGGCCGATGAGAATGCGCTTTTTACCAAGACCCGAAATGATGTAAGCGGTATCGGGCGGCGCCTTCAGATAACCAAAGGCAATGAACAAAACCAGCACAAAGCCTACGGCTGCACCTGCAATAATGAAAGGGGTCATAGGGAAAATCCTCCTTAAAATATTCGTCGGATAGCCGGAGCCGCGCTCCGCGGTAAGATCACGCGGCGCCTCCTTTTCCTGACATTTATAGTATAGCACACCCTGATCGAATATGCAAGAGCGCCCACGGGCGGCTACGGGTGGTGGGGGGTGATTTTGGACGAATTTGGGAAATTAGCGAGCCCCATCTCATTTTTGGGGCCTTTTTCCTTGTTTTTTTGCATCTTTTGCGCTTTTGATGAAATTTGCGGAATATTGTCGATAAGAAATTGAAAAAACTGCGGCGAACGGCTTGCATTTTACCGTTTTTTATGTTACAATGAATATGCCAAACAAATCGAATATATAACGGGAGTGCTGCCTGGTGAGGCGGTCTATTTTCTCATTCCTTTTTTCTTCTCAAAGTATGGATTTGATAAAAACGCAAATTCGCTTTGAGAAGTACGGGTTTAGTGAAAATTAGACTGGTATGTTCGATTTGTTTGGCGACAATCGGAGTTTGCGTTTTTTGTGCGTCAGCTTCGGTTGGCGCACTTTTTTATGTAAGGAGAACGTACGATGGATCACGTAGGCGTTGTGGCGGAGGTGGATCACCTGGGCAGAGTGCATCTGCCGAAAAAGATGCGGGAGGTGTATGCCCTGGAGGGGGAGATCGAGATCGTCCTTGTGGAGGATGGCATTTTGCTGCGCAGTCCTCGCTATATGCTCGTCGAGCGCCCGGAACCGGAGACGTGAACCGCCCCCCGGCAGAGAACATCTCTGCCGGGGGCTTTTATATGCTGCGGTTTGTCCGCATTTTTTAGGATTTCGTTCTTTTTTTTGCGTTTTATATTGAAAAAATACGCGAAAGGTGCTATCATAAGAGCGACCGCGCTGCGGCTACATTACATTGTATTGAAGGAGAATTACCATGCTGCCCGATCCTCGAAAATATGCCATCTATCCCTCCGTCGTGAAAGCTGACGTCACGTCCACCATGAAGATCCTGCCCGCCGAGCGCGCCTTCCTGCTCTTTGACGGGGAGGAATACAAGCTGCGCCTGATTGCCGTCAACGGCGACGAGACCAGCTACCACCGTCCCACCAGCCATCGGTATATCACCGCCGTGGCCAAGGATGGCGTGCTTTGCTTTGAGTGGACCTTCGAGGGGGAAGGGGAGCATCTCATCACGCTGTACTACAAGGACAAGCCCCTGCAGGATTTTGTGATCTATTCGCTCCGTGAGGATCTCTACGGTCTGAAGCCCCTGCGCGGCGACCTTCACAGCCACAGCTACCGCTCTGACGGCGTGCAGGATCCCGCCGCTGTGGCCGGCCACTACCGGGAAATGGGCTACGATTTCGTCGCCCTCACCGACCACAACCGCTACTATCCCGGCGGCGAGATCGACGAGGCCTACGCAGGTGTGAAGCTGGGGCTTGCCCGCGTGTTGGGTGAGGAGATCCACGGCCCCGGCAGCGTGGTGCATATCGTCCACGTGGGCGGCAAGTCCTCCGTGGCCGATCTTTACGTGCATCATTACGACGATTTCGCAAAGGAAATTGAGGAAAGCTACCTCCCCCGTGTGCCTGCCCGCGTGCCGGAGAAATATCACGACCGCTACGCCAAGGCCATGTGGGCGGTGGATCGCGTCCACGAGGCCGGCGGCCTTGCCATTTTCCCTCATCCCTACTGGCGCACGGCAGCCAAGTGCTATAATATCAACGACGAGTTTACCCGCATCCTGCTGGAGAGCGGCATGTTCGACGCCATTGAGCTGGTGGGCGGTATGCCCCCCGCAGGCATCAACCGCTTTTTGGCGATTTGGGGCGAGGTGCGCGCCGCGGGCGTCAATATTCCCGTGGTAGGCTCCAGCGACGTGCACAGCATGCGCGATGCCCATTTCCCCAACAACTTTACGGTCTGCTTTGCCACCGCCAACGAGAACGACGCCATCATGGCCGCCGTCAAGCGGGGCAACAGCGTGGCCGTGGAGGCCACCGGCACCGAGTATGAGCGGCACTACCGCTGCTACGGCAGCCTGCGGCTGGTCTCCTATGCCCAGTTCCTGCTTGAGCATTACTTCCCCCGCCTGCAGCGTGTTTGCCAGGGGGAGGGCATTGCCATGCGCGCTTATGCCATGGGCGGTGCCGACAAGGCTCTGATCGAGCAGCAGGTGGCACTGACCGAGCAGTATAAGGCTTGCTTCTTCGGTGACGCGGAGCCTCCCATGCCCTCGGCCGAGCTGCGCGCCTTTGAGGATAAGTGGCGCGAGGCACAGAAAAACGGCCCCGAAACCAAGGGCTCCTCCATTTTCCTCGGCCTCTCCGGCCCTTACCAGATCTGACACGAAGGGGCGGGAGGAGCGCGCTTGCAAGCGCGCTCCTCCCGCATACGTCAAAACAGCAAAAGGACGCTTCGAGAAGCGTCCTTTTGCTGTTTTTTGCTTACTTTTTCAAAAAATGACTGCGGTAGATGTCGTAGATCTCGTCCTTTGTGAGAACGTAGGGGCTGTTGGGGTAGTTCTTGGCACCGGCGATCAGCTCCACACGGTAGGCGATCTCCTCCTCGGTGAAGGAGAGCTCCACGTCGGCAATGCCGGGCAGGAAGGCCTTCATCACGGCGGGCTTGGCGCCGATGGCGGCGGCAAAGGCCTCAATGCGAGCCTTGCCCACCTCGGTTTTTTCATTATAAGTTATGTAATCTCCGGCAAAGAGGGCGCAGGCGCGGCCGTGAGGGATGCCGTCCAGCAGCGTGATGCTGTAGCCAAGGGGATGGGGGAAGCCCGTGCCGGTAACGCTGATGGCCATGCCGGCGGCAGTGGCGGCAGCGGAAAGGCGCTCCCGCATGGTGTCGTCAAAAGCGGCGGGGCAGGCGGAAAGCACGTCCCAGATCTCGGCGCCGGCAAAGAGGGCGGCGTGCTCGGAAAAAACGGTGGATTTCGGGGAGAGATAGGACTCCAGCGCGTGAGCAAAGGCGTCCAGCGCCGTGCTGACGGCGGTGGCGTGGGGCATGGTGGCGGTGTAGCGCGGCAGCACCAGCGCCGCGCGGAACCAGCTATCCGCCGCCTTGAAGGTCTTTTTATGCTCGCCGTCAGGGAGGGTCAGCACGCTGTAGCTGTTGGCCTCACTGCCCGTGCCGGCGGTGGTGGGAATGGCGTAGAGGGGCAGGGTAGGGTTGGTGCGCTTGGCGTCGTCATAGATCTCCTCCGGAGCAATGGAGGGGTTGGCGGCAAAGGCCGCGACGGCCTTGGCAGCGTCCAGCGGAGAGCCGCCGCCGATGCCGATGACAAAATCAGCGCCCGCGGCTGCGGCAATGGCGCCGCCACGGTGGCAGGTGAGCAGAGGCGGGTTCTCGGTGATCTCGTCAAACACCGTGTAGGCGATGCCCGCGCCGGTGAGGGTGGCGATCACGTCATCCAAGGCGCCGCAACGCTTCGCGCTGCTTTTGCCGGTGACGATCATAGCGTGCCGACCGGCCTTTTGCAGTGCCTCGGCAAAGGACTGTTCTCCCTCGACGCCGAAATGGATCGCCGTGGGCATATAAAAAGATGCTTTCATGGGCTCCTCTTTTCTTGAAAATGAATTTTCAGGTGATTTTTGCTCCGTCCGTGGCGGAGCCGACTGCTTTTTTATTCTACCATATTTTGATTGCTTTGTCAACGAAAACTCGCGATTATACCGAAAACGGGGTGGGATTTTGACCGATTGGGCGTTTTGACGGAGGAAAAGCGAAAAAAGTCGCAAAAAAATGAAAAAATCCCGAAAAAAATGTAAAAAAACATTTGCATTTTCTATAAAACCGTGCTATAATAAAATAAACAATACCTTGAAATGCTTTTCGGCGTGCGCGCGATGGGCATTTTCACGGTTTTTGATTGCGTAAAGGCGACCCCGGTCGCTAACTGATATAAGGCGGTATTTTGGCTATGAAGGAATTTTTTGCGAATATATTTATAAACGGCCCACTCTCAACATATTGCATTGAGCCCTTCCGTCAGTTTGGCTGGCGTGACGCGCTGGATATTGTTTGTCTTGCCGTGTTGTTTTTCTCGCTGTATCTCTTCGTGCGCGACCGTCGCGCGGGTAAGCTCATTACGGGCGTGGCCCTTGTGGCGGCTGTGTTTCTGCTCAGCGGGGTCTTTGATATGTTTGCCATCCGGTATCTGCTTGGCAGCGTGTTCAGCTATGGGCTGATCGTTATTGCCATCGTGTTCCAGCCCGAGCTGCGCTCCGCCATGGAGCGGCTTGGCACTATGCCCTTCCGCAGCCTCAACACCATCGGCGCGGAGTCCAAGGATCTGGTGATGTCCCCCGCGGCGGTTGATGCCATCGTTGACGCCGCCAAGCGCCTGTCCTTCTCCAAGACCGGCGCGCTGATCGTCATCGAGCGCACCACCAAGATCGGTGAGTTCATCAGCACCGGCACGGTGGTCAACGGCGAGCTGACCTCCGAGCTGCTCCGCGCGCTCTTCTTTGACAAGGCGCCGCTGCACGACGGTGCGGTGGTCATCCGCGGCGGCCGCATTTACGCCGCCGGCTGCTATCTGCCGCTTTCCGAGCGCACCGATATCTCCAAGGGTCTGGGCACGCGCCACCGCGCGGCCATTGGCCTCTCGGAGCAGAGTGACGCCATCGTGGTGGTGGTCTCCGAGGAGACCGGCACCATTTCCGTAGCCTCCAAGGGCGAGCTCTTCCGTGAATTCACCTCCGTTTCCCTGCGCCGCAAGCTGTTTGAGCTGCTCCGCAAGGTTGAGGAGAAGGGCAAGGGCAGAAAGGAGAAGAAAAAATGAGCAAGCAAAATCAGAATATAGAGCAGGAAAACGGCGAATACGCCGTGCGCCGCAGCGTCAAGGGCAACATCGTTGCTGCCGTGATCTGTCTGCTGCTGGCCGTGGTGGTCTGGGCCGTGGTGATGAATGCGGAGGATTCCGTGGAGGTGGAGCTGCAGCTGCCGCAGCCTGCCGACGGATACACCTATACGCTGTCCGTGGACGGCATTGAGATCAAGGGCAAGATGATGAACGTCAAGCGTGTGGATGCCATTGAGATCGCGGTGCCGGAGGAATTCCGGGTGGCGGGCACCCACACCCTCACGCTGGAGCATCTGGTGCTGCCGGAGGGCGTTGCCCCCGCGGCTGCCGTGGAGATCACGCTGACCGTGACGGAGAAGCCCCGGTAATGAGTCGAACAGCCTACCTGCTATCCGACATCCGTGCGCCCTTTGACGCATCCGATGCGGAGGTCTTGAACATAGCTGAAGCGAAAATGAAGCGCGTGTGCAGAAGTGCCACGGGGCTTCATTTTCGCCTTTATAAAAAGTCTTTGGACGCGCGGAAACGAGAGGCGATCCTGCAGGTCTGCACCGTGCTTTGCGAGGCAGACGCAGCGCTGCCGCTTCCGGCGGAGCAGCTGCAGAAAAACGGCATCCGCCCCTTTCGAGAGGCGGCGCCGGAGATCACCCACGGCAGCGAGCCGATGGCCGCGCCCCCGCTGGTGGTGGGCATGGGTCCCGCCGGGCTCTTTGCCGCGCTGCTGTTGGCGGAGGAGGGCTACTGCCCCGTCATCATCGACCGGGGCGACGACGTGGCCGCCCGTACCGCCGCGGTGGCACGCTTTCGGGAGACGGGGGTGCTTGATACCGCGTCCAATATCCAATTCGGCGCCGGCGGTGCCGGCACCTTTTCCGACGGCAAGCTGGTCACTCGCGTGAACGATCCGCTGTGCAGCTACGTGCTGCGGAGGCTGGTGGCCTTCGGCGCGCCGGAGGAGATCTTGGTGAAGGCCAAGCCCCACGTGGGCACGGATATTCTGCGCACGGTGGTGGACGCACTGCTTTGCCGCATTGAGGCGCTGGGCGGCCGGGTGCTGTACCGCACCTGCCTCACCGCCCTTGACGAGCGGGAGGGGAGCGTGGTGGCGCACACAAGCGCCGGCGATATCCACGCCTCGGCGGTGGTGCTGGCCATTGGCCACAGCGCGCGAGACACCTTTGCCATGCTGATGAAAAAAAGCCTCCCTCTGGAGCCCAAGCCCTTTTCCGTGGGCGTGCGCGTGGAGCATCTGCGGGAGGATATCGACCGGGCTCTGTACGGCGACCTTGCCGGCCATCCGGCCCTTGGCCCCGGTGAATACACGCTTTCCGATACCACCGGCCCCCGTGGGGTATACACCTTCTGTATGTGCCCGGGCGGCGAGGTGGTGACCGCCGCCTCCGAGGAGGGAG
>SVTA01000083.1 GCA_015064005.1 Oscillospiraceae bacterium
TGCCGCCCTGGTCGCCGCCGGGGGTATCGCCGCCCTGGTCGCCACCGGGGGTGTTACCGCCCTGGTCGCCGGCAGGCGGGGTGGGATCATCGGGCGTTTCGGGCGTCTGACAGGCTACCAGCATCACGCAGACGCACATAATCAGAACAAAAGCCAGTATTTTTTTCATCGTTTTACCCTCGTCTTCGTTTTCTCAAAGCAGGATCACGCCGTTTTCGGCACACACGCGGCGGGTCTCCGCGTCCCAGAGGGAAACCTGCACCTCACCGATATGCGCTTTGCCGAGCAGCAGCATGGAAAGGCGGGATTGACCGATACCGCCGCCCATGGTGAGAGGCAGCAGACCCTCCAGCAGCTGCTTGTGGAAGGGGAATTTCCTTCTTTCATCCGCACCGGCGGCCGTGAGCTGCGCATCCAGCGCCTTTTCGTCCACGCGGATGCCCATAGAGGAGATCTCAATGGCGCGATCCAGCACGTCGTCCCAGAACATGATATCGCCGTTCAGCGTCCAGTCGTCGTAGTCGGGGGCGCGGCCATCATGAGGCTTGCCGGAGCGAAGCTTGCCGCCGATCTGCATGATAAAGGCGGTCTTATGCTCCTTCAAATAGAGATTTTCTCTTTCC
Organism: Oscillospiraceae bacterium; assembly: GCA_015064005.1. Classification (GTDB taxonomy): domain Bacteria; phylum Bacillota; class Clostridia; order Oscillospirales; family CAG-272; genus Firm-07. The sequence continues at coordinate 624 of SVTA01000083.1, forward strand.
TTGGCACTCTTGCCGGGATAGAGATCCTCCAGCTCCTGGGCGGTGACAAAGGACACCTCGCGGCGCAGATGCACGTTCAGCTGGGGGTAGTTGCACTTCAGCACGTCCAGCGTTTCGCAAATGGCGCCCACAATGCACTTCACCACGGTTTTGAGGTAGCCCTCGGTGCGGGTCTCGCGGGTGATGATCTTTTCCCAGTCCCACTGGTCGGTATAGATGGAGTGGAGGTTATCCATCTCCTCGTCACGCCGGATGGCGTTCATATCGGTATAAAGCCCCTCACCCGCGGAAAATCCGTAGGCGCGCAGCGCCATACGCTTCCACTTGGCAAGAGAGTGGACGATCACGGCGTCCTCGCCGGTCTCCTTGATCTCAAAGGAAACGGGACGCTCCACGCCGCTGAGGTCGTCGTTGATACCCATTTTGGGATCGACGAACAGGGGCGCGGACACGCGGCGCAGATTGAGGGCAAGGCAGAGCTTTTCCTCAAAGGTGCGCTTCAGCAAGCCAATGGCGCGCTGGGTATCGTAAATAGACAGCGTAGAGCGATAGCCCTCGGGAATATATACGTTGCTCATGAAAATCTCCTCTTACATACTGCCTACGGTACGGGGGAACATCAGAGTGTCTCTGATATTCTGTACGCCTGTGATATACATCAGCATGCGCTCAAAGCCGAGACCGAAGCCGCTGTGAGGCACAGAGCCGTATTTGCGGGTATCGAGATACTCGGTGTAGTTTTCAAGGGGCATATTGCGCGCCTTCATGGCGGCGATCAGCTTTTCGTAATCTGCCTCACGCTCGCTGCAGCCGATGATCTCGCCAATGCCGGGCACCAGAAGGTCGGTGGCGGCCACGGTCTTGCCGTCGGGATTCTGCTTCATGTAGAAGGACTTGATGGCGGCGGGATAATGCACCACGAACACGGGCTTCTTGAAATACTCGTCGGTGAGGTACTTTTCGTGCTCGGTCTGGAGATCCACGCCCCACTCCACGGGGTATTTGAACTCTTTACCGCAGCTCTTCAAAACCTCAATGGCCTCGGTATAGTCAATACGGCCGAAGTCGTTCTCCAGCATATTCTGCAGCTTTTCGATAACGCCCTTCTCCACCCACTGGTTGAAGAACTCCATCTCCTCGGGGCACTTCTCCAGCACGTCGCGCACGATGTACTTGATGAAGTCCTCTGCGATCTCGATGATGTCGTCAATGTCGCAGAAGCAGACCTCGGGCTCCACGTGCCAGAACTCGGCCACGTGACGGGTGGTGTTGCTGTTTTCAGCGCGGAAGGTGGGGCCAAAGGTATAGATGCGGCCAAGGCCCATGGCAGCCATCTCGCCCTCCAGCTGAGCGGATACGGTCAGACCTGCCTTGCGGCCGAAGAAGTCGTTTGCGTAATACTCCTCCTCGGTCTTGTACTCGGTGGCGAAGGGATGGGTGGTCACGCGGAACATCTCGCCCGCGCCCTCACAGTCGCTGCCGGTGATGATGGGGGGATGCACGTAGCGATAGCCGTTTTCGCTGAAGTAGTGGTGGATGGACTGCGCCAGCTGGTTACGCACGGCAAACACCGCCTCAAAGTAGCGGGCGCGCACGCGCAGGTGCGGGATGGTACGCAGGTACTCCAGCGTGTGACGCTTCTTCTGCAGCGGGTAATCGGGGGGGCAGGTGCCCAGCACCGTCAGGGTCTCCACGTTCATTTCGTAGCCGTTGCGCTCGGAGGCGACAAGAATGCCCTCCGCCTTCAGAGAGCTACCCACGGCCATGGCGTTTTTCAGTGCCTCGGCATCGGTCTTTTCTTTATCAAATACCAGCTGGAGATTCCGCAGGCACGTGCCGTCGTTCAGCTCCACAAAGGCAACGGTCTTGGAATCTCTCGCGGTTCTCACCCAGCCGCAAACGGTGACGCTTGTGTTTGCAAACGCCTCTGCCTCGGCAAACAGCTTTTTAATATCGGTATGTTTCATTTATTTGCCTCCGAAGATAACAATATTTATATTAATTATAGCACTCCCGGCGGTATAAGTCAAGAAAAAATCGCATTTTTTCCGCGTGGGACGGCGTTTTTTTCACGTTTTGGGAGGGGGCGAGGCGAGGCACGTGAAATTTCGAAAATGTTTCGTAAAAAAACCACTTGACAACCGCACCGCGGGGCTCTACAATACAAATAGGCGAGACGCCGCATTTTTGAAAGGAGATCCACGCAATGGTTCACTATTCCGTAGATTTTAACAGCGTCAAGGGCAGGATCAAGCCCATGCACGCCATCGGCCAGCCCCCTTTTTCGGGCGGCTTCCTCAGCTTTGATTTTTCCTATATGGATTACCTCCGCAGGGCTCATATTCCCTACTCCCGTCTGCACGACGTAGGGGGCCCGTTCGGCGGCAACCGATTCGTGGATATTCCCAACCTCTTCCGTGATTTCAACGCCGACGAAAACGATCCCGAAAGCTACGACTTCGCCTTCACCGACGTACTGCTGGAGGCAATGGCCGCCTACGGTGTGGAGCCCATCTTTCGTCTTGGCGTGACCATTGAGAATCAAGCCCACGTCAAGGCCTACCGCATCAATCCGCCCAAGGATCCCGCCAAGTGGGCCCGCATCTGTGAGCACGTGGTGCGGCACTACAACGAGGGCTGGGCCAACGGCTATCATTACAATATCACCTACTGGGAGATCTGGAACGAGCCCGAAAACGGTCTGCCTGGCAGAAATCAGTGCTGGACGGGCACCAAGGAGCAGCTTTATGAGCTTTACGACGTCACCGCCAAGCACCTGAAGAGCTGCTTCGGTGACAAGATCAAGGTGGGCGGCTACGGCGCCTCGGGTATGTACGGCATCTACTACCATCCCGAGCGCTTCGGCCTCACGGGCGTGCCCGCCCGGGAGCCTGACGACCGCTACGAGCAGGATCTGTACCGCATCGAGTTCTTCAACGGATTTCTGGAATACATCGCAGAGCACCGGAGTCCCATCGACTTCTTCTCCTGGCACAGCTACGCCAATCTGAAAAAAACCCTGCATATTGCAGAGTACATCGACCGCCGCCTCAACGCCTATGGCCTCCACGATTTGGAAACCCACTGCAATGAGTGGAACAACGCCCAGGAGCGCGCGCTGATCGGCACCTCCTACGCCGCCGCCTTGACCGCCGCCACCTTTATAGGCTTCCACGCCACCCGAACCAATATGATGTGCTACTACGACATGAAGCTGGCCGTCAGCAACTATGCGGGATGCTTCGATCACCAGACGCTCCGCCCCCTTGCCACCTACTATGCCTTCGCCGCCTTCGGTGAGCTGTACGCCCTCGGCTGCCAAGCGACACATACCGTAAGCGGTAACGCCGAGGACATCTACGCCCTTGCCGCCACCGACGGCACGCGCCGTGCGATGCTGATTTCCAACCTCTCCGAGGAGGCAAGGGAGATCACCACCGACCTCGGGGAAGGCTTCAAGGTCTACCTCATCGATAGCGAGCATATGCTGGATCTGACCGAGCTTTCCGCAGATAAATTCACCGCAGAACCGAATCAGGTCTTCCTCCTCTGCAACTACGAGGCCGAGTCGGCAGGCATCTCCACCGCCCAGCGCGAGGTGCTGTACCGCAGCGAATGCGGCGCCTCCTTCTACCACGGATAATGTTACGCAGCAATGACAAAGCGCCCCTCTCAAGCCATGGCTTGAGAGGGGCGCTTCTGCTATTTCCGTAGGAAAGCGCGGGGGATGGGTCATTTCTTCAGCTTTTTGCCGTCCGAAAAGGCACGCCCCACGGGGGCGGTGAGGCCAAGATAGGTATGGTTAACGGGGTCGTAGGTGATGGGACGGAGCCTTTGGGGATCGATCCTGCCGCCCTCGCCCAGCACCGCCTCATCGGCCGAGACGTTGACGATCTCGCCCACCAGACGGCAGCTTTCGCTGTCGTAGCTCTTGACGCGGCACTCCAGCGCCATGGGCAGCTCAAGGATGAGGGGCGCATCCACAAAGGCGCTTTTTTCGGTGTGCCAACCCGCGCGGGCCAGCTTATCCGGCACGTCGTTGCCGGAGGCAATACCCACGTAATCCGCCGCCACCACCTCACGCTCGGTGGCCACGCTGACGGTAAAGGCGCTTCGCTCCAGCAGATTTTTGGTGGTCTTATGATCCTCGCTGACACAAACGGTGATCTCGTTTTCCTCGGTAATGCCGCCCCAGGCAGCGTTCATGGCGTTGGGGGTGCCATCCTCGCCGTAGGTTCCGAGGATCAGCACAGGCATGGGATATAGCATAGGCTTCGCGCCGAAATTCTTTCTCATTTCCCTTCTCCTTTTTCTTATGATCTGATAAAGCCGGTCTGTACCTTTTCTTCCTTTTCCGGCAGGCCAAAGGCCTCGCGGCCAAGGGCGATGCTCTTCATCAGGAAGGTCATATTCCGCGCCAGCGTACGCATGCACTGCAGTCCCTCCGCGTCCTCTGCGGCCTCTCCGGGCGCGTTGCCGTGGAGGTTGTTCCAGTATTGACCGGAGGCCACGGGCATACCGCTGATGGTGAAATATTTATTCAGCTGGTCAAAGGTGGCGGTGGTGCCGCCACGCCGCGCCACCGCCACCGATGCGCCCACCTTCATGGTCTTATCGAAATGGGTGCTGTAAAAGAGCCGGTCAAGGCAGGCGGTGAGGGTGCTGTTGGCGGCGGCGTAATACACGGGGCTTGCCACCACCATGCCGTCTGCCTCCTCCAGCTTTTTTGCGATATCGTTTACAATATCACCGAACACGCACTTGCCGGTGCTGCGGCATCCCTTACAGGCCACGCAGCCCCGCACGGGCAGGCTTCCCACCTGCACGGTTTCCACCTCCACGCCCTCGGCGAGGAAGATCTTCTCCATTTCACAAAGCGCCAGCGCGGTGTTACCGTTTTTGCGGGGGCTGCCGTTGAGCATTAAAACCTTCATATACTTCTCCTTTTCGTATGTTTCGTGTGTATCCGCCACACCGCCGGGCGGGCGCAAGCGTTGGATCACAAATTGGGGGTTATCGGGGGTGTTTGGATTCGCAATAGCAACCGGAAAACGCTCAAACCTGTAGGGACCGGCGTCCTCGACGGTCCAAGCTTGTGTGGAACCCGGAGCACATCGCCCTCATGCTGCCTGTGGGCAATCGTAGCCGCAAATCAATTACCGCTTTTTCGTGCGGTTTGGACCGTCCGGGAGGCCGGTCCCTACAGGGTGTCCACAATAGCCGCATTGTTACCTCAAGCTCCCTGATCGATCAAAATTCGTCCTCGTCAAGCCAGCAGCACGTCGAAGACCAGCATCAGGCAAAAGCCGAAAAGCAAGGCGTAGGTGGCGCCCCGCTGACTGCCGTGGGCGTGGGTTTCGGGGATCATCTCGTCGCTGATGACGTAGAGCATCGTGCCACCGGCAAAGGCAAGGGCAAAGGGCAAAATAGCTGTGGAAAGCGTGACGGCGAAATAGCCGATCAGCGTGCCCAGCACCTCCACCAGTCCCGTCAGGAGCGCGAGGAAAAAGGTCTTGCCGGGCTTCACGCCTGCGGCAAGCATGGGGCCGATGATCACCATGCCCTCCGGCACGTTCTGGAGGGCGATGCCCCCCGCGATCAGCAGCGCCTCCGCCGTGTTGCCCGAGCCGAAGCCCACGCCTGCGGCGATGCCCTCCGGCAGGTTATGAATGCCGATGGCCAGCACGAACAGCATAACCTTTCCCAGCTTGTCGCTTGAGGGATGCGCCTCGCCGTCGCCCCCTGCCAGCTTGTGCAGGTGCGGTACCAGCCGGTCGAGCAGATTCAGACACACGGCACCGGCAAAGATGCCAGCCACCGCGTGAACAAGGCCGTATTTACCGCCGTATTCCACCGCGGGCAGGATCAGTCCCAGCACCGCTGCCGCCAGCATCACACCTGCGGCAAAGGCCAGCACGATATCGCTGAATTTGTGGGAAATTTTCTTAAAAAGGAATCCGATGCCGGCACCCAGCACCGTCGCGCCGCCCACACCCAGCGCGGTGAGTAAAACCATATCCATAAAAAGCTCCTTTCGTTTCAGCCGTTCAGCTCCACCGGCACGGGGGCGTCGGCGGTGAGGGTGTCGGGGGTGACGGCGCAATCCACCGCCAGCACCCGAACGCCCGCGGCGACGGCCGCGCGCAGCGCCTCGCCAAAGGCAGGGTCGGTTTCGTCGTTGGGACGGAGCACCGCAATCTCCTTCATCTGCAAAACGAACAGCACGAACGCCTCGTACCCCGCCTCCACGGCGGAGATCAGCTCACGGAGATGCTTTACGCCCCGCGCGGTTGGCGCGTCGGGAAAGCGGGCGACGCCGGCCTCCTCCAGTGTGACACCCTTCACCTCCACAAAGGCGCGGCGATCCCCGTCCTCCACGTAAAAATCAAAGCGCGACGCACCGAAGCTCACCTCGCGCCGAAGGCGCGCTGACGGCGAAAAAAGGCCGCTTTGCGGCAGCCATTCCGCTGCCACCTCGTTGGGAGCCTGGGCATCCATGTTAATGAGGAGCGGTGCCCTGCCCTCCCGTGGCTTTTCCACCGCCACAAGGTCATAGGCGGTGCGGCGGGCAGGGTTGTCGCTTTTGGCAAGATATACCGTACAACCCGGCACCAGCAGCTCCCGGCAGCGCCCCGTGTTTTTCACGTGCGCCACCGTTTCCCTGCCCTCTATTTCAGTATATGCCACAAATCGGTTGGGGCGCCGGAGAAAGCGCCCCGCCACCACCTCGCGGTAGCGCATCAGCTGAGGAATTCCTCCACCAGCTTGACGGCCACGTAGCGGTGATACTCACGGATGGGGTGATTGATGTAATTCGACAGCAGATCTGTGGTGGAAACGCCGGCGGCGCTCATTTTCTCCCACATGGCGTAAAGGTCGCACACCCGACCGCCGTGGGCGGTGGCAAGGGACTTTGCGGTCTCAAAATAAGCCTTCAGCACGCCCTCGTTCTGGGTGCGGCGCACGTTGGCAGCGATCCTCTTCAGGGTGTCGCTGTTGAGGTGAGGGCTGTCCTCCTCGCACATGAAGTTCTGGGTGAGGAAGATGAACTCGATCCCCTCCTTTTCCAGCGTGGCAAAGATCTCCTCCAGCGCGGCGGTGTAATTTCCCATCGCCTCAAGACCGCGGGTGCTATCGTTGAGGCCGTAGGATACCACGACCAAATCAGGGTGATAATCCAGCACGTCGCGCTGCAGGCGCTTCAGGCCGCCGGGAGCATTGTCGCCGCTGATGCCGCTGTTGACGATATTCACCTGCACGCGGGGGTACAAAAGGTTCAGCACCTCGCGCACGCGGGTGGAATAGGCATTGGGGTAATCGAACACCGTTTCAATGCCGCCATCCAGCAGATTGTAGCACTCAAAGCAGCCCTGGGTCACACTGTCACCGAGAAAGGCGATGGTCACGGGCTGATTCTCACGCATATTTTGTTGTTTTTTCTTGAAAAGCTCTGCAATTTTCATTTCATGATCCTCCTTGGGGAAACTATCAACAGTATACCACGCCGCGGCGGAAATTGCAATCATTTTCTCGCTCTATTTGCGCAAAAACGCGACAAAATTGGCTCATTTGTGAGGTGCTGTGGCGATCACGCAACCAAATAAGCAAGGGGCTGAGCCATGCTATGGCTCAGCCCCTTGGTATTTATACGATTCTCTTCTTGCGAATGACGAAATACCAGAGCGCGGCCGCGCCGCCGCCAAGCACAACGGCTGCGATGGGCACAATCACCCAAACAGCGCTGCTCTTTTTCGGGGCCGCAGCACCGCAGGCGGTGCAGACGCCGTCCTCAAAGCTGTGGGCTGCCGCATCCAGACGAGTGCCGCAGGCGCAATCACGCCAATGGCCGTTTTCGTCCTGCTGCCAGGCACCGGGCGCGTGCTCCGACACGGTGGCGCCGCAGGTATCACACTTGTGATCGCTGTCAGCATCGGCGCAGGCAGAGGTTACGGCGCCGCAGGTGTCGCACTTGTGGTCGCTGTCAGCATCGGCGCAGGCAGAGGTTACGGCGCCGCAGGTGTCGCACTTGTGGTCGCTGTCAGCATCGGCGCAGGCAAAGCTCTTTTCGCCGCAGAGATCGCATTTGTGATCGCTGTTCTCGTCAAGGCAATCCGGGAAGGCACCCTCGCACACATCGCAAACGTGATTGCCGTCCGCATCGGTGTGGGTGGCACCGGCCTTGCGCCCTACGGTAAAGATCAGATCTGCGTTGCCCTCGGCGGGCACGTAGCAGACATAGTCGCTGCCCACGTTCTCCCAGCCGGCGGAGGTGATCTCCGTGGTGCAGCCAAGGAGCAGCTCCAATGCCTCGATAGCCCTGCCGAAATCGCTGATCCTCAGCTCACCGCCGAATATGCTAAACCGATCCCCCGCATAGATGCCCAAGGCGCTCGCGTTGTTCGCCGGGATGCCGGTGTAGCAGATCTCAATGCTGCCGCCGGTGACGGTCAGCAGCTCACTGCAATCAATACCGCGGCTTGTGTCAGTCCTTAACACCAGCGTACCGCCGCTGACCGTGATATTTTCACCGCCATCAAGGGCGATATCCTCGGATTCCACGGTGATGCTGCCGCCGCTGATGACGATATCCAGCTCCACGTCAATGCCATCGTCCGCGGACTGCGTATAAAGCGTACCACCCTCAATATACAGATTGCCCTTTAAGGGCGGGGCGGGCTCGCCCTCCTCCGCTTCCACGTAATCGATCTCAATGGCGTGGTCGCCGGCTTCGATGATCACGGTGGCGCCATTCAGCCGAAGGTCGCCGTTGGTCAGGTCAAAGCCGTCGTTGATCGCAAAGAGATGCAGGGTGCCCCCATTGACGGTAATATCACCGTCCACGGTGCTGATCGCGTCGCTGCCCGTGGCATGGATCAGCGTATTTTCCAGCAGGATGTTACCGCCCTCTACCAGCAGCGCGTCATTCTCCGTCCAGGAAAGCAGCGTCAGTCTGCTATCCTTGACGGTTGCGTTTCCGCCCGTCACCGCAATGGCGACCATGCCTATTGCGTTCAGCGTCACGTTCTCCAGCACAAGGCTCCCCACCTCTACCTCGATGGCACCGAGGATCTGGGAGTGCAGCTGCAGCGCCGCGTTGCGAATCGCGACGTCGCCGCCCTTCACGCTGATCGCGCTGTGGTCGGTGACGATAGCGAGCGTTGCTTCCGCCTCGCCGCAGATCTCAAGGTCGCCCTCTGCTACAATGCCGCAGCCACTCATGTTCTGGGGAATATTCAGACGGTTTTCGCCCGCAAGCCGGATCTTCAGATCCGCCGTGCTGTATATCAGAGCGAAGATATCATCCGTTTCCGCCGTCCGGTCAAGCGTTCCCTTGCCGGAGAACACGAAATCCTGCAGCGTCAGCACACCGTCGGCAAAGTAAGCGTAGCCGCCCGTTGCGGGCTTCTCGTTGGTGAGTGCGCCGTATGCCGTCAGATACTGACCGCTCTTCAGGGGGATACCGTCAATATAAAGAGTGGAGGTAACGTCGGCACCGTAGCCGCAAACGCAGCTGCCCTCTGTGCTGTGCGGAGCGTAGCCAGCGCCTGCCAGCGCACGGTGCGCGGGGTGATCCGCAGG
>SVTA01000084.1 GCA_015064005.1 Oscillospiraceae bacterium
CTTGCGACAGAATACGAAACGAGTGTAATGTCCACCATGTTGCGGACGATGCCGGCCGTGTAGTACCTCTTTCCTGTGTTCCGTTTTTACTTGCAATGTCACGCAGGACAAATGCCTCCCTCTGACGAGGGAGGTGGCTTGCGTAGCAAGACGGAGGGAGAGAATCCCATTCCCCGATCAATCAAAATTGAAAAACATCAACCTGAATCAACAAATCGAACAGAAAGGATATAGAAACTTGGAATTAAAGGAACTGATCGTTGCCCTATCGGGGCTGATGAGCATTACCGGCCACGAGGGCTACGATGCCCAGCGGCTCTCGGAGCTGCTTTGCGGCTTTGACGAGGCCGTCACCGACCGGGTCGGCAACCGCATTTTCGTGAAGCGCTGCGGCAGAGAGAACGCCCCGCGCATTCTCATTGACACACATTTTGACGAGATCGGCATGATCGTCACCGATATCAAGGAGGGAGGGTTCCTCACCGTGACCTCGGTGGGCGGACTGGACGCCCGCACCCTTTCCTCCGCCCATGTGAAAATCTACGGCAAGCAGGTGCTGGACGGTGTGATGGCCTCCACCCCGCCCCATCTTTCCGCGGGGCAGGAGAAAAAGCTGCTGGCACCGGACGAGCTGTTGATCGACACCGGATACAGCAAGGAAGCACTTTCGGAGCTGGTACGGATCGGCACCCCCGTGGGCTTTGCGCCCCGCTATGGCGAACTTGCCGGCGGTATGCTGGTGGGCAAGGGCTTTGATAACAAGGCGTGTGCCGCCATCGCCGCCAAGGCGCTGCTGGATACCCCCGCAGCCGATCTTGCCGGTGACGTGTACCTGGTGCTTTCCGTGCATGAGGAGACCGACCGCATCGGCGGCACTGCCGTGGGCGGCTTTGCCGTGCAGCCGGACTACGCCATGGTCATTGACGTCAATCTCGGCTTTATGCCGGGCGTGAAGAAGAGCGAGTCCGTTGCCATGGGCAAGGGCCCCTCCATTACCCGCGGCACCATCGTCAACCGCAAGCTGACCGCCATGACCGAGGCGGTATGCAAGCGGGAGGAGATCCCCTATCAGGTCTATATTTCCCCCACCAGCACCGGCACCAATACCGGCGCCCTGCATTTGGTGGGCGCGGGCATTCCCGTGGTGGACGTGGGGCTGCCCCTTACCTCCATGCATACCTACGTGGAGGGACTGCGCATGGAGGACGCCGAGGCGCTGTGCCGTCTGGTGCGTGCCTTTGTGACCGATAACGAGATCGGGGAGGTGTTTGCCGTATGACAAGTGGCGTTGAGCTGATCAAAAAACTGGCCACCGCCTTTGGGCCCTCGGGCTGCGAGGGCGCCGTGGAGGCGATCATCCGCGAGGAGCTGCAGGGCACCGCGGCGGAGCTTTATACCGATAAAATGGGCAACCTGACCGCCCGTCTTGCGGGCCCCGAGGGGGCGCCCAAAATCATGCTGTCCGCCCATATGGACGAGGTGGGCTTTATGGTCACCGAAATTGAGGACAGCGGTCTTGTCCGCTTTGAACGCGTGGGCGGCATTGACCCCCGCGTGATGTGCGGCCGATTCGTCAAAATGGGCAACGAGGAAAAGCAGGTGCCCGGCGTGCTGACGGCCAAGGGCATTCACTTTATGGATCGCGAGGAGCGGAGCAAAATGCCTACGGTGGAGCAGATGTATATCGACGTTGGCACCACCAGTCGCGAGGAGACCGAACAGCTGCTGCAGCCCGGTGACTTCGGCACCTTTGATACCGAATTCCTGCAGCTGGGCGAGGGGGGCGCGTACGTGGCCTCCAAGGCGCTGGATGACCGCATGGGCTGCGCCATCCTCATTGAGGTGCTGCGGGCGCTTTCGGACAAGCACCTGCCGCTGGATCTCTATTTCTGCTTTACCGTGCGGGAGGAGATCGGTCTTTCCGGTGCCGGCGTCACCGCCAACCGCATTGCCCCCCACGCGGCCATTATTCTGGAAACCACCGCCATCGCGGATATCGAGGACGTGCCCCCGGCGCGCCGGGTGGCAGACGTGGGGCGCGGCGGCGTGCTTTCTCTCGCTGACCGCTCCACCATCTATGACCGCGACTTCGTGCGCTTTGCGCTGAAGACCGGCGAGCAGCACGGCATCCCCGTGCAGGTGAAGCGCTACGTTTCCGGCGGCAACGATGCCGGTCATATTCAGCGTACGGGCGCAGGCGTGCGCTGCATCGCGCTTTCCGCTGCCACCCGCTATCTGCACGCGCCCATTTCCTTGGCGGCGCTCTCCGACGTCAAGGCCATGGAGGATTTGATCCTTGCGATGCTTACGAATTGGAATGAAGGAGGAATTTGATCCCATGTATACCACTCTGAAAAAGCTGCTGCCGCAAAAGCCCTCGATCTCGGGCAGAGAAGGTGGCGTTCGCGATATCATTGCCGACCTGATGCGCCCCCTGGTGGACGAGGTGAAGACCGACGCCATGGGCAATCTGATCTGCCTCAAGCGGGGCAGCGCCACAGCACCGAAAAAGGTGCTACTGGCCGCCCACATGGACGAGATCGGCTTTATGGTGAATTTTGTGGAGGACAACGGCTGGCTGCGTGTGGCGCCCATCGGCGGCATTGATTTCATCGCGGCCTGCTCCGCGGAGGTGACCTTTGAAAACGGCACCAAGGGCGTGCTGGTGTCCGATGCCGACTGCAAGGCTGCAGATATCAAGGCCGACAAGTGCTACGTGGACATCGGTGCCCGCAGCAAAAAGGAGGCCGAGCGCCACGTGCAGATCGGCGACTGCTGCGCCCTCACCCCCGGCGCCACCAAGCTGCTTGGCAGCCGCGTGTGCGGCAGACCCCTTGACGATCGCATCGGCTGCGTCTGCATGATCGAGATCGCCCGCCGTATGCCCCATCCCGCTGACGATATTTACTACGTCTTTTCCGTGCAGGAGGAGGTGGGCTGCCGCGGCGCCCGCCCCGCTGCCTTTGAGATCGCCCCCGATCTTGCCCTCATCTACGACGTGACCGCCACCGGCGACGTGCCCGGCGCCAAGCCCATGGCCGTGAAGCTGGGGGAGGGCGTTGCCGTCAAGATCAAGGACAGCTCCGTGATTTGTGACGCCGCGCTGGTCAGCGAGCTGATGGACACCGCCAAGCGGGAGAAGATCAAGGCACAGCCGGAGATCCTCACCTTCGGCGGCACCGATACCTCCGCCGTGCAGATGACCGGCTACGGCTGTCGCGCGGGGGCGCTGTCGCTGCCCTGCCGCTATATCCACTCCGGCGTGGAGATGCTGGATATGGCCGATGCGGAGGCCGCCGTGGCGCTGACCGTGGCGTACCTTGGAGGGGTGTGAGCATGAACATTTCTCCCAAGCTTTTGCGCCTTGCTGACGAGGCAGAGGCGGCGCTGGCGCCGCAGCTTGCCCATATCGGCAAAATTTCCCGTTATCATACCGAGCGCGTGCTTGCTGCCTTTGCGGAGCATCACGTGGACGCCGCCTGCTTCAACGGAACCGTGGGCTACGGCTACGACGACCGGGGCAGGGAGGTGCTGGATCGCGTTTTTGCAGACGTCATGGGCGCGGAGGCCGCCTTCGTGCGCCACAGCATCGTCAACGGCACCCACGCCCTGACCATCGGCCTTTTCGGCCTGCTGCGGCCGGGGGACGTGCTGCTGTCCATCGCCGGCAAGCCCTACGACACCCTCGGTGAGGTGATCGGCATCGCGGGCGAGCCCGGCAACGGGTCGCTTGCCGATTACGGCGTCACCTACCGTCAGATCGACCTTGCGGATGGCAAAACCTTTGATTTTGACGCCATCGGCGCGGCACTCCGCTCCCCGGAGGGCGAGCGGGTGAAGGTTTGCTTCATCCAGCGCAGCAAGGGCTATCTCAACCGCCGCACCCTGACCGTTGCCGAGATCGGTGAGGCGGTGCGCTTCGTGAAGAGCATCCGCCCCGACGCCTTTGTGGTGGTGGATAACTGCTACGGCGAGTTCACCGAGGAGATGGAGCCGCCCATGGTAGGGGCTGACCTCGCCATCGGCTCACTCATTAAGAACCCCGGCGGCGGCTTTGCCGAAACCGGTGGCTACATTGCGGGCACCGCCCGCGCGGTGGAGCTTTGCTCCTACCGCCTCACCTGCCCGGGCATCGGCCTTGAGGTGGGCGCGACGCTGGATCAGAACAAGCATATGTTCCGTGGCCTCTTCTACGCCCCCCACACCGTGGCCGAGGCGCTGAAGACCGCCCATTTCGCCGCCTATATCTTTGAGAAGATGGGCTACGCGGTCGAGCCTCGCTGGCAGGAGCAGCGGTCGGATATCATCCAGACCGTGCCGACCGAAAGCCCCGAGGGGCTTTGCGCCCTTTGCCGGGGCATCCAGGCGGGCTCCCCCGTGGATGCCTACGTCACCCCGGAGCCCTGGGCCATGCCCGGCTATCAGGACCAGGTGATCATGGCTGCCGGCGCCTTCGTGCAGGGCTCCTCCATCGAGCTTTCCGCCGACGGCCCCCTGAAGCCCCCGTACACCGCCTTCCTGCAGGGAGGTCTTACCTTTGAGAGTGGCCGCATCGGCATCCTCTCCGCTGCCGAGGCGGTGCTTGCCGCCTGCGGGCAAAAAACTGATTTCTGAAGCGAGGTTTATGATGAAAAGAATTGTTGCATTGCTGCTGCTTTCGCTGACGCTGCTCACGCTGGTAGCCTGCAAAAAGGATAACGCCCCCGAGGGCACCGTGGACGTGGCCATTGAAAACGCCGGCTTTCACCTTTACGTGCCCGAAACCACCTGGATGTCCACCGCCAGCTCCGGCATTTCCGGCGCGCGGGTCTACTCCGGCGAGGATTTCTCCAACGTAAACGTAACGGTCTATTATCCCGAGGAGGTGCTGAGTGCCGCCGATTACTGGGAAAAGAAGTGCCTGCAGGAATACACCGCTTATTATAAGGAGTTCAAGGTGCTGGAGGACAAGTGCGGCGACACCACCCTCGGCGGTCTGGATGCCAAGCGCTACGTATTTGAGGGCAAGCTGGAGGGCGACGTGACCTACCGCTTTCAGCAGGTGATGACGGTGAAGGATACCATGGTCTACGTCTTTACCTACACCGCCAAGGCCGAGCTTTACGACAGCCACCTCACCGACGTGGAGGCCATGGTGACCAACTTTACCTTCCGCTGATGATCTACCTGGATAACAGCGCCACCACACCGCTCTCTCCCGCGGTGCGGGAGGCCATGATCGCGGCCATGGATCGCTTTGGCAATCCCTCCTCCCTCCACGAGCTGGGGGGCGACGCCGCGCTTTTGTTGAAGGAGAGCCGCGCCGCCGTTGGTGAGACGCTGGGAGAGCGCTTCCTCCGTGACGGGCAGCTCATTTTCACCTCCTGCGGCACCGAGGCCACAGCGCTGGCGCTGCTGGGCACTGCCCGCGCCAAGACAAGACGCACGGCCGGCGTGATCCTCACCACCGACTCCGAGCATCCCTCCGTGGAGGAGAATTTGCGCCTTCTGGAGGCAGAGGGCTTTACCGTAGTGCGTATTTCCACCAAGGGCGGCGCCCTTGACGTGGACAGCGCTCTTTCCTACTGTAACGACAAGCTCTTTATGGTGACAATGATGCTGGTGAACAACGAAACCGGCGCCCGCTACCCCGTGGAGCAGATCTTTGCCGCCGCCAAGGCCGCCAATCCCGCCTGCGTCTGCCACACGGACGCGGTACAGGGCTTTTTGAAGCTGCCCATTCGGGTAAAGACCCTCGGCGCCGATCTTGTGACCCTCAGCGCCCATAAGATCCACGGCCCCAAGGGCGTGGGCGCCTTGTATATTGCGGAGCGGATGCTGAAGGAGCGGCGCATCGTGCCCTTTCTCGCCGGTGGCGGGCAGGAATTCGGCCTTCGCTCCGGCACCGAGAATATGATCGGCATTGCGGGCTTTGCCGCCGCCGCCCGGGTGGGCGCGGAGAGCCTGCGGGGAGATTTTTTCCGTATGACGGCGCTCTCGGATCTGCTGATCAAGGGGCTTGCGGGCAGTGAGATCCGCGTGAACCGCCCTCCGGTCACGGCTCCCCACATCGTCAGCCTAACGCTGCCCCACATCAAGAGTGAAACAATGCTCCACTTCCTTGCGGGGCGGGGCATTTCGGTGTCCAGCGGCTCGGCCTGCTCCTCCCACGCCAAGCACCCCAGCCGCACGCTCCTGGCCTTTGGGCTGACGCCGGAGGAGGCGGATTCCACCATCCGCGTCAGCTTCAGCGCCGCCAACACGCCGGCAGACGTGGAGGCGCTCCTCGCCGCCCTCACCGAGGGCCTTGCCACCCTCGTGCGGATGAAAAAGTAAAGCTTTATGTCACTGCATTATCAAAAAAAGAACATTATCCTTGCCAGGAATTTGCGCAAAAATGCCACACCGGAAGAAAAAAAGCTTTGGTATGATTTTTTGGCAAAATATGCGGTACGCTTTCAGCGTCAGAAAGCCATTGATCATTTTATCGCGGATTTTTATTGCCACGAAGCAAGGCTGATCGTTGAAATTGACGGCGCACAGCATTATGCAGACGCTGAAGCCCAAAAGGACGAATTTCGCACCGAAGTGCTTGCGGGATATGGCCTGCGGGTGATACGGTTTACCAACCGGCAGATCAACACGAATTTTCAAGGCGTTTGTGCATATATTGACGCCGTTGTAAGGGATTCCTGCATACCTTCCGTGGATTAACCTGCAATAAGGGCTGCCTCGCTCTCGTCGGTCGGCTATTTTATAGCCTCCTCTCCGCTCCTCGTCAGTCGGCTATTTTATAGCCTCCTCTCCGCTCCTCGTCAGTCGGCTATTTTATAGCCTCCTCTCCGCTCCTCGTCAGTCGGCTATTTTATAGCCTCCTCTCCGCTCCTCGTCAGTCGGCTATTTTATAGCCTCCCTCCGAGAGGGAGGGGGACCGCGTTAGCGGTGGAAGGAGCCTGCGCAACTAAGGAAACGCGCTTGTGATATGGCGAGATAAAAAGGCTTTATACACGCCGGCTCCCTCAGTCGCTACGCGCCAGCTCCCTCCCGGAGGGAGCCTACGAAGTAGGTAACCGACGGGGAGCGGAGAGGAGCCTACGAAGTAGGTAACCGACGGGGAGCGAAGAGGAGCCTACGAAGTAGGTAACCGACGGGGAGCGGAGAGGAGCCTCTCGT
The DNA here is from genome assembly GCA_015064005.1 of Oscillospiraceae bacterium. GTDB lineage: Bacteria > Bacillota > Clostridia > Oscillospirales > CAG-272 > Firm-07. The sequence continues at coordinate 7,153 of SVTA01000084.1, forward strand.
CAGAGGGGCGACGCCTCGAGAAAAAGGTGCTTGGGAATCCCAATAGCTTCGATGCGTGCGGTTGATTGATGGCAGCCTTTGCTGTATTTTGCCACCCTCGTGCGGATGAAAAAGTAAAAAGCTCCGGCATTCCTGCCCCGCAGGGATGCCGGATTTTCCTTTTGGCGGGAAACGCGCATATTTCTGCACGCTGCCTCATACAGTATAGCGATATGACGGGCGGCATCCGCCCGCGCAACGAAAACGGAGGAGCGGAATATGGCAGAGCATTCGATTTATAAGGACATCGCAGAGCGGACGGGGGGCGATATTTACATTGGCGTGGTGGGGCCTGTTCGCAGTGGAAAATCCACCTTCATCACCCGTTTTATGCAGGAGCTGGTTCTGCCCAATATTGCCGACGGCTACAGCCGGGAGCGGGCGCGGGACGAGATGCCTCAAAGCGCGGCGGGCATGACCGTGATGACCACGGAGCCGAAATTTGTGCCCGACGAGGCCGTGGGGCTGACCCTTTCGGAGGGCGTTTCGCTTCGGGTGAAGATGATCGACTGCGTGGGATATATGATCCCGGAGGCGCTGGGCGGGGAGGAGAACGGCGCCGCCCGCATGGTGCATACCCCCTGGCAGGAGGAGCCGATGCCATTTTCCGAGGCGGCGGAGCTGGGCACGCAGCGGGTCATGGGCGAGCACGCCACCATTGGAATGCTGGTCACCTCCGACGGCTCGGTGGGGGACATCCCCCGCGCCTCCTTTGTGGCGGCGGAGGAGCGCCTTATAAAAGAAATGAAGGAAATCGGCAAGCCCTTTGCGGTGGTGCTGAATTCCGCCGACCCGAGAGGGGAGGCGGCGGTGGCGCTGGCTGCCTCGCTGGAGGAGGCCTACGGTGTGCCCGTGGCGCTGGTCAGCTGCCTTGCTCTGACGGCGGAGGACATTGGCGGCATCCTCAAAATGGTGCTGGGTGAGTTTCCCATTCGCTCCCTTGGCGTGCATTTCCCCTGCTGGGTAAAGGCGTTGCCGGAGGGGCATCCCATCCGCCGCACCCTCACGGAGGAGGTCATGCGGTTGGCTGGGGAGGTCAGTCGGATGGGACAGGTGGCGGCTGCGTTTTCCAGCCTCTCGGAAAGCCCTGTGGTGGAAGCCTCGGAGGTGTCGGAGCTGGATATGGGAACGGGCCGCGCGGAGCTGCGGGTGAGCCTTGCGCCGGAGCTGTATTTTGATGCCGTCAGTGAGATCGCGGGCGAAAAAATGGAGGACGAGGGGGCAGTGCTTTCGCTGCTGCGGGAGCTCTGCGCCGTGCGTGAAAGGTACGATCGTGTGGCAGAGGCGCTGGAGAGCGCCGAGCGGGATGGCTACGGCATCGTGATGCCGCGGGTGGAGGATCTGCGGCTGGAGCGCCCCTCCGTGATCAAGCAGGGCGCGGGCTTTGGCGTTCGGCTGTCTGCGGCGGCCAAATCCCTGCACATCGTGCGGGCGGATATCGAAACCGAGCTGAGCCCCATCATCGGCACCGAGCAGCAATCCGAGGAGTTTATGCGGGGGATCCTTGCGCAGTTTGAGGATGATCCCGAAAAGCTCTGGGAGTCCAATATGTTCGGCCGCAGCCTCTACGAGTTGGTTAGTGAAGGGCTCTGTCAAAAGCTTTCTCATATGCCCGAGGAGGCACGGCAAAAGCTCTCCGAAACGCTGGAGCGCATCATCAACGAGGGCAGCAGCGGTCTTATCTGTATTTTGCTGTGAGGATAGAGAAAATAAAAGGAGCTGAGTCACCCAAACGTGCCTCAGCTCCTTGCTTTTATATGTGTTTGAACCATAAATTGGGGTTTATCGGGGTGTTCATACAGCCTCGTAGGGGCGAACTGCGTTCGCCCGCCGCAAGGGACAACCACCGCACAAACGGGCGAACGAAGTTCGCCCCTACCGGGTTGGGTACGCTGCCGCGTTGTGTGTCGCGGATGACACCTCATCCACCACCTACGGTGGTCCACCTTCCCCCACTGGGGAAGGCTACCGCTCGCCGCATGGCAAGATCAGACTCCCCGCCCACTTTTTCTTTGACACCGCAGGCGCAAAGAAAAAGTTATCAAAAAGAAACGCCCTTTTTGTGGGCGCTGCCCACACCCGCAAACTTTTGAAAAAGTTTGATCAAAACTTACTACAAGAGTTTGTGCGAACAAAGCGATAAATCAAAATTTGGCGTTGATTGGCAATATAGTTATCTCTCCCTCCGTCGCCTACGGCGCCACCTCCCTCGTCAGAGGGAGGCATTCGTTATGCGTAACATTGCAGGCAAAAACGGAACGCAGGAAAGAAGCACAATGCGGCAGACATAGTTAGCCTCCCTCTGACGAGGGAGGTGGCAGCCGCTTGTCGGCTGACGGAGGGAGAGAATCCCGCTCCTCGACAAATCAAAATTTATCGTTCCGTCTGCCCACGATGTGCGCTATCCCCTTTTTTGAAGGTTTTGCGGGGGTGGAGAGTGAATTCCTTTTCCGCCACCGGCGGAAAAGGAAGAGGGAGGGGGGACGCTTTTGCAAAAGCGTCCCCCCTCCCTCCTTCGTTCCTTCCCCACGCGCAAAGACTTACGCCTCGTTGCGCTTTTGGGAAAGGAGGCCGAAGCCGAGGTTGGTGGGCAGAATGGTCAGCTGATACTCCGCCAGATCAAGGCCGGCACCCACCACGGGATCCACCTGCCGCATATAGTCGCAGCAGGCCTCGTAGGCGGCCTTTGCTGCCTCGTCGTCGCCCGCCTTTTTCAGGCGTACTGCATCGGCAATGCGGAGCCACAGGCCGGAATGGGCGATCACGTAATCGTAGGAAAGCTGCTGCGCGCCGCTGACGGTCGCCCGCAGACCGTTGAGGCGGGGCAGGGCTGCGTTGATGCGCGCCTTCAGCTTCTCGTAGCGACCCTCGTCCTCCACCGCATCCCAGATCACGGAAAGGGAGGAGAGGTACTCGGCCACAAACGCGCCGCCCTCACCAAAGGTCACGTCGAAATACCGCCGGGAAACCTCCTCAAAGTCGCTCTGCTTATCCCACAGCGCCATG
>SVTA01000085.1 GCA_015064005.1 Oscillospiraceae bacterium
GGTGACGGTGATGCCCGCTGACGTGGGCGGCACCGTTGAGGGTGCCATTGCCTTCCAGCGCGGACTGGAGCAGGCAGCCTTCCGTGCGGGCGGCGGCGATTACCGCGCCCCGGTGGAGACCGTGGGTGATTTTCTGAACGGCTATCGCGGCACTGCGCCCGCGCGCGTCACTCCCACCTACGGTGGCGGCCGCGTGACGGTGGCAGATCTTCGTACGGTGCTGCCGCCCTTTGTGACGGATACGCTGGCGGTGGGGCTTCGCTCCTTCGACCGCAGGCTGCGGGGCTTTGCCGCCCCCGATGCGGTGCTGACCGGCGTGGAGACCCGCACCTCCTCGCCCCTGCGCATTTTGCGTGGCGCGACCTGCAGCGTGCCGGGGCACGACCGCCTCTATCCCGCGGGGGAGGGGGCAGGCTATGCCGGCGGCATCACCAGCGCGGCGCTGGATGGGCTGCGGGTGGCACTTTCGCTGATGGCGCGCTTTGCGCCTCTTCGGCATTCGGTTTAATTTGCACGGCGACGTCGGCAGACGAGGCGTCGTCGGAAAGGATTTGTTATGGAACGAACGGGAAAAGAAAAAATTTGGGCGCTCTGCCGCCCCGACCAAGCGGAGGGGAGGCTGATCGCGGCGCTGGCCGCAAAAGCGCATCTTTCCGAGATCACCGCCGGCCTGCTTTACCGGCGGGGCTACCGCACGCCGGAGGCGGTGCGGCGCTTTCTCTCCTGCGAGGATACGCTGCTGCACAGTCCCTTCCTGCTGAAGGATATGGAAAAGGCCGTGGCGCGCATCCGTCGCGCCGTGGAGGAGCATCAGCGCATCGTCATTTACGGCGACTACGACGTGGACGGCGTCACCTCCGTGAGCCTTTTGTATCTCTATCTGACGGAAAAGGGCGCGGACGTGTCCTACTACATTCCCAGCCGTCACGGCGAGGGCTACGGCCTCACCGTGCAGGCCATCGACCGCTTTGCGGAGCTGGGCGTGCAGTGCATCATCACCGTGGATACGGGCATTACCGCCAATGAGGAGGCGGAGCACGCCCGCGCGCTTGGCATTGATATGGTCATCACCGACCACCACGAGTGCCGCCTGCCGCTGCCCGAGGCTGTGGCGGTGGTCAATCCCCATCGGCCGGACTGTCCCTATCCCTTTAAGGAGCTGGCGGGCGTGGGCGTGGTGTTCAAGCTGGTGGCCGCCTACGAAAGCACCCTTGCCATGGAGGCAGGGGAAGGGGAGATCGACGGCGTGCGTCGGGTCTCCCGCGCCTATGCGGATCTGGTGGCCATCGGCACCGTGGCAGACGTGATGCCCATTACCGATGAGAACCGCCTGATCGTCAAGCTGGGGCTCTCCGAGATCGCCGCCACCAAGCGGCTGGGCCTTGCCGCCCTCATTGAGGAGGCCTCTGCCGGCAATCGCGGCAGCGAGAGCCGCCCCGCGAAAAAGAAAAAGATCACCGCCTCCTTCATTGGCTTCGGCCTTGCCCCCCGTCTGAACGCGGCGGGCAGAATGAGCGAGGCCTCAAGGGCGGTGGAGCTGCTGCTGGCCGATACCCCCGAGACCGCCACCCGCCTTGCGGTGGAGCTGTGTGAGATCAACCGCCAGCGACAGGTGGAGGAAAACCGCATTGCGGAGGCCGCCTATGCGCGCATTGAAGCGGAATTTGACCTTCCCAGCACCCACGTGCTGGTGCTGGAGGACGACGCGTGGCGACAGGGCATCATCGGCATCGTGGCCTCCCGCGTGACGGAGCGCTACGGCCGCCCCTCCATTCTCATTTCCTTTGACGGTGCCGAGGGCAACGGCGCCCCGGAGGATCTCGGTAAGGGTTCCGGGCGCAGCGTGAAGGGGCTGAATCTGGTGGAGGCGCTGACCGACAGCGAGGGCTTGCTTGAAAAATTCGGCGGGCACGAGCTGGCAGCGGGACTGACCATCCGTCGGGATCGCATTGCCGATTTCCGCGCCCGCATCAATGCCTATGCCGCCGCGGCGCTGCCGGAGGGGGCTGTGCGCGTTTCTCTTGACGTGGACGACGAGATCCCGCTGTCCGCGGTGACGCTGCAGCTGGCAGAGGAGCTGGCGCAGCTGGAGCCCTTTGGCGTTTCCAATCCCGTGCCGCAGTTTGCGCTGCGCAACCTGCTCATTGAGCGGATCACCGAGCTTGGCGGTGGCAAGCATCTGAAGCTCTCCGTTGGCGATGGCGAGCGCTCGCTTTACGCTCTTTGCTTTTCCACCACCCGCGCCGCCTTCGGCTTCCGGGAGGGGGATCGCATTGACCTGCTTTGCACGGTGGATATCAACGAATATCAGAACCAGCGCAGCGTGCAGCTGATCGTGCAGGACTACAAGTCCTCACGGATGCTGGAGGATCGCCTCCGGGAGGGGCGGGAGCGCTATGCCGCGGTGCGCGGCGGCGCCTCCTTCCTGCAGGCGGAGGGGTATATTCCCGACCGGGCGCAGTTTGCCCACGTGTACACCCTGTTGCGGCGGGAGTTCCGCATGGGCAGGGAGGTTTTCCCGGAGGAAACGCTGCTCTCGCTGGTCAACGTGAACGCCCCCGCACCCATCAATTACGTTTGCCTCAAATACATTCTGGAGATTTTTCACGAGCTGCAGATCTGCGGCGTGGAGGAGCGAGGTGACGGTAGCTATCGCTTTGATATCTACTTCAACGCCTCCAAGACCAATATCGAAAAATCCTCCATTCTCAAAAAGCTGAAAAGCCAATGCAAGGATCGAAGCTAGGAGGTGATCCCGTGTCTGCTGACGTTCATACCGATATATCCCGTTTGCTGGAAATTTTAGAGGCGACGGGAAACCACTATAATCTCGAAAAGATCAAAAAGGCCTATGAGTATGCGGCGCTTCTCCATGAGGGGCAGCTGCGGAAAAGCGGCGATGCCTATATTTCCCATCCCATTGCGGTGGCCGAGATCGTGGCCACCCTTGGGCTTGATTCCGACTCCATCTGTGCCGCACTGCTGCACGATACGGTGGAGGACTGCGGCGAAAAGACCGACCTCAGAGAGATCGAAAAGCGCTTTGGCGCCGACGTGGCCGTGCTGGTAGACGGCCTGACCAAGATCGTGATGCTGCAGGTGGAGGACAAGGAGGAGGCGCACATCGAGACCCTGCGCAAGATGCTGCTGGCCATGTCCCGTGACGTGCGCGTCATCTTCATCAAGCTCTGCGACCGCCTGCACAATATGCGCACGCTTTCTGCCAAATCCGACCAGAAGCAGCGTACCACGGCGCTGGAGACCATGCACGTGTACGCGCCCCTGGCACACCGCCTTGGTATGCAGCGCATCAAGCAGGAGCTGGAGAACCTGGGCCTGCGCTATCTTGACCCCTACGGCTATGCCGAGGTACAGGCCGATATTGAGAAAAAATACGGCCAGCACACCGACTTTGTGGAGCATATCCGCACCGAGGTGGACCGCAAAATGCGGGAAAACAACATCCCCTTCACCCTGGAGGGGCGTATCAAATCGGTTTACAGCATCTACAAGAAGATGTACAACCAAAACAAGAGCTTTGACGAGATCTACGACTTCTACGCCCTGCGTATCATCGTGGATACGGAGCTTGAGTGCTACACGGCGCTGGGTCTGATTCACGAAATGTATCACTCCATGCCCGGCCGCTTCAAGGACTATATCTCCACGCCAAAGCCCAATCTTTACCGCTCCCTGCACACCACCGTTATCGGTCGGTACGGCATCCCCTTTGAGGTGCAGATCCGTACCCGTGAGATGCACGAGATCGCCGAGTACGGTATCGCCGCCCATTGGAAATACAAGTCCGGCGAGAAGAGCAAGGAGGATATGGACAAAAAGCTGGCTTGGGTATCCCGCCTTATCGAAAACGAGGAGGAGACCCACGACCCGGATGAGTTCATCCACGCCTTTAAAACCGATATTTTCCAGGACGAGACCTTCGTCTTTACCCCCAAGGGCGATGTGATCACGCTGGCGCGCGGCGCTACCGTAATCGACTTTGCCTACGCCATCCATTCCGCCGTAGGAAACAAGATGGTGGGCGCCAAGATCAACGGTATGATCGTGCCCATCGACCGCGTGCCGCAAAACGGCGAGATCGTGGAGATCATCACCTCCGGCTCCTCCAAGGGGCCCTCCCGCGACTGGCTCAATATCGTCAAGACCGGCGAGGCCCGCAGTAAGATCCGCCAATGGTTCAAGAAGGAAAAGCGCCCGGAGAACATTCAGGTGGGCAAGGCCGCGCTGGAGCTGGAGCTGAAGAAGATGGGCCGCGCCACCAACGAGGCACAGCGGCAGGAGATCTTCGGCGCCACGGCTCAGCGTATGGGCTATGCCTCGGCGGACGATCTCTTCAACACCGTGGGCTATGGCGGCGTCACTGTTTCCAAGGTGCTCACCCGCCTGCGCGAGGAGTTCGAGCGGGTGGCAAAGCCGGAGGAGAGCGCGCCCCAGACAGCGCCTGTGGAGGCCGCCGATATCCGCGTGGCGCAAAAGCCGCGGCATATGCGGAGCAACAGTGGCATCGTGGTGGACGGTGAGCACGGCTGTCAGGTCAAGTTTGCCAAGTGCTGCAATCCGCTGCCCGGCGATAACGTCATCGGCTTCATCACCAAGGGCTTTGGCATTTCCATTCACAAGGTGGACTGCCCCAACGTGGTGGAGGGCATGAAGCATCTCGAAAACGCCGACCGCTTTGTGGAGGCGCATTGGGAAAAGGGAGGCAAAGAGGAGCAGACCAGCGTCTACGAGGCACTGGTGCAGGTCTACGCCTACAGCAGCCTCACCATCCTTGCCGAGATCACCATGGCGCTGGCCGATATGAAGGTGCTGCTGCTGCAGATCAACACCCAGAAAAAGAACGACGGCCGCATGGTCATCAATTTGAAAATCAGCTGTAAGAATGTGGATCACTATCATTCCATCGTGTCCCGCCTGAAGGGGCTGCGTGACGTGACCGACATCGAAAGGGGTTACTCATGATTGCCGTATTGCAACGGGCAAGCACCGCCGCCGTCCGGGTCGAGGGGCGCGTGGTGGGCGAGATCGGGGCGGGGCTGCTGATCCTTTTGGGCGTGTCCGACAGGGACTGCCGTGAGGACGCGGAGCGCCTTGCCGCCAAAATCGCCAAATGCCGCATTTTCAAGGATGCGGAGGAAAAAATGAATCTGTCGCTGCTTGACGTGGGCGGGGAAGCACTGGTGATCTCCAACTTCACCCTGCTTGCCGATTATCACCACGGCAACCGACCAAACTACCTTGCCGCGGCCGCCCCCGAGATGGCCGAGGAATTGTATGAATATTTCGTTTCGCTGCTGAAAAAAGAGGTGAAGCGGGTGGAGACCGGCGAGTTCGGCGCGGATATGAGGATCGCGCTGGAGGCCGACGGGCCCGTGACCATCGTGATGGACAGCAACGTATTAAAGCCCAAAAAAGGAGTCGCTGCCGATGAAGCTGCACGTTGAAGGAAATATAAACGAATATTATGTGCAGACGCTTTGCATGATCTTTTTCCCCGGGGAGAAGTTTTCTCCCGCGGGGGAGGAGGATCCACATCAGCTGCACCTCACCGTCACCGACGGAGAGGAGGCGCTCACCGCGTGTGCCCGGCTTTGCTATGAGGGCAAGGAGGCCACGGCGGAAAAGACCCTGGCGCTGCGGGAGGATATGACGGTAGACCGGCTGCGGAAGATCGTGATCGGGCACGTGGTGCTGACCGTGGCGGGCGAGCTTTTGCATTACCGCCCCTCCTGGGGCATGCTGACGGGTGTGCGTCCCTCCAAGGTGGCCACGGAGCTGCTGTTGAAGGGCATGAGCAAGACCCGCGTGAAGAAGGCGCTCTCCTCGGATTATCTGGTGATCCCCAAAAAGGCGGCGCTGGCCACCGACGTGGCGCTCCACGAGCAGCGCATCATCGGTGAGCCCGACGTGCGGGACTGCAGCGTGTACATCTCCATTCCGTTCTGCCCCAGCCGCTGCTCCTACTGCTCCTTCGTTTCCTATACCTCCAAGCGCCTGCTTTCGCTGATCCCGGAGTATCTGGAGCTGCTGCGGCGCGAGGTGGCGGAAAAGCTCCGTATGATCCGTGAGCTGGGGCTCCGGATCCGCACGGTCTACATCGGCGGCGGCACCCCCACCATTCTGGACGCCGCCCAGCTGCGCTCACTGCTGGAGGTGATCGCCGCGGGCACGGATATTGAGGCGCTGGAGGAGTTTACGCTGGAATCCGGCCGTCCCGATACCATCGACGCCGAGAAAATGGCGGTGGCCAAGGCCTTTGGCGTCACCCGCGTGTGCGTCAACCCCCAGACCCTCTCCAACGAGGTGCTGCAGGGCGTTGGCAGACTGCATTCCGCGGAGGATTTTTTCCGCGCCTATGATATTGCGCGCTCGTCCGGCATAAGGTGTATCAATACCGATCTGATCGTGGGGCTTCCCGGTGACGATTTCAGCACCTTTTCCGCCACCTTCGACAGGATCCTCAAAATGGAGCCGGAGAATATCACCGTGCATACCTTCTGCGTCAAGCGCGCAGCGGAGATCCTGCGGCAGGGCAATCAGGTCTACAATCTGCGGGGCGGCGACGCCGGCAAATGCGTGGACTACTCCCAGATCCGCGCCCATGAGGCGGGGTATCTGCCCTACTATATGTACCGCCAAAAGAACATGGTGGGCAACTACGAGAACGTAGGCTTTGCCAAGGAGGGTACGGAGGGACTTTATAATATATATATGATGGAAGAGGTGCATTCCATCTTCGCTGCCGGCGCCGGCGCCGTGACGAAGCTGGTGGAATACGCTTCTCCCCAAACCGGCAAAAAATCCGTCATCCGACGGCTCTTTAACCCCAAATACCCCTATGAGTATCTGGAGTCCGACGCGGGAGCCTCCCACATTGATGAGATCGTAGCATTTTACAGAGAGCGGGGTATCTGACTCTCTGCTGCGAGGTGATCCCTTTGCCCAATACGGGAAAAGGAAGTGAAAAGAAATTTCTTGGCGGCGTGGCGGTGCTTTTGCCCGCCACGCTCTTTGCCAAAATACTGGGACTGTTCTATAAGATCCCCCTGGTTCATACCGTGGGCGTGGCGGGCATGGCGTATTTTCTCTCTGCCTACCACGTCTACGCGCTCCTCTTTGTGCTGTCGGCCTCGGGGCTGCCCACGGCGCTGTCGCTGCTGATCGCGGGGGCGGTGGCCGCAGGGGAGGGGAGGAGCGCCGGGCGCGTGCTGCGCCTTGCGCTTTTCGTCTTTTTGCTGCTTGGCACCGGCGGCGCTGCGTTGCTTTACGCGGGTGCTGATTTCCTTGCCGCCCAACTGGCCATGCCGGAGGCGGCGCCCGCCCTGCGGGCCATTGCGCCGGCGCTGGTGCTTTCGGTGCTGACGGGAGCGCTGCGCGGGTGGTTTCAGGGGCAGCACAATATGATCCCCACCGCCGTGGCGGAGGTGCTGGAGGCGGCGGGAAAGCTCGCCTTCGGCCTGCTGTTTGCCACCCTCGCCAAGCGGCGGGGCGCGGCGCTGGCGGAGGTGGCCGCGGCGGCCACCCTCGGCATCACGGCAGGGGTGGCGCTTTCCGCCCTTTGGCTGCTGCTTTCCACGCTTCTTTGGCGCTATCGCGGAGAGGGGAGCCGCTGCCGCATCCGACGCCGGCAGGTGTTGGCCTCCCTTTGGCGGGTGGCGATGCCCGTGACGCTGGGTGCTGCGGTGATGAATCTGGTGAGCCTGGTGGATACGGTGCTGATCTCCTCCCGCCTGCAGGCGGGAGGCCTTGCGCCGGAGCTGGCCAATGCCGTCTACAGCAGCTACGGCAATCTGGCCGTGCCCTTTTATAATCTGGTGCCGTCGCTGCTCGCGCCGGTGACACTGGCGCTGACTCCGGCGCTTTCCGCCGCCCTTGCCGGACGGAGAAGGGAGGAGGCGGAGCGGGTGCTTGGCTCGGCGCTGCGGGTGGCAGCCTTGGTAACGCTGCCGGCTGCCTTGGGGCTTGCCGTGTTTGCGCGCCCCGTGCTGCTGATGCTCTATCGGGGTGAGGAGAGTGCCGTTTCCGTAGCGGCGCCGCTGCTCTCTATGCTTGCGGCCGCTATGGTGCCTGCGGTGCTGATCTCCCTTGCGGGTGCCGCCCTGCAGGCGGCGGGACACACGGCAGTGCCCCTCCTTGCCATGCTGGCGGGGGCCGGTGTCAAGCTGCTGTGTGAGAGCCTTTTGCTCTCCGTGCCCCGCGTGGGCATTCTCGGCGCCCCCATCAGCACACTGTGCTGCAATCTGACGGTGCTTGCCGTAGAGCTGGCGGTGCTTGCCCGCGTGATGCCGCGCAGGATCCCCCTTGACCGCGCGCCGCTGCGTGCGCTGGAGGCGGCGGTATTTGCCGTTGGGGGAGGTGTCTTTCTTTTTGGAATGTTGGGAAAATACGGGCAGGTGTCCGGGCTGCATATGCCCGTCACGCTGCTGCTGGTGGTGGCTGTCTATCTGCTGCTGGCGCTCCGCCGGCAGGCGGTGCTGCGGGAGGATCTTTCCTCGCTACCGGCGGGCGAGCGACTGTGTGCCCTGCTTGAAAAATGCAAATTATTGCCTGAGGTGAATGATGACAAGAGATGAAAAATTAGCCCTGATGCTGAAAAAGGATCGTTATAACGCCGCAGACCTGGTGACCATCGTGGAGCTGCTGCGGCTGCCCGGCGGCTGCCCGTGGGATCGGGAGCAGACCCACGTGAGTCTGCGCAAGGACCTCATCGAGGAAACCTACGAGGTGATCGAGGCCATTGATAACGAGGATCCCGTCCTGCTCCGCGAGGAGCTGGGCGACCTCCTTTTGCAGGTGGTGATGCACGCCCGCATTGAGGAGGAGGCCGGTCGCGCCACCTTTGACGAGGTGGCGGGTGACGTATGCCGCAAGATGATCCACCGCCACCCCCACGTATTCGGCGATACCAAGGCCGAGACGGTGGGCGAGGTGCTGCAGAATTGGGAGAGCATCAAAAGCGAGGAAAAGAGCCGCAATACCGTGACCGATAAGCTGAACGCCATCCCCCGCCAGCTGCCCGCCCTGATGCGGGCGGCCAAGGTGGGCAAAAAGGCGGGGGTGATGGATTTTCCGGATGCGGATTCCGCGCTGGCCAAGCTCCGTGAGGAGACCCGGGAGGTGGAGGAGGCACTGGGCGGTGCCAATGGCGAGGAGATCTTCGAGGAGATCGGTGATCTGCTGTTTTCCGCCGCCAATCTTGCCCGCAAGGCAGGGGTGGATCCGGAGGAGGCGCTGGTGCGCGCCACGGATAAATTCATCCGTCGCTTTGCCGCCGTGGAGGCTGCTGCGGAGGCCGAGGGCAGCGATTTGTCCGCGCTTTCACAGGAAAAATTAGATGAATTATGGGAAAAAATCAAAAAAAATTGAAAAAAACAATGATTTTTGCTAATTTTTTTTCGTTTTCCTATTGCAATTTGGGCATATCTATGATAAAATAAACACAAGTGAAGGGCACAGCCCCTCACCAAATCGTGCAAACAAAGAAAGGATGTACCACATCATGAATAAGGCTGAATTGATTGAAGCTATCGTAGCCAAGACCTCCCTCTCCAAGAAGGACGCAGAAGCCGCCCTGAATGCCACCGTTGACGCCGTTAAGGATGCCCTGAAGGCTGGTGATAAGGTTCAGCTCGTTGGCTTTGGTACCTTTGCTGTCAAGGCAAGAGCTGCCAGAACCGGTCTCAACCCCAGAACCAAGGAGAAGATCCAGATCGCAGCTACCAAGGTTCCCACCTTTACCGCCGGCAAGGCTCTGAAGGACTCTGTACAGTAATACAGTATGAAAAATGCGGCGAGGACAGCGTCTTCGCCGCGCTTTTTTTGGAGAAATATGAGAATTGATAAATATTTGAAGGTGTCGCGCATCATCAAGCGCCGCACCGTAGCAAACGATGCCTGCGATGCCGCGCACGTCACGGTCAACGGACGCCCCGTGAAGGCCTCCTACGACGTGAAGGAGGGCGACGTCATTGAGGTGAGCTTTGGCGCGCGCACGCTGTGTGTGCGTGTGCTTTCCGTAAAGGAGATCGTAGGAAAGGCAGATGCCTCCAGCCTTTACGAGGTGATAGAATAAACAGGCCGCTCTCTGCATATAGTGTAACAAACTGATGCTGGGAGCGGCCTG
>SVTA01000086.1 GCA_015064005.1 Oscillospiraceae bacterium
ATTTGAGGAGGCAGAGCAATGATGGTTGAACACGATATTGTAATCGTTGGCGGCGGCCCTGCCGGTATGGCGGCGGCTGTGGCAGCCTATGACAGCGGCGTCACCGACGTGGTGATCCTGGACCGCGAGCCCGGCCTCGGCGGTATTCTCCGTCAGTGCATCCACAACGGCTTTGGACTGCACAAGCTGGGACGGGAGCTGACCGGCCCCGAATACGCCGACGTGTACCTCAAGGAGGTCGAGGCGCGGGGTATCAGAATTTATACCGAAACCACCGTCACCGCCGTCACCCCCGACCGTGTGGTGACCGCCCGCAACCGCGAGGGCATTCTGAAGATCAAGGCCGGCGCCGTGGTGCTGGCCATGGGTTGCCGTGAGCGCAGCCGCGGTGCGCTGAACATCAGTGGCACGCGCCCCGCAGGCGTTTACAGCGCCGGCACCGCTCAGAAGCTGATCAACTGCGAGGGCTATATGGTGGGCAAGACCGTGGTGATCCTTGGCTCCGGCGATATTGGTCTCATTATGGCGCGCCGCATGACTTTCGAGGGTGCCAAGGTGGAGGCCGTGTGCGAGGTCATGCCTTATTCCGGCGGTCTTATCCGTAACATCGAGCAGTGTCTCAACGATTTCGGCATTCCCCTCTATCTCAGCACCACCGTGGTGGAGATCCACGGCAAAAAGCGCGTGGAGGGCGTTACCATTGCCGAGGTGGATGAGAACCGCCGCGTGAAGGAGGAGACCAAGCGTTACATTCCCTGCGACACGCTCTTGCTTTCCGTAGGTCTCATTCCCGAAAACGAGTTGACCCGCTCCGCAGGTATTCCCATTGATCCCATCACCAACGGCGCGCTGGTGGATGAAAACCGCGAGACCACCGTGCCCGGCATTTTTGCCTGCGGCAACGTGCTGCAGGTCCACGATCTGGTGGATTACGTATCCGACGAGGCGGAAATTGCCGGTATCGGCGCTGCCAATTTCGTGCGCGGCATTGCCGCCAAGGGTGCGTCCGTGGAAACAAAGCCCGGTAACGGTGTGCGTTACGTGCTGCCCCAGCGCGTGCATACCGAGGAGGGTAAGGACGCAGCGCTGTTCCTGCGCGTGACAAAGCCCTTCGGCAAGGTGCGCTTCACCGTGAGATCCGGTGACGAGGTGCTGGCTACCGCCCAGCGCCTGAAGGCCGCACCCGGAGAAATGGAAAAAATCGTGGTGAAGAGCGACAAGCTGGCAAAGGCTAAAGCGCCTATCACCGTTTCGCTGGAGGAGCAGGTATGAAAAGAGAATTGATTTGCATCGTTTGCCCCCGTGGCTGTGCTATGACCGTGGAGGGCGAAAAGGACAATCTGACCGTGGTGGGCAACGCCTGCCCTAAGGGCAAGCAGTATGCCATTGCCGAGTGCACCCACCCCATCCGCACCGTGACCTCCATCGTGCGTGTTACCAATCGGGTGGATACCATGACCAGCGTCAAGACCGAAGCCCCCATCCCGAAGGAGCATATCTTCGATCTGCTCGAGAAGATCCGCGCCATCAGCGTAGAAGCACCCGTAGAAGCAGGCACCGTGGTGCTGCAGGATGTCTACGGCACCAATGTGATCATCACCAAGAATGTGAAATAAGCGCGAAAATTTCGCCGCAAAAGAGCAAAAAATGAAAAAACCCCCGAAACGGTGTTGAAAAACACCGTTTCGGGGGTTTCTGGGAGAACATGATGAAAAAACGCATTTTAATCGCATCGGATATCCATTGGTGTCATATGGATTGGTATGGCGTTCCTACCAAGGAACGTGTGGCGCGGTTTTTCCGCCACGTGGAGGAGGAATATGAAAAAGACCCCTTTTCAGCACTGTTGCTCCTCGGAGACTACTCCCTTGACCATTGGAAATGGAACATTAAGGGAAGTTGGCTGGCGAATGGGGTGAGTTATACCAAAAAAATGGCGGATGCAATGCTGCCCCGTTTCGCAAAGCTCGGCATACCGATCGCCATGATCGCGGGCAACCATGAGCAATACGGCGAGACGCTGTGGCAGGAATTGACGGGGCATACCCGCACCGACCATGTGGTGGTGGACGACCTTCTTTTTATCCTTCCCGATACCTTCGGCGGAGATTTGGACCCCGCCGAGCACAGTGACGGCACCTATGTGGGTGTGGACGTGGATTTTGTAGAAGAGCTGATGGCAAGATACCCCACCCATAAAGTGATTCTTTGCGCCCATCATTTTGCGCCCCAGCGAGAATCCGAGGCATTCCGTACCCTTGTGCGGGAGAACGACCGGATCCTTTGCCTTTTCGGCGGCCATGTTCATAGGTCCAATATCGTACCGCTGGGAGAAGCGTGGGGCAATAAAACACTGCTCTATACGGGGCATTATTCCTATAACGACGGCAAAAACGGACCCGTTACCCACTGTATGTGGGGCTTCCGCGACCTCGTGGTGGAAGAAAATACCCTTACCTCCCGCTACATTACTCCCGAGAATGATATTGTGGAGAAAGATACGCCCATCCACCACCCCTACGGCACACAGGATATTTTTGTGCTGAAAACCAAGGTCTAAACCGCAAAAAATAATAAAAACCCCCGAAACGGTGTCGAAAAACACCGTTTCGGGGGTTTTTATGATGCTTCAGTTCCCAAAGCCGGGGTGGAATGAGCAGGAATCAAGGGTTTCATTGTCAATGCCGATCTGCACGGCATTGCTGCCTCTGGCCTCCTGCCATTGTGCCTCGTCGCCCTCATAGCGGAGCTCCGTGAGGCTGGTGCAATCCCGGAAGGCGCCGTCGCCAACGGTTCGAAGCGTGAAGTAGAAGTAAACGCTATAGAGCGCGGAGCAGCGGTCAAAGGCGTAATCTCCGATGGCCTCCAGCACAGGAGACCATTGGATCTCGACAAGAGCGGAGCAACCGCTGAAGGCCTCCAGATCAATGCGCTTGATGCTGTCACCCATATGCAAAAGGGAAAGATTCGGGCAGTTGTAAAAGGCTCTGGTGGGAATCGTTTCGACGGTGGAGCCGGTAAGGTCGATGCCCGATAGCGTGCTGCCCGCAAAGGCGCAGGCGCCCATGGTGCGCAGGCTGGGGAGATGAAGCGTACCGCTTTGGTCGTTCAGATCCAAGCGGGCTTCGTAGAAGGCCTCGTCCTCGATAGTCACGATATTTTCCGTGTGATAGATACCACCTGCGACGGTGGCGTTTTTAAACGCCCCGGGCCCCACCGTGCGCACGTGGCTGCCGAGATAAAGCTCTGCGCATGTCACGCCGGCGAAGCATTCGTTGGCAAGGGTGGTGATGGGGTGACCCTCGGGGCAGGTATCGGGCATGGTGATCGTGTTATAGACCATGCTGCGATCGCCGTAGAAGTACACAATATCCTCCCCCCCATTACAGGAGATGCCCCAAGCCTCAGAATCCTGCGAAAGGCTCCCTGCTTTTGATTGTTCATCGGCACAGCCCTGAAAGCAAATGACAGTGCCAAGGAGGGCGATGATCAGCACCAGCGAGCAGGAGATCAGCATCTCCCTGTCCTTTTTGATGAGGGCAAGGATGCCGAACACCAAAGTCGAGAGAATGGCCGGAACGGTGGTGAAGAAAATGGGGAAATTCAGAATGTCCTCATAGGGCAGCATAGCCGCACAAATGATCCAGAAGAGCAAGGCCGCGTATCCGATGATCGTAACAGCGCGACGGTAGCGCGAGTTCAGATTTCTCTTTTGCAGTGTGAGCAGGGCGAGAATGCCGGGCAGCACGTGAAAGGGAATCAGCGTCATATGTGCTACGATGCCGAATGTGTAGAGACCGTCACCGATGCAAAACTCAGCGATGGCCAAAACACCCATCCACAGCGCCAGCGCCACACAGCTGCAACCGGCAAGGATCAGCGGCAGGCGAACGCCGCTATCCTCCCGGCTTTCGGCAGCATCGTCTTTTTTGGCGGGTGCGGGAGAAGCTTTGCCGCCGGGGGCGGGCGCGGGGCGCTTGGAGCCGGTGGACGCCGCGCCTCTTTTGGTGCCGCCACGGGTGAGGATCTCGTCTGCCACGCGGCTGACCACCTCAAAGGTGGCAAAGGGGAAGGCGAGGGGGACGTCGTTATGGGAAAGGTCGTCGTAAATGGCGGCCTCCACGGTCAGCACACCCTCCTCCACGCCGACGGGGAGCGCGATCTCGTGCTCGGCAGAGGTGGCGCCCGCCACCAGGGAAAGGCTCTTTTCCGCTACCGTTTCGCGGTGTTCCTCACCTGCTGCCGTATAGCTGACCGTCACGCGGTAGGCGTTTACGGTCTTTTCGCTGCGGTTGATAAGCGCGAAGCGTAACGTTGTCGCGCCCGCCTCTGCGGTGAGGGTGCACCACGCCGCCGAAAGGGATGCGTCCTTTGCGGGATATTGGATTTTTCCAATCAGTTGACTCATAACAGCACCTCCCATCAGCGACCCATCGCTGCCAGATACAGCGTGGTGTCAAATGCGGTTTTTTCTTCGGTGGAGAAGTGGAAGAGGGCGCCGGGCTTGTCGCGGAAGAGGCCGTTTTCAAATTCCACAAGGGTGATCTGCAGCGTGCCGCAGGTGGTGCCGTCGGGCAGCACCAGACCAAGCTCGCCGCCAAAGCACTTGCCGGTGCTCTTGACGGTCACGTCCTTCAGCACGCCGAGGCTGCTGGCCTCGTTGGTCTTGGGGATGACCTCCAGCCGGATGGCCCGGACGGGCTCGGTGGAAATATTTTCAAAGGAGAGGCGCAGGATGCGCTTTTCGGAAATGGTATCCTCCACCACCTCGGCAAGACGCGGCTCTACGGGTGCCGTCGCCGCGCGGAAGCTCCGCTTGCCGATAACGGTATAGCGGCTGTCCGTGATCTCACCGTCGGCAGGGAACAGGGGCAGGATATGTACGGTCAGCTCCGTTGTGATATCCGCCGCGCGGGTGACCTGAGGCATCCGGCCACCCTTGGGCTGACTTGCCATGCCGGTAACGGGCGCTTTTTGTGCGGGCGTGGTCCCCGTCGTGTAGGCGGGCGCGCCACTCTCTGCGCCGTAGGCGAGGGTGCGGCCATAGAAGGAGGGGTAGAAGGACGTGAGGAAGGAGGGGTTCTGCTCTGCGGGATCGGCGGAGTAGGGGCGGGGCAGGCAAAGAACCGCCGCCACGGGCTCCATTGCGGGATCGCCCGAGATCTGCTCCTTCAGCGCCTTCATTTCCTCCTTACTCAGGAAGGCCTCCTTCCCGGCGTATTCCGAGAAGCAGCGGCTGACGAAAATGAGGCACAGACCCTCGCACACGCAGGCCACAAAGGCCCAGAAGCCGTTGCCAAAGGCGCCCATAAAGGTGAACACGGCGTTGACGTAGTTGAACACAAGCACCAGCCTTGCCTTGGGCATCATATTGACGTTGGTGCGCAGGGTATGCGCGGTGCCCTGCAGCAGGGCAAGAAAGCCGAGGCTGTAGCGCAGAAAAAAGCCAAAAACGCCGATCAGAATGGCGGCGATCACCAGGACGACGCCGGCAGCGCCGGGTACGCCCAGCCTGCCGAGCAGCAGCATGGCATAGATGGCACCGATGAGCGTGCCGGCGATGCCAAGGCCCTGCACAGAAGCCTTGAAAAGGAAATTGAACTTAAAGAAATTGAAGCCCAAAAGCGAGGTCTTGGTGCTTTTTTCATCGGGCTGTGCCCCCATCCGAACCAGCCAGAAGGCGATGGCCACCAGGATCTGGGGCAGGAGGCAGATCAGGTTAAACACAAAGATGGCCGTAGCCACGCCGCCGAGAATGGCCGAGATCTGATTCAGCAGCGGCACCATATCGGCGCCGCCGGGAATCTGGCCGACAATGGCTTTGATATTGTCAACCAGGCTGGTGAAATCCGGCTTGTTGCTAACGGTGTCGATCAGTGCCATCAGGGCGGCAACGGTGTAGGTGATGCAAAGAAACAGCACCTTTTTGCCGCCGAGTATTTCCTTGATGGCGGCCACGGGGGAGCGCTTTTGTTCAGCGTTCATAAAAATTCTCCTTGCCGGTAGAGCGTTGCATATTTCGCGGAAATATGTTGATATTTATCATATCATAGAAAGAAATATTTGTCAAGGTGCGGCGGTGATTTGCCTCGATGAAAAAAGCGCAAAAAGGAAATCCCCCGAAACGGTGTTGAAAAACACCGTTTCGGGGGGCAAAGCATAAAAATACAGCAGAGGGCCGACGCTTACTGCTCCGTTGGCTTCAGGGGATACGGAATGCTTTCAGATCGGCAATAGGCAAGCGCCGCCTCGATGAACTCATCCAGCACCCTTTGGTTATCCGCGTTCTTCCTGTATTGCAGATAGCTCGTGCGGTAGGAAAGGGGAGAGCGAAGTGCAAAATAAAGCAGCTGATCCCGATCCCGGGGCATTTGCTTAATATAGAAATCGGAAACAAAGATAGCGCCAAGCTCCCGCTGCGCCATACGGTACTTCACATCAAAGTCGATCCCTTTTTTGGTGGTATAGCATCCGGTGGGATATTCCTTCAAAATTCGAGAGAGCCGCTCGTCGGGATCAGACAGCGTGAGCGATTTGATAAACGGAACGTGAGTAAGAAGGGTGGGGTCGACGATCTCTTTTTCAGACCGGATGGCTCCCGAAATCACCTCCTCGGCGGAAAGGGCGTAATCTGAGAGCGGAGTGGCGGCAGGGTGATCCTTATGAAGGGCAACAAAAAGCCGCTCCTCGTGCAGGGGCACGGCAACGAATTCCGTATCCGAAGGCGTGTAAGTAAGCAGTAGGTCTATCCATTTGGTACGAAGCCTTTCCGCGGTGGCCGCCATATCCAGAGACAGGGTGAATTTGGGGTGCTTTTGCTTGAAATGTCGACAGACCTCTGTAAAAACGCATTGTGCTAAAAAGCTGTAGCTACCCACGTCCAGACGCCCCTGTTCTATATTGTCGGTTTCCGTGAGCTGCCTTCTGAGCATTTTTTCTGCCTCGTAAATCTCCAACAAATATTCGATATAAACGCGCCCCTTGGCGGTGGTGATAATGGGATGAACAGAACGGTCGAATATCTGAAAGCCCAGCTCCCCCTCCAGCTTGGCCACCACGGCGCTCAGGGACGGCTGAGAAACGTACAGCACCTTGGCCGCCTTTGAAAAGCTTTGATATTTCCAAACGTTATAAACGTATTTTTGCGCTAATTCCATATCTCCTCCTCCATTATAAACGGTTGTTTATAATTGTTATCGCGAAATATATATTTGATTATAACACAACGTCGTGTTATAATCAATACGAGGTTTCAAAAAACTTTCAAAATTTTTGAAAAAGGAGTCGAAAAAGATGAGAAAGAATCTACGCTTGGTACTGCTGCTTGCACTGATAGCCGTCATGCTTGTGATGACCGCCGTATGCGTTTCTGCAGTAGATGTAGCCACCGAGGCCGAATTCAAAGCGGCTGTAGAAAACGGCGGCGAGATCAATCTGGCCGGCAATATCACGCTCAGTGAGAGCATTGCCATTGACAAGAGTGTTACCGTCAACGGCAACGACTACACCATTACCCTGGGGGCGAACAAGCTCACGACCTCCGCCGGCACGCTGACGCTGAATCATGTTAAAACAACCCACAGCTCCGGCTATGCCGTAACTGCTAACGGAGAGCTGATTCTCCAAAATTGCGTAATCACCGGCTCCGATGCCTCCAACGGTATTTCGGTATACGGTGATCTTGCGGTGATTGACAGTGAGATCACCACCGGCACCGGTGGCATCGTCATTCGCGCCGCAGGCGGCTCCGGCGCCACGCTGTCGGTGACAGGCTCCCGACTGATCGGCAGCACCAACGGCGGTGCCATTGTGGTCAGTGCCACCTACACCACCACCATCACCGTCACCGATACGTATATGAGTGGCTATCGCGGCATTCGCTTCTATAACTACAGCGGCTCTGCCGCCAACGTTACCATGACAGGCGTTACCTACAGACCGATGCAGGCCAGCGGCAAGGTCATGACCTGGGAGGGCACGACCGTTCCCACCACCAGTGGTAAGACCTACACCTTTATAGACTGTGATCTCAACACCACCGTCAGGCACGACGGTACCGCAAACACCTCCAGCGCCGCTATGTTTTCGGAAGCCTCCGGCCAAAAGAACACCTGGGTATTTGAGAACTGTACTCTGACGCACAACGGCAGCACCGCTATGCTCTACTTTATGAAGGGCAGTACCGTCAAGCTGGAAAACTGCACGGCCACCCACTCGGGCTCCTCCTATCTGTTTTCCGCCAGCGAGGCTATGGCCTGGAACGTGACCGGCGGCACCTATACCCACAGCGGCTCCAGCTATATAGCCCGCATTTCCGACAGTAACTGTATTTTCAACCTGACCGATGCCACCTTGATCAAAAACGGCAGCAGCAATATGATCGTGCTGAACAACGGCAAGCTGAACATTAAGGGCTCTACTCTGACCCACAGCTCCACCTCCGCCATGATCTATTTCGGTTCCTCTCAAAGCGGCCCTTTATATATTGAGGATTCCGCGCTGACCAGCGGCACGGCAAACTCCCTTTCTCTGCAGGGCACGCATCCCGTGACGCTCGTCAACACCACCGTTGACAAGATCAACATCCCCGCGGGCTACGCCTCGTCCGTCTCACTGACCGACGTGACCTGCGGTACACTCACTGACCCCGACGGTGTTGCCATCATCACCTCCACCAAGGCGAAAAGCTTTGAGATCAACGGCACCGCGTACACCTTTGAGGAGCTGATGTCCGTTATCAAGGACGGTGACGTTGTCAAGATCGTCGGCAACGTAGGCGCGCTTGATCTGAACACCACCGTTGCCTTCACCATCGATTTCAACGGCTACGACGTGCCCACCCCCGTTTTCCACGAGGGAAATCGCCTGACCTTCCTGAATTATAAGGTCAGCGTTTCCTCCGGCAAGGCACTCACCGTCCCCGCAGGCACCACGCTCACGCTTGGCGAGGGCTGTGCGCTTACCTCTACCGGCTCCGGCTTCGTCATTGAGAGCTCAGGCACGCTGACCATCAATGCCGGTACCTACGGCGGCACCATTCACGGCAGCGCCGGCACGATTACCATCAACGGCGGCACCTTCCGCCAGACCGGCACCTTCGTGCACGGAAACGCCGGCACGCCCATCCTCTGGATGAACAATCTGGAGGCCACCATTACCGTCAACGGCGGCGACTTCAAAAAGACCGCTACCGACCACGCCAAGTGCTGTATCATCGGTACCAACGACGCCAACGCCTTGATGAGCATCAAGGGCGGCAGATTTGAGGTGGAGGGTGAGGGCGGCTACGCCGTGGCCAACTTCCAGTCCAACGACGGTCTGGAGATCACCGGCGGCACCTTCATTTCCGCCAATACCGAAAATCCCGTGATCCGCATTGCCTACATGTACGGCACTCGATATACCTCCGATACCAAGGCCTCCTCGCTGAAGGATTTCACCACCGTTGGCGGCTCGGTGGGAATTCTGTTTGAGTTGAAAGAAAAATGGACCTTCACCGTTGAAAACGTTACCGTCACCGATGCCGCCAAGGGGCTGTTCCACGTAGACAACTACGATGCCGATCCCAAGATCGTTATCAAGGGGCGTTACACCTTCGCCTCCGATGCCGACGATGCCGCCATGCTCTCCGTTGCCAACGGTCGGGTGATTCTGGACGGCGCGACCTTTATCAACAGCAGCGAAAATGCCGAGGCCACCATCGTGATGACCGACAAGACCCCTACCGTCACCTTCGAAAATGCGATGGTTCTCGCCAAATCCGGTGTCGCTTGCAAAAGCACGACCGGCGCCGTGTACTTCGGCACTGCCTGCGCCAAGCTTTCCGGTGTGAAATACAAGCTTTGGATGGCCACCGAGGGCGCGGCGGACGCTTCGCTTGACGTGGGCGCTTCGGTACGTGCAAAGCTTGACTCCCAGGGGATCCGCTTCACCGGTACTGCCGCCAAACTGGAGGGCGCGACCTACGGTATTCTGATCGCTCCTGTCGATTACGTTGCTGCCGCGGGCGCGTTCACTAAGGAGGCGCTGGACGCATTCGCCACCAAGCAGGGCTTGTCCGCCGGCTCCGT
>SVTA01000087.1 GCA_015064005.1 Oscillospiraceae bacterium
GCTGACCTCACTCAAGAGCTACAGCGCCTATAACAGCGAGTATATTCCCAAGCTCTTTACGCTGACCCCCACCTTCCGCAACTACGTGGATGCCTTTTCTGCCGTGCCCCTTGCCCGGTATTTCCTCAACACCCTCATTTATACGGTGCTGACCACCGGCATTATGCTGGTTACCGTGATTCCCGCCGCCTTTGCCTTTGCGCGGCTGGAGTTCCGGGGCAAAAATCTGGTGTTCACGGTGCTGCTGGCCTTGATGATGATCCCGAACGAGCTTGTGATCATCACCAACTTTGTTACCGTTACGAATCTCGATCTGCGCAACACCTTCGCGGGTCTGATCCTGCCTTCGGTGATGTCGGTCTTCTACATTTATTTGTTAAAGGAAAACTTTGAGCAGGTGCCCGACGGGCTCTACCGCGCCGCCAAGGTGGACGGCACCTCCGATCTCAAGTATCTGTTCAAGGTGGTGGTGCCCATTTGCCGCCCCACCATCATTACCGTGGCCATTCTGAAGGTCATCGAGTGCTGGAACTCCTACGTCTGGCCCCGTCTCATCACCGACGAGGCTTCCTACTATCTGGTTTCCAACGGCATCCAGGAGATCCGCGAGAACGGCTTTGGCCGCGAGAACATTCCTGCCATGATGGCAGCGGTGGTGGTGATCTCCGTGCCGTTGATCGTGCTGTTTCTCATCTTCCGTGACCGGATCATGGAGGGTGTGGCGAAGGGAGGATTAAAGGGATGAATCTGCGCTTACGTATACTCGCACTGCTGCTTGCTGCAGCGTTGCTGATCCCTCTTGCCGCCTGCCACGGCGCCCGCGAGATCACAGCCTTTTCGGTGCCGGATTCCTTCGATGCCGAAAAGCAATATGAGCTCACCTTCTGGGCAAAAAACGATACCAACCTCACCCAGACCCGCATTTATGAGAAGGCCATCACGGATTTTGAGGCGCTCTATCCCAACGTGAAGGTGCATCTCAAGCTCTATACCGATTACGGTAGGATCTACAACGACGTCATTACCAACATTGCCACCAATACCACCCCCAACGTGTGCATCACCTATCCCGACCACATTGCCACCTATATGACCGGCGGCAATAATACGGTGGTGCCGCTGGACGGGCTGATGGCGGATGCCAAATACGGCCTTGGCGGCAGTGAGCTGCGCTTTGACGGTCCCACGGCATCGGAAATGATCCCCAAATTTATGGAGGAGTGTCAAATTGACGGCGTCACCATGGCGCTGCCCTTCATGCGCTCCACGGAGGCCTGCTACGTGAATAAAACCATGGTAGAGGCGCTGGGCTTTACGCTCCCCGAGGTGCTGACGTGGGATTTCGTTTTCGAGGTGTCCGCCGCGGCCATGGCACTGGGCAAAACCACCGTTACGGACAGTAAGGGTAAGGAAAAGGAGGTCTACGTGGCCAACGGACAGTCCACCCTGATCCCCTTCATTTACAAATCCACGGACAATATGATGATCCAGATGCTCCGTCAGAAGGCGGCCGGATATTCCACCGATGATGGTGAGATCCTTATTTTCAACGATACCACCAAGGAGCTGCTGCAGATGATCGCGCCTCACGCCGGCAGCGGTGCCTTCTCCACCTTCAAGATCTCCAGCTATCCCGCCAATTTCCTCAACGCCGGCCAGTGCATTTTTGCGGTGGACTCCACCGCCGGCGCTACATGGATGGGCAGTGATGCACCGCTTTGCGATATTGCGGAGGATAAGCTGGTGCGATTTGAGACCAAGGTGATGCCGATCCCGCAGTTTGATGTGGAAAATCCCACCATGATCTCCCAGGGCCCGTCGGTCTGCGTCTTTAACAAGGAGGATCCCGGCGAGGTGCTGCTCTCCTGGCTCTTTACCCAGTTCCTGCTGACCAATGAGGTGCAGATCGCCTATGCGAGCACCGAGGGCTATGTGCCTGTGACCTCCAAGGCGCAGGACAGTGCTGAGTATCGGGATTATCTTTCCCGCGAGGGCGAGGACAACGACCTGTATTACAGCGTAAAGCTGCAGGCCACCAAGCTGATGCTTGCCAATACCGAGAATTCCTTCGTCACCCCCGTGTTCAACGGCTCCACCTCGCTGCGGAATGCCGCCGGATATCTGGTGGAGAGCGTCACGAAATCCATGCGCCGTAAGGAAACGGTGGACGACGCTTATTTCGAAAAGCTTTATCGGGATGTCGCCGCCCTTTATCGTTTGGAGGACTATGCCGGAAACACGGCAGAGGAGGAAGGTCTGCCCGCTGTTTCCATTGGCCTTTTGGCCACGCTGGGCACACTTTGGGTGATCATGGGCACGTACGTGACGGTATCTTACGTAAAAAAACGGAAAAATCTTCGTTAAACTATTGACAGACACGCATTTTTGAGTATAATAAGAGGTAAATTCCTTTATTTTGACAATGAAGGAAAACAAAATTCCAAAAGGAGTAAGAAAAATGAAAAAGATTCTGTTGGTTGCTTTGGCAATGCTGATGGTACTGAGTGCCTTTGTAGCATGCAAGACGCCGGAAGAGCCTGAAGAGCCTGAAAAGCCCGCAACCGAGGACATCTATACCAAGTCCGAGGGCGTGATGACCTACGAGCAGTACGCTGCCGCCGCTCTGGATAGCAAGGTCGTTGTTGAGACCTACATCCAGGCAAAGCAGGGCTGGTGGACGAACGATGCAGGCGTTGGCGTAGCTACCTTCTACACCCAGGACGGTGTAGGCGGCTACTTCCTCTACGACATGCCCTGCTCCAAGGAGGACTACGACAACAAGCTGAAGATCGGCGCCAAGGTCAAGGTTACCGGCACCAAGGCCGCTTGGTCTGGCGAGGTGGAGATCATCGACGCCACCTGGGAGCTCCTGGAGGGCAACTACGTTGCTCCTGCCAAGGATGTGACCGCAACTCTGGCAAACGAGGCTGAGCTTCTGAAGCTGCAGAACATGTTCGTTGCCGTAAAGGGCGCTACCGTTGTGGCTTCTAAGGACAAAGAGGGTGCGGAAAAGCCCTTCCTCTACAAGTGGAACGGCGCTGGCCAGCAGGGCGATGACGTTTATTTCAATGTTGCTGTGAACGGTGTTACCTACACCTTCTGCGTAGAGTCCTACCTCTGCGGCAAGGATACTGCCGTTTATAAGGCCGCTGAGGCTCTGAAGATCGGCGATCAGATCGACCTGGAGGGCTTCCTCTACTGGTATGAGGGTGTACAGCCCCACGTAACCGCCATCAAGTCCCTTGGTACGAATGTGAACACCAAGTCCGAGGGCGTGATGACCTACGAGCAGTACGCTGCCGCCGCTCTGGATAGCGCGGTCGTTGTTGAGACCTACATCCAGGCAAAGCAGGGCTGGTGGACGAACGATGCAGGCGTTGGCGTAGCTACCTTCTACACCCAGGACGGTGTAGGCGGCTATTTCCTCTACGACATGCCCTGCTCCAAGGAGGACTATGACAACAAGCTGAAGATCGGTGCCAAGGTCAAGGTTACCGGCACCAAGGCCGCTTGGTCCGGCGAGGTGGAGATCATCGACGCCACCTGGGAGCTCCTGGAGGGCAGCTACGTTGCTCCCGCCAAGGACGTGACCGCAACTCTGGCAAACGAGGCTGAGCTTCTGAAGCTGCAGAATCTGTTTGTTACCGTAAAGGGCGCTACCGTTGTGGCCTCTAAGGACAAGGAGGGTGCGGAAAAGCCCTTCCTCTACAAGTGGAACGGCGCTGGCCAGCAGGGCGATGACGTTTACTTCAACGTTTCCGTGAATGGCGAGGTTTACACCTTCTGCGTAGAGTCCTACCTCTGTGGCAAGGATAGCGCCACCTATAAGGCCGCTGAGGCACTGAAGGTTGGCGACAAGATCGATCTGGAGGGCTTCCTCTACTGGTACGAGGGCGTACAGCCCCACGTAACCGCCATCACGGTTGTAGAGTAAGATCATATACAAAAAAGAACACCGCCTCGGCGGTGTTCTTTTTGTGCTTTTTCTGCCCCGTTTGGGGGGATATTCAGAATTTAAAGTAGTTTTTCGCGTTGCGGTAGGAGATGTCGGCTACGATCTCGGAGAGCATTTTTTCGTCATTGGGGTACTGTCCCTCCTCTACCCATTTGCCCAGCAGATTGCAAAGGATCCGGCGGAAATACTCGTGGCGGGGATAGGAAATGAAGCTGCGGGAGTCGGTAAGCATGCCCACGAAGGAGCCAAGCACACCCAGGTTGCCAAGGGCGCGGAGCTGTGCCTCCATGCCATCCTTCTGATCGTTGAACCACCAGCCGGAGCCCAGCTGGATCTTTCCGCGTACGCCCGCGCTCTGGAAACAGCCCATTAGCGTGGCCAGCACGTAGTTATCCTTGGGATTGAGGGAGTAGAGAATGGTGCGGGGAAGGAGGTCATCGCTCTCCAGCTCGCTGAGGAGCGCGGAAAGGGGCGCGCCCACGTTAGTGTCCGCAATGCTGTCAAAGCCCGTATCGGGGCCGAGCTTTTCAAACATCTGGCGGTTGTTGTCGCGCAGAGCGCCCACGTGGATCTGCATGCACCAGTCGTACTTGGCGTAGCAGCGTGCGCAGTGGAGCAGCAGATCGGTCTCAAAGCACTCCATCTCCTCGCGGGTGGCAGTGCCGCCGTTCAATACCTTTTCAAACACGGCAGCGGCATCGCCCTTGGCGAAGGGCACGAAGTCGAGGCCGTGGTCAGCCACGCGGCAGCCGTTCAGATGGAAATAATCAATGCGAGCGGCGAGCCAGGATTTCAGCGCCTCGTAGCTCTTTGCGCCGGTTTTCTCGATATAGGGCAGGAACGTAGGCTTGTGCATATTGATGGCCTTGTCAGGGCGGAATGCGGGCAAAACCTTTACCGTATAGCCACTTTCCTTGATTTTCTGATGGTGCTCCAGCGTGTCGAGGGGGTCGTCCGTGGTGCAAACAACCTCCACGTTAGAGCGCAGGATCAGCTCCTTGGCAGTGAAGCCGCCGGCAGCGATCTTTTTCTCGCAATGGGCGAAAATTTCGTCTGCATTATCGGCGGTCAGCGCCTCGTCCACGTCGAAGTAGCGCTTCAGCTCCAGATGCGTCCAGTGGTAAAGGGGATTGCCGATGGCGTAGGGAAGCATGGTGGCAAAGGCACGGAATTTCTCCTGCCAGCTGCTGTCACCGGTCACGTATCGCTCGTCAGTGCCAAAGGAGCGCATGGCGCGCCACTTATAGTGATCACCGGCCAGCATCAGCTCACCGATGCTGCCGAAGGCGTGATCCTCCGCGATCAGCTGGGGGGAAAGATGGCAGTGGTAGTCGATGATGGGCAGCTCGGCGGCGGTGTTGTGGTAAAGCCGCTTGGCGGTTTCGGTCTGTAGTAAAAAATCGGGTTGGATGATGGTTTTCATAAGTGATCCTTTCTTTTTATAATGTAACGCCGTCCTTGAAGATGGAAATTTCGCGGTAGCCCATTTTTTCGTTAACGGTTTCCCGACCGGAGGCAACCTCAATGACGTAATTCAGCAGGGCTTCGTCCAGATCCTCACCGCGGAGAATGGGGGAGGCGTCAAAGTCGATCCAGTTCGCCTTCTTTTCGGCCAAAGCCGCGTTTGTGCCCAGCTTTACCGTGGGAACGGGAGCGCCAAGGGGCGTACCGCGTCCGGTGGTAAAGAGGATGAGATGGGCGCCGGCTGCCGTCAGATTGGTGACAGCTACCAGGTCGTTGCCGGGGCCGTTCAGGAGCGACAGGCCGTTTTTGCGCACCGTATCGCCGTAATCCAGCACGTCTACCACGGGGGCGGAGCCGGCCTTCTGTACGCAGCCGAGGGATTTTTCCTCCAGCGTGGTGATGCCGCCCTTTT
Source organism: Oscillospiraceae bacterium (assembly GCA_015064005.1). Lineage (GTDB taxonomy): Bacteria > Bacillota > Clostridia > Oscillospirales > CAG-272 > Firm-07. The sequence goes on from SVTA01000087.1 coordinate 5,832, forward strand.
TGTTTCCGGGGGAGGGGTTTTCGTAGATCACCTGATCGTGCCGCTTGTAGTAGTCCTTGAAATCGTTGATGAGCGCGACGGTTTTATCGAAGATCTCCCGACTTTCGGCTCGTTGCATCAAGAGATGCTCCGCGCCGAACATTTCCGGCACCTCAGTGAGGAGGCAGCTGCCGCCCATGCCAATGAGCGCGTCGGAGAAGCGTCCCACCAGTGGGTTGGCGGTAATGCCGCTGTAGCCGTCGCTGCCACCGCATTTGAGACCCACTACCAAGCGGGAAACAGGGACGGGCTGACGCTCAACGGCTGCGGCCTGCTGCTGCAGCTCACGGATGATGCGCTCGCCCTCAAGCAGCTCGTCCTCCACGTCCTGACAGTTCAAAAACCGCACCCGTTTGGGGTCATATTCGCCCAGCATATCGCGGAACACGCCGATGTTGTTGTTTTCGCACCCCAGTCCCAGCACCAGAACGCCGCCGGCATTGGGATGGTGTACCAAGCCGCGCAGGATCCTTTGCGTGACGGCTTGATCCTCTCCCAGCTGCGAGCAGCCGAAGGGGTGCGGGAAGGCAAATGCGCCGGTGCGGGCGGCCAGCTTTTCCGCAATCTTGTTGACGCAGCCCACCGTTCCCACGATCCAAACGTCGTTGCGGATGCCCACACTACCGTCCTCACGCGGATAGCCGAGAAAGGTTCTGTCGCTCTCTTCTACGGGAAAATCCGCACCGTTTGCGGTGTAAGTGTAGGTGATGTGGTCGGAAAGATTGGTTTTGACGTTATGGGTGTGCACGTGCTCGCCCACCGCGATGTCCGCCGTGGCGTGACCGATGGGATTGCCGTATTTGATGACCTGCTCCCCCGCCTTGATGGGGCGACAGGCGTATTTGTGGCCGTCGTTGAGGTTAACCTCCACGTTGTCCAGCTTGTTAATCAACATAGGGAAGAACCTCCGGCAGGAGTGCGGTGAGATCGGCATCCCACAGGGTTGTGTTGGCGAGGATCTCCGCCACGGAATGCTCCTGTAGGTAAGCGGTCACCTCGGCCACGTCATTGGGCGCGCCGTGCTTGTAGAAGGCAATGAGCTTGCCGAGGGCAAAGGTCAGCGTTTTGGGATAAGTGCCGAAACGGTGCTTATATTCGAGGATGGAGGGCAGCACGCGCACCTTGAATTTGCTTACGGAATTGAGCACGATGGAGGAGAGGTAGTGCTTGATGTAGGGGTTGGCAAAGCGGGTCAGCACGTTCTCGGCATAATCCTCCAGCTCCGCCCGGGGCAGATCCAGCGTGGGGATGATCTCCTCGAATACGCAGCGGCGGATATAGGCGTGCATATCCTTGTCCTCCATGCAGGAAAGCACGGTGTCAAAGCCGCAGAGCAGGGCATAGGGCACCATGGAGGTATGCGCGCCGTTGAGGATCCGCACCTTGCGGGTGCGATATTTCTCCAGCTCGTTTTTGGTGATGATCACGTTCAGTCCTGCCTCTGCAAAGGGCAGCTCACGGCCAAGCTCCATCTGGGTCTCGATCACCCACAGGTGGAAATATTCGGAGGTGTTGACCATGCCGTCCTCATAGCCGAGCTCCAGCGTCTCATCCTTGGGGTATCCGGTGTTGATGCGGTCGACCAGCGTGCTGCAGAACTCATTTTCGGCAAGCACCCAAGCCTTGAAATCCGCGCCCAGCTCCCACAGATCGGCGTATTGCAGCACAGCCTCGCGGAGCTTATCGCCGTTGCGATCAATGAGCTCGCAGGGCAGGAACACAAAGCCGGGAAGGCCGAGGCTGAAGCGGCGGAGAAGCAGCTGGGTCACCTTGGCGGGGAAGGAGGCGGGGGGCGTGTCGGTGGCCTTGCAGCGATCGTCAAATACGATGCCCGCCTCGGTGGTGTTGGAGATCACGTAGCGCATGGTGGGAATGGCGGCAAGCGCCAGATACCCCTCGTAGTCGGCGTAAGGGTTCACGGTGCGGGAGATCACGTCGATCACGGATTTCTCCACGCCCTCCTTGCCGCGGATGATGTGGGTGTAGTTGCAGTTCTGGGCCTCCAGCTTGTCGCAAAGACCCTGAGGAATGGGCTGTACCACCACCACGCTGCCTTCGAAATCGGTTTTTTCGTTCATTTTCTGAATCATCCAATCGGCAAATCCGCGAAGAAAGCCGCCCTCGCCAAACTGAATGAAGCGTTCGGTTCGTATCGTTTTGTTCTGAAGCATTGTTAAAAACCTCGCTTTGCAATATTTTCATTTTATATTGTAACGCAAAACGGCCGGAAAGGATAGTATTATATTGCCGTTTTTTTGTTTATTTGCAAAATATTGCTCATTTTTTTAAAAATTTTTCTATTATTTCCCCGTCATCTCGGAAAAAAGGGCAATTTTTTTCAAATGTTCTGTGAAAAGAGCAATATTTTACTATGCAATCGCCGGAAAGGGTGATATAATAGAAAAAAGCGTTTATGGGATAATGGTTGACCTTGACTATGCTGAGGTCAGACCGGACTCAACGACGATCAAAAATGTAAAGGAGAGAAAACAGTATGAAAAAAATCGTTCTGTTCGGAGATTCCATTCGTATGGGTTACGATAAATACGTCAAGGATGCGCTGGAGGGCGCGGCGGAGGTCTATTATCCCTCCGAAAACTCCCGCTTCGGCCAGCACGCGCTGCGCCGCCTGCACGACTGGAAGGATGCGGGTGAGTGGCCTGAGGATATTGATTTGGTGCATTGGAACGTGGGGCTTTGGGACGTAGCGGAGATCTACGGCGATCCGCCCCTGTCTTCCATTGCCCACTACAAGGATATGATCACCCGCATCGACCGCCGCATCCGCTTGCTGTTCCCGGGGGCGAAGGTGGTGTTTGCCACCACGACCTCCGTGGTAGATGAAATGTTTGAGGGCAAGCGATTTCAGCGACATAACCGCGTGATCGAGGAATTCAACGATGCCGCACGGGAGGCATTGGCGGGCACCGATACCATTATCAACGACCTTTATGCACATTCCTGCAAATGCCCTATGGAATACCGCTCCGACGAAACGCATTATAACACCCCCGAGGGCGCCGCATACATGGGTGGAAAGGTGATCACAGTGCTTTGCCGCGAGCTTGGCATTTCCGCCTCCGAGGTGAAGCTGGAGAACTTCCGCATGGAGGATTACACCGCAGACAACATCGGCTATTAACCCCAAAACGGTATGAGAAAAGGAGTGCTTTTATGAAAAAAATTATTTTGATCGGCGATTCCCTCCGCATGAGCTACGATAAATACGTCAAGGACGCGCTGGAGGGCGTGGCCGAGGTTTATTACCCCACGGAAAACTGCCGCTACAGCCAGTACGTGCTGCGCCATCTGCACGATTGGAAGGAAAAGCACGAATGGCCCGCGGATATCGATCTGGTGCATTGGAATGCCGGCGGCTGGGACGTTTCGGAGATCTATGGCGATCCGCCCCTGTCCTCTCTTGAGCATTATGCCGATATGATCACCCGCATCAATCGCCGCATCAGGCTGCTTTTCCCGAACGCCAAGGTGGTGTTTGCCACCACAAGCTCGGTTGTGGATGAGCAGTATGAGGGGCGCCGCTTTCAGCGGCATAACCGTGTAATCGAGGAATTCAACGCCACGGCGATCAAGGTGCTGGAGGGAAGTGGCACGGTGATCAACGATCTGTATGCCCATTCGCTGAAGGCACCCATGGAATATCGCTCGGATGCCGTTCACTTCGGCACCGATGAGGGCAGAGCCTACCTCGGCAAAAAGGTGCTTGCCACGATCTGCGGGGAGCTGAATATTACTGCCTCCGAGGTAAAGCTGGAGGACTTCAAGCCCGAGGATTACACCGCTGACAATATTGCTTATTAAAGGAGTATGAATTACATATGAAAGCCTTGTTTTTGGGTGACGTTTCCGTTGCCAAGGATAACGCGGAGCTGTTCCGCACCGGCGATATGGAGGCGCTGTTCGGCGACGTACCCGCCATCTTTTCCGGAAACGATTTCAATTTCGTCAATCTGGAATGTGCCCTCACGGAGCACGACGGCAGCATTGAAAAATTCGGCCCGCCCCTGAAGGCTCCCGCCGAAACCGCCGAGGTGCTGAAGCGCCTGGGCGTGCATTGCTGCGGCCTCAGCAACAATCATATCTTTGATTTTGGAAAACAGGGTTATTTCGATACCGTTGCGGCACTAA
>SVTA01000088.1 GCA_015064005.1 Oscillospiraceae bacterium
TCGCACACATAGAGCATATCCCCCTTTATCACGGGCTTGCCCAAAAGTGAAACGCCCTGTATCCTGACGATTGGCAGGTCGCTGAACTGCACCTCCTCGCCAACGTCAAACACAACGTACCCGCCGCCATAGACGGCAAGTGCCGTGTGGGGGTGGCTTGTTGCGGTAACGCCCTCGGTAAAGGCGAGGCGCCCTTGCGCGACCTCTACCTCAAGGTTCTCCCCCTCGGTATCATACCAGCGGATATTACCCGCATGCCAATAGCCGCCGTAATATCTGCCATCAACGCCCGTATGCACGAGCTGACGGTGATAGAGCAGACCCGGTGTGCCTTTGTCGCGGCGCACCTCCTTAATATCACAGAGGTTTGTAATATCCAGCACCGACAGAGGCTTATCGCCGGTGTGCACGAAAAGATATTTCCCGTTTTTGGCGGGAACGACCTGCGCGCAGGGGCGTCCCTCAAGCGAGGTGCCGCCGACCCTTACGAGCGTGTTGCCCTCAGGCTTGTAAATGGCAACGCCCGCGGCGCCTAACGCCGCATAAAGCATGCCGTTTTCGGCACGGATATCCATGGCAAAGCCCTCGGTCTTGCAGGCATAAAGCTCGTTTAACGCGGTGTCAAACACGCGAATGCCGCCCATGCCGCACGCGGCATATACGCGGTCACAGAGCACCGCAATAGCGTGCACCTGCCCTTCGGTATGCAGGATCTCCACCCCGTCGGCGGCATCGCCCGCATACCTATCGTAATAGCAAGCTTCACCCTCTCCCACTGTGTTTTGCAAGTAGCTCTCAGAGGTAAAATAGTGCCCCTTGGCAACAAAAAGATTCTCGTTACCAACGGTGATATAGAGCCGTTCCCGCTCTGCCGCCACACCCGTAACGGGCGCGTATTGCTCCTTGGTCGGGTCAAAGGGCAGCATGGGCAGGCGCAGGGTGCGCCCCGCCTCCGGCAATTTGATGTGCTGCCTTGTCGCGGGGATCGCCGCGTGATCAACAAGCACGGGCGCTGTGGGGTCTGTGACATCATACACCCAAATGCCGTTGAAGGTATGCGACACCACGGCGTAATTGCCGCAGGGTGTTACATTCCACATATCATAATTGCTGTAATAATAGCGAATGGGAAAGACCGTGACCGAAAGCTCTTTTGGATTTTCGCGGTCACTGATATCAAATATTGCAAAGCCGTTGCCGCGCCCATATCGCGGATCCTCGTAATCGTCAAAATCAGCACTTGCAGGGTGGTGACCAAAGGCAACAAAAAGCTTGCCGTCCTTGATCTTAACGCCATCGGCTCTGCCCCGTTGCGGAAGCGTAAAAAGGGGGCGGGGGCAGGCAACATCGGAAATGTCAAAGGCATTGACCTGCCTCTCTCTCCAAGAACCCGTGTAAAGCACACCGTCCGACACGATGATCGATTGCACCTCGCCCGCGCGGATCGAGGACACATGGCGCGGCACGCTAAGATCGGTAAGGTCAAGAAACTCAACACCAAAGCTGCGACAAGCAACCGCAACAAAATGAGAGAAAAAGACCACACCCGTGGCAAACTCCACGGTGTTATAATGACAACAGATAAAGGGAGCTTGGGGGTCGGTCACATCGATCAGATATAAGCCGTATTCCCTTGCGGTAACGGCGGCAATGCGTCGCCCCGAGGCAACTGTATCGCTCACGGCAATGGCACGCGTGTTGCCAAGACCGCTAAGTGTGGAAAGGGGTGTCAGCACCTCTCCATCTGCGGCAAAAATGCTAAGACTACCACCATCGATCGCACGGTTTACAAGATAAAGATATCCACCAAAGCAAACGATGCCGTTGCCGCCTGCAAATTCGGTTTTTAAAAGAGAAAGCCTTGTTTTTGGTGTTTGGGGCGGAAAGGGGCCGTTTTCCGGTCGATAGATTTGGTATGCCATTGCGCGTCTCCTTATTTTACTACCTTTATGATACCACAAGCCAAGGGGAAATGCAAGCGCTTCCCCCGAAAAAGCAGAATCCAAAATATTGATATGCGCTTGACACCCCCTCGGCAAAAAAGGTATCATAAATCAACACTTAGCGGAGCATCCCCGCGAAAAGGAGATATTTATGACACAGCAAGAGCTTCTCATTCCCTCGACACTTGACGGCACGCTTCAGCCCTCACTTTTTTACAGGGCATCAGCGCCGTGTCGCCCGCTTTTGGTAGGGCTGCACACGTGGAGCTATGACAGATTTAACCAGATCAAAAACATGCTCCCTCTTGCAGAAAAGCATGATTTTAATTTACTTTTGCCCGATTTCAGAGGCGCAAACACCCCCAAAAATCCGCATTGCACCGAGGCGTGCGGCTCACTTTTGGCGCGGACCGCCAAAAACCTTCTCGGACGAAGTTCGGGAAGGTTTTTACTTTTTCACTCTTCACTTTTCACTAAATCCGTCCGAGAAGGTTTTTGGCAGGTAATAAGTAATAGTGAATAGTGAAGAAGTGGGGTAGCTTTTCGCCAAGGCGAAAAGCATTTTTTATATACACGCCAATGGAGTGATTTGGTGCGAAACGGTTGAAATGTTCACGGATTTGTGGTACAATAATAAAAACCAATTTTCAAGGAGAAAACCATGACATACAAAAACGGAATAAAGGAATATACGCTTACGGGAGTAATATTCGGGGTTCCAATGGGCATTCTGTTCGGTCTTATACATCTTAGTTTGTTGCTTGGAATAATCACAGGATTTTTGTGCGGATTCCTTTTTACATTGTTGATCTTCCTTTTTATGAAATATCAAGAAAAGAAGTTTGATAAAAAGCGCACGGAAATTGCAAAAGAAAGAAAAATAATTTGTGATGGAGCGGCAACGATCAACGGGAACGGCGGCTGGCTGTTCTTCACAGAGAATGGCATTGAATTCTATCCGCACAAGATAAATATTTCGACAGAAGAAATCGTAATACCGATGAATACAATAGAATCGGTAACCGCCAACAAAAATCAAATTTTGGTTCGTGCAAGCGGTAAAACCGTTGAAATAGTTGTTTCTCACAACAAGGGGTGGAAAAAGCAAATTGAAGGTGCTTTGAATCTTTCTTGAAAATCACCATATAGATTCTTTACAACATAGCGTGAGAAAAGGAGAAAATTATGACCAAATTACAGGCACACAGAGGCGTCAGCTTCGAATATCCCGAAAATACCATGGTGGCCTATCAGGCAGCCGTGGATCAGGGGTACGCCATCATTGAGCTGGATCCCAAATACACAGCGGACGGCAAGTTCGTGATGCTGCACGACAAGTCCCTCCTACGCACCGCGCGGGACGCGGACGGCAACGCGCCGGATGTGTTGATCCATGATGTCACCTTGGCCGAGGCACGGCAATACGAGTACGGCTCATGGATGGACGAGTCCTTTCGGGGCGAGCCGATCCCCACGCTGGCCGATGTACTGGATTTTTCCGAAAAGAACCCGGACGTTCCGCTGAAATTCGATAACGTCTGGACGAAATTCCCCGAGGGGCTGCGGGCAGCGTTTCTCGCGGAGATCGCCGCCCGGGGAGATCGCGTCAACGTAGGGCTGACCTGCGGCACACCCGAATCTCTCCGTGAAGCGGCCGAGGCGCTCCCCCACGCCGCGCTGCATTACGACGGCATGGCGCTTGATGAAGAGACCCTGCAGGAGGTATCGCGCATTGCAGGGGGACACCGCCTGGTGATCTGGATCTGCTACGACACCCCCGCGACCGCCTGGTTCAAGGGTGAAAAGGCCACGGCGGCGCTGTGCGACCGTGTGCGCCGGTACGGCGAGATCGGCATCTGGCTGCTTTCCGAGCGGAAGGAGCTGTGGGAGGCTGCCCACACCTTCCGGGCGGATTACGTGGAAACCAACGGCAAGATCAAGCCGGATTGGCTGGAGGTGTGATGCGACGCGCCCTGCCCTCCAAATATGAATAGTCCGCTCTACGGATGGCCCATGCGCCAACGCCCATCATAAAAAGCACCGCAAAAAGGAGGCCGATTATGCGCAGCAAAATCAAAAAAAGCCCCAAACGGGGTCTAAAAATCACCGTTGCCGCCATACTGTCCGGCATTTTACTGCTGGGAGTGATCCTCCCCCTCCCTCTTTCGTCAGTGATCTACGACAGTATCTTTGATTTCCGCTGCACCACCGCGGAGGCCGACGCCTTTTCTCTCGCGAATTTCCCTGATCTCACGCGGCAGCGCCATACCTTTCCCTCCAACAACGGGCAGACACTGGTAGGCTATCTGTACGCGCGTGAGGGCGCTCCGGAGGAGAAAAAAGGCGTGATCGTGTTTGCCCACGGTCTTGGCGGAGGCGGCCAGACCGGCTATATGGATATTTTTCATTATATGGCGGGGCAAGGCTATTACGTATTCGCTTACGATGCCACAGGCAACGATGAAAGCGAGGGCGAGGTGATCGGCGGTCTGCCCCAAGGCATTGCCGATCTTGATCATGCCATTGATTATGCCTGCGCGCTGGAGGTGCTTCGCGGTCTCCCCCTCCTGTTGATGGGTTATAGCTGGGGCGCGCTTTCTGTGACAAACGTGCTGTGCTTCCACCCCGAGGCTACGGCCGTGGTTTCGCTGGCGGGGTGGGACCGAGCCATTGATATGATCGAGTACCGGGGCACCGAGGCGGCGGGCGAATTTGCCCGACTGACCATGCCCCTGATGGAGCGGCAAGAGCGCAAACGGTATGGAAAATACGCCGCCTGCTCCGGCATAGAGGGGTTGGCCGCCAGCGACTGCGCCGCGATGATCGTACACGGCGCAAGGGACACCGTAATCCCCATTTCCTACGGCTACGAGCGCTATTACGCCGCCTACTGCAATGACAGCCGCTTTGTTTTCAAATCCTACGAGGAGCGCGGCCACGCTATATTGACAGATGAATCGGGCGAACGCGACGTGGCGCTGCTCGCGGAGATCGCGGCATTTTTTGATAGAAGTGTTTTGCCGTAACGGCGCGCTTTCGCACCCGTTTGGTACCAAAACGGCAAAAATCCCATTCTTGAAAGCAAAAAGAGAGCCGGGAAGCGGTGCTACCATAAAGCAGGTTTTACCTTCCGAAAAATCAAAAGGAGTACGAGCAATTTTGTTCGTACTCCTTTTCACACACCTTGCCCTGCAAGGTATAGTGTGTTACACCTTTTAGGTGAATTGTCGGGTGGTGAGTATATAAGTGAAATGTTTTGCTATCGCAAAACGTGAAATAATATGCGAATGCATATTGTGAAATATCTCGCTTTGCTCGATGTGAAATGAAATTTGCCCACGTTCGCAAAGCGAACATTTCACATTTGCGAAGCAAATATTTCACTGCGAAGCGATTTCACTTGCCCGAATGGGCAAATTTCGTTGGGGCACCTGCTTTATCGCAGGTGCCCCGAAGGCTCTCTTTTTTTATTCAGGCGCGCCTTTTTACCACACAGCCGCCGGTTTTATAAATACAGTCCGCCGGCACAAAGCCACGCACCGAGGAAAGCGGGTAAATGCTGGTGCGGGGGCCGATCACCGTGCCGGGATTCAGCACGCTACCCGCTCCCACCTCCACCAGGTCGCCCAGTATGGCGCCCAGCTTCCGATACCCCGTTTGGATCCTTTCGCCGTTACAGACGACGGAAACGGGGGTTTTGTCGCTTTTGATATTCGAGGTCATGGCACCGCCGCCCATATGAGCCTTGTAGCCAAGGATGCTGTCCCCCACGTAATTGAAGTGCGGCACCTCTACCTCGTCAAATAAAATACAGTTTTTCAGCTCCGTGGAATTGCCCACCACGGCACCCGCACCGACGATCACGCTGCCCCGGATGAAGGCGCAATGCCGCACCTCCGCCTCCTCGCAGATGATACAGGGGCCGGTGATCGAGGCGTTTTCCGCCACGGTGGCGCTTTTGGCCACCCACACGTCCTCGCCCCGCTTCTCATAGCGCTCCGGGGGCAGCTTCGCGCCCGTTTGCCGAATGAAATCGGCAAGCTGCGGCAAAACCTCCCAGGGGTATGTGACCCCCACCAGCAGCGGTGCCGCCATCGTATGAGAAAGATCAAACAGCGCTTTTGTTTTCAGCTCTTGCATTGTCAACACCTCTCCTTCGTTATAGGGGGCGCACGGCCAGCCCCTGATCGTATATCACGTTTACCACCCCGTCTGCCAGCTCGCGGCAAAGTGCCTCACTCGCGGCCTCCACCATCACCCGCACCACCGGCTCGGTGCCGCTTTCCCGCAGAAGGATGCGTCCCTCACTGCCAAGGCGGTCACGTACGGCAGCGATCGCTGCCTGCACCTGCCCATTTTCCCGCACGGCGGCCTTGTTATCTACCCGCACGTTTCGGGTGATCTGCGGAAACATTTTCACCGGCGCGGCCAGCTTTGACAGCGGCTGCTTACTGCTGATCACGGCCTCCATGATCTTGATGGCCGTGAGAATACCGTCACCTGTGGTGGCATATTTCGACAGAATCACGTGCCCGGACTGCTCGCCGCCGATGCAATAGCCGTTTTTCTGCATGTTTTCGTAGATGAAGCGATCCCCCACCGTGGTCTGCTCGTAGCGGATGCCCACCGCGTCCAGCGCCCGATAAAGGCCGAGATTGGACATCACCGTAGTGACGACGGTGTTGCCCACAAGCGCCCCCTGCCCCTGCAAATGGCGGGCAAGCAGATAGAGAATGTGGTCACCGTTGACCACCTCGCCCCGCTCATCCACGGCAATGCAGCGATCCGCATCCCCGTCAAAGGCAAAGCCGATATCCAATCCCTCTCGCTTCACGCACTCTGCCAGCACCTCAATATGGGTGGAGCCGGCCTCGCGGTTGATATTCAGGCCGTTTGGCTCCACGTTGATGGCGTGCACCTTGGCACCCAGCGCCTCAAATACGCTCTTGGCTATCATCCAGGCGCTACCGTTGGCGCAGTCGAGTCCCACGCGGAAGGGCTTGAAGGAATACTGCGAAAGGGAGATCAGATAGCCGATATAACGGTTTCTACCGGCGGCGTAGTCCACGATCTTACCGATATCCGCGCCCGTGGCAAGGGGAAGATCCTCTCCCGCAACGCCGAGAGCAGCAAGGTTGCCATCCAGATATTTTTCGATTTCAGCAATGGTGTTATCGTCGATTTTCTCGCCCCGTTTGTTGACTAATTTGATTCCGTTGTCGGTATAGGGGTTGTGGCTGGCGGAGATCATAATGCCGCAGTCAAACTCATCCCCCGCCACCGCAAAGGATACGCTGGGGGTGGTGGTCACGTGCAACATATACACATCAGCGCCGGAGGCCGTCAGCCCCGCCACGATGGCGTACTCAAACATATAACTGGAGCGGCGTGTGTCCTTCCCGATCACCGCGCGCACCCGGTGGCCGTCTGTGCGGCCGTAATACCAGCCAAGAAATCGGCCAATCTTATAGGCATGCTCTGAGGTCAGGGTCACTCCCGCCTCTCCGCGAAACCCGTCCGTTCCAAAATACTTACCCATGGCGCTGTCCTCCGTTTCATATTTTCCCCACAAGCCGAAAGCCGACCCGTTCGTTACCATTATAGCATACACGGCAAGGGGTGTCAAGTTCAAATGCCTTCCAATTCAAGCAAACCCGCACCGTTCACGGGCTTTTCCCCCTACAGTATATGCGCCACGCCGCTTTTTGTCCGCGGGGAGCGCTTCGCGGTGCGTACTTCACCAAAGACAGCTTTCGCCATGTTTTTAGCACATCCTTTATGAAAAACAAGTTTTTTTGCGTTTCCTCTTGCTTTTTTTCGCATTTTGCTCTATAATTTTATCCGTGTGCGATCTTTTCCTCGCGAATAAACAACGAAGGACGATATAGAAAATGGAGCAAAACATAAAAAAACGTGCAGGTGAGCTGCTCATCTTTGTGCTGATGTCCGTGCTGGCCGGCTTTATGATCGGTCTCGGCGGCACCTCCTCGCTGCTCGCGGCCAATCTCTTGGGCGCCTGGGGGAAGCTGGTGGGTGCCACCCTCTTTTCCCTTGGTATTTTCGTGATCATTTCCTTTGAAATGAAGCTGTTTACCGGTATGGTAGCCGAAATTCCCACCATGGGCGTGAAAAATCTCTGGCGTCTGCCGGTGGTATTCCTCGGCAACGCCGCAGGCGTGGCCATCACCGCCCTGCTGGTGAAATTCTCTTTCCTGGCCGACACCGTGATCCCGCAGGGCGCCGCTGTTATCGCCCCGAAGCTTGCTGCCGACGCTTGGGCGCTCAGCGCCTTCTCCTCCGCCGTTCTGTGCGGATTTCTCATCACCCTCTCCGTTTGGGGCCCTCGATACGCGCCCAAGAAAGGCCTTTCTGCCTCCGTGGCGGTGATGCTGCCCATCATCGTTTTCGCCTTCTGCGGCTTCGACCATTCGGTGGCCAACATGCTCTATTTTTATTTCCTTGGCGAGTGCTCCGGCAAGATCCTGCTCTACATCCTCTGCTCCGTCCTCGGCAACATGGTAGGCGGCATACTGCTCCCGCTGGCGGCACTGCTGAAAAAGAAATGTGAACCCTGAATGCCGGATAAAAAACCGCACTTTTTTAATGAAGTGCGGTTCTTTTTTTGTGCGCTATCCTATGTTAAACTGTATGTAGTAATATAGAAAGGAGATCAGCCTTGAAATACTATCTTGCCATTGACATCGGTGCCTCCTCCGGCCGACACATCCTCGGTCATATGGAGGGGGGCAAAATGCTCCTCGAAGAGATCCACCGCTTTGACAACAAGCAGGTGCGGAAAAACGGCCACGACTGCTGGGATATGGACAACCTCTGGCAAGGCATTCTTGAGGGTCTTGCCGCCTGCGGCAAAAAGGGCATCGTTCCCGAAACGGTGGGCATTGACACCTGGGGCGTGGACTATCTGCTGCTGGACGCTGACGACAAGCCCATCTGCGATCCCGTCGCTTACCGTGACGCCCGCACCGTCGGCATGGACGCAGAGGTGGAAAAACGCATACCGTTTGCCGACTTATACGCCAAAACCGGCATTCAAAAGCAGCAGTTCAACACCATCTATCAGCTGGCTGCGCACAAGAAGGAGGCCCCCGAGGACTTTGAAAGGGCGACGCGCCTGCTCACCATGCCCGACTATCTGCATTTCAGACTTACGGGTGTGAAAAGGAACGAATACACCATTGCCTCCACCACGGCACTGCTGAACGCCGCCGACAAAACCTGGGACAGCGAGCTTCTGGCTGCGCTGGATATTCCCGCGCATTTGTTTGAGGCACCCGTGCTGCCCGGCACCGTTTTGGGGCGTCTGCGCCCGGAGATCCGGGAGCAGGTGGGCTTTGACACCACGGTGATCCTGCCCGCCTCCCACGACACCGGCTCGGCATTCTTGGCCGTTCCGGCACTTGACGACAACGCGGTCTATCTCTCCTCCGGCACCTGGAGCCTCCTTGGTGTGGAAAATGATGCGCCCATTACCACCCCCGAGAGCTGCGCACAGAACTTCTCCAACGAGGGCGGCGCGTGGTACCGCTTCCGCTACCTCAAAAACATCATGGGTCTTTGGATGATCCAGTCCATTCGCCGTGAACTGAACGGCATAAGCTACGTAACGGGTAAGGAAAACCGCACCGTGGCCGACCGCCAGTGGAGCTTTAACGATCTGGTGGACGCCGCTAAGGGTGCTGCGGATTTCCCCTCTGTGGTAGACGTGAACGACGCCGCGTTCCTTGCGCCCGACAGCATGATCGAGGCGGTAAAGGCATACTGCCGCAAAACAGCGCAGCAGGTGCCCGGGACCACCGGCGAGCTGATGCAGTGCGTTTACCGCAGCCTTGCCCTTTGCTACCGCGACGCCATTGCCGCGCTCAGCAAGCTGA
>SVTA01000089.1 GCA_015064005.1 Oscillospiraceae bacterium
AATGGTGATCGAAATGATGGTGGGCAGCGCCAGGGGGATCATCACCTTCCACAGATATTTGAGATCGGTGGTTCCGTCCACCTTGGCAGCCAAATACAGCTCGTTGGGAATCTGCATAAAGTTCTGTCTGAGAAGATAGATATAAAACACGCTGACAAGAAAGGGTACAATCAATACCGTGTAGGTATTGGACCAGTTACCAAGAGTCATCAGAAAATCGGAATTCAGTTCCCTGCCAAGGCTATTGAGGCCGAGAAAGTTATTGATCGTCTGGTAGTTGGTGATCGTAAAAAGCTCGCCGGGGATCATCATGGTGGCAAGGAGCGCCGCAAACAGTGCGTTTTTGCCCCGGAACTCCAGCCTTGCAAAGGCAAAGGCGGAGATGACCGTTACCACCAGAGAAAGCGCGGTGGAGACGATACCGACGTAAAGTGTGTTGAGAAAGAGCTGGCCGAGCTGAGCGGTCTTGAAGCCCTCGATATAGTTTTCAAAATGGAATTCCAGGGGGAAAAGCGTGGGAATGGCGAGGTTGTACTCCTCAAGGGATTTGACCGAGGAGATCAGCATCCAGTAGAACGGGAACAGCACGATGATGGCCATGGTGATCAGGAAGGCGTACAGCGCAACCTTTACCAGCACCTTCACCACTCTTTGCTTGGCAGTCACCTTGGCCATATCCCGCTCTGCCATGGCGGTGATATTGGAGGCTGTGCTTTTCGCTTCCGCAGCCTGAATATTTACGTTGTTTTCAGACATACTCGTTGCCTCCTATCAGTAATGGGTCTTTTTCTTTGAAACATAAAGATTTATCATGGTTACGATAAAAATTATGCCAAAGAGGATCAGCGCCGCTGCGCTGGCGCGTCCCAGCTGCTGCTGCGGCAGCGCGTCATAGATAAAGCCGACCATGGTGTTCAGTCTGCCGGCGTCGCCAATGGGGCCCATGCCGTCGCCAAATACGCCGACGATGGAGGAATACTCCTTAAAGCCACCAATGAAGCCGGTGATGACAACGTATGCCAGCATCGGGGAAAGCAGCGGGATCGTGATGCGGGTGAATACTCTGAATCGGGAGGTGCCGTCAACCTTAGCGGCATCGTAATACTGCTTGTTCACGCTCTGCAGGCCGCCCAGCAGGATCAGGATCTTGAAGGGCAAGGCGTTCCACACGATGTAGACCACCATCACCAGATAGTTGGGCCACTCGCCGGAGCCGGTGCCCATCCAGTCGATGGGATTGCCGCCAAACCAGCTGATGACGTTGTTGATGATGCCGTAGGAGTCCACAAGGCCGGAGTCAAAGTTGCCAATGACGGAGAACATGGCCGCAAACACCATGCCGATGGCAATGGAGTTGGTTACGTAGGGCAGGAAGAAGATGGTCTGAATGAATCTCGACAGGAACTTGATGGAGTTCAGACACACGGCGATCACCAATGCAAGAATGGTGGAGATCGGCACCGTCAGCACGCACAGAAGCAGCGTGTTGGAAAGGCACTTCAGGAAGCCCGAATACTGAATGACCTTGGCAAAATTGCTGAAGCCGAATTCAAACTTGACGCCGCGAATGGCAAGAAGCGAATTGTAATCCTCAAGAAAGGCGATTCTGACGGTGTTGAAGATGGGCCACACCGTAAAGATCAGCAGCAGAATGATGGCGGGAGAAAGATAGAACCAGCCCTTCCACTTATCAAACTTGATTTTCTGTAAGAAGCCTGCCATATCAGTTCTCCTCTGCGTGTTCCAAGGGCTTCTGATCACCGAAGTAGATGCGCTTTTCCGTCGTCTTATCAAAGAGGAAGACCTTGTGAGGCTTAAGCGTCAGAGAAACCGTTGCGCCGGCAGAAATCTTATAGTCGGCATCCACAATGGAGCGCACCGTTGCATTGACGGATGCGGGATGGGTGGACACGATGGAAACGTCACGACCCATAACCTCTACGTTATTCAGCTGGCAGGTGAGGGCGCCCTTTTCGTCCGGGATAAAGCCCTCGGGACGGATGCCAACGGTGACAAGGCGATCGTCAACGCCTGCTGCTTCCATCACGCACTCGCCGCCCTCCATGGCATCGGTGCCGCCGATGTAAAGCTTGCCGTCCTTCACGTAGCCCGTAAATACGTTGATGGGAGGCGTACCGAGGAACTTGGCAACGAACAGGTTGGTGGGATCGTCATAAACGTCCTGCGGGCGGCCGATCTGCTGCAGCACGCCCTTCTTCATCACCACGATCATATCGGAGATGGACATAGCCTCCTCCTGGTCGTGAGTTACAAAGATGGTGGTGATGCCGGTTTCCTTCTGAATGCGGCGGATCTCCTCACGGGTCTGCAGACGGAGCCGCGCGTCCAGATTGGAAAGAGGCTCGTCCAGCAAAAGCACCTTGGGGATCTTGACCAGAGCGCGGGCAATGGCCACACGCTGCTGCTGGCCGCCGGAAAGCTCGGAGGGCTTTCTGTCCATCAGATCGTCGATCTGCACCAGCTTTGCCGCCGTTTGGGCACGCTCAAGCATTTCCTCCTTGGTCATGCGGTCAGCGCCCCGCAGATTCTGCAATGGGAAGAGAATGTTCTGCTTCACCGTCATGTGCGGATAAAGCGCGTAGTTCTGGAACACAAGACCTACACCGCGGTTTTCGGGAGTCAGATCGGTCACGTCCTCTTCCCCGAAGAAGATCTTACCGCCGGAGGGCTTCTGCAGGCCGCTGATCATATACAGCGTGGTGCTCTTGCCGCATCCAGAGGGGCCAAGCAAGCCGATGAGCTTACCGTCCGGAATGGTGAAGGTGAAGTCATTGACCGCCACGACCTCCTCGCCGGACTTCTTGTTACGAGAGGGGAAAATTTTGGTCAGATTCTGCAAAACAACTTTCATGTTGTCTTCCTTTCTATATGTTCAGATTTTCAGTGTCGTTGTTGGTGAGCGGCGCGTCAGTCCCGCTCCGCTTCGGTTCGCTCTGCGTGGAGGCGCTGCTTGTATGCCAGCATTGCCTCGGGGGAATCGAATATCATCTGGCTGGCGTAGTCGACCACCACCGTGTGCGCCAGCTTATCGTGCAATGCAAGGCGATTTCGGGTGGAGCCGAGGAAGATCAGCTGCGCCAGCAGGAGGCCAAACAAAAGCACCGTGCCGGGAAAGCCGATCATATTCCAATAGATCATCAGAACGAGCAATACGGGAATCATGGTTTCCACCGTATATTTGCCGAGGATCGCCCGCGTGAAGAGCAGCATCGGCGTCAGCCTCACACCGTCCTCCCTCATCACGGCAATGCCAAAGACCTTTTTGCCCAGCGTTTGGCCGTTTCGGAGCAGCAGCGGAACCAAAAGCTCCAGCAAGAGAAACGCCACCAATACGCTCAGGGTGATCATCACAAAGGTGAGATTCACCAGCAGGTTATACACGTAATTGGCGTCGGCATCCTTTGAAAAGGCATCCATCGCCTGCTTGTACAGCGCCTTTTCCGACTCTGAAAGCGCCTGATAATCAGCCTCTGCAATGTCAAAATCCACGTTGTATTCCGCCTCATAGGATTCGCTGATCTCCTCCAAGCGGGCGGCGTGTCCATCGTAGCCAAGCACCGACGACAGCAGGAGCAAAAGGCCCACGATCACGATGCCCAGAGCGATCAGATCGCAAAGAGCCGCGGAAACGCGCTTCCACATACTTGCTTTTTGAATATCGTGCACCCAATCCCCTCCTACCGTTAACATCCGATGGCAGCCCCACAGCCGCACATAATTTGCCATAATACTTATTGTTAATTTATATTATAATATACCTCGACAAAATTTGCAAGCCTTTTATCAAAAAAGAATATAAAATCTTTTTTTCGGTGAGGGGCCGAGATCTTGAAAAAAGCATAAGCGCCGGGACGCGTTTTCGTCCCGGCGCTTATGCACCCTTCGGCTTATGTCACAAGGCCAAGGCCAAGCATGGAAATGATAAATATCACGATACCGGCATAAAACAGCGCGAAGCCGGCGGAGGCGACGCCCACAATGCCGAGAACCAGCGTAGGTATGGGCTTCGGTTGGTCGGCGGGCGTGGCTCTGAACACCTTGATGGAGCGAATACCGAACACCAGCGCGATCACCGCAGGGATCAGGGAGATCAGCTCCAGCACGATGGTGCTGACAATGGAGGTGCCGAGGGGCGCGCCGGACTCGGCATGGATCCCGATGCCCACCATGCCGAAGATGTAGAAGAATACGGCACAATACATGCCCACAAAGCCCACAATGGCAGAGGCCAGGGCCTTGCCGAAGCCCCGCATGCGGGGATTTCTCCGGGGGGCAGGGTCGATCGACTCAATGATGGGGGTCAGCACCTCCGCAGTTTCTGCCTGCTGACATTCCCGACAGACGGTGGCGTCGTAATCCATTTCTTTTCCGCATTTCGTACAGTACATAATAGTTCCTCCTATGTGATATTTGATAAGTGATATGTAACGGATTTTTGCTGCGCAAGATGCCGCCTTTTATTCCAACAACAGCATCAGGGTCGGTAAAAGGGGCATCATGATGCACAGCAGCGCAAGGCCGCCGCAGACGGTGGCCGTAATGCCAAGGATCAACGTGGGAACGGGCCTTGGGTGGCCGTTCGGCGTGCTTTTTGCCGCCTTGATAGAGCACACGCCCAAAATAACGGCGATGATGCCTGAGATAAAGACGAAGATGCAAATGACATTTGCCAGCGCTCGCGCCGTGCTCATGGATGCACCATACCAAGAGACGGCTCCCATCAGTATCATATTCACGAGATATCCCAAGAAATCTCCAACCAGCGCCAAAATGCCCAAAATACTTCCTATCAACGCCCTGCCGAAGCCACGCATTCGAGGATTGCCCTTGGGTGCCGGCGCGGCTGCGGCTTCTGCCTGCTGACATTCCCGGCAGACGGTGGCGTCGTAATCAATTTCTTTTCCGCATTTTGAACAGTACATAAGAGCCTCCTTTTTATTTCAGCTTCACGCCGATATAGGCGCGTATGACCTCGGGGGTATCCGTGGCCACGGAAAGCACGTACGTATCCCCGTCAAGCTCCACCCTTTTCGTGCAAAGCCCGCCGGCCAGCGTATCCTGCTCGCGGGGCACGAACACCCGGCCGCCCTCCCGTTTGAAGAGCGCCTCCTTGGCCGTCCATTTTTCCAGTATGAAATCCCGCTGCTCCGCGGCGGGCATTTCGTCGTAAAGCGCACGCTCGGCAGCGTTCAGAATCTTGGCGGCAAAGCGATCCTCCGCCAGAGCACGCAGGCTTTCCACGTCCACGCCCACCGGGGCGCGGGAAACGGCCACGGCCACCGCGCCGTCGCAATGTGAAAGCGAGAACGCGCATTTTTCCGTCGTCCACTTCCCTGCCTCGGTTTTGGTAAAGGAAAGCTTGTCGGCCCGCAGACCGAAGGAGCGCTCCAGTGCGTATTCCAAAAGCCGCCAGACGTAGTATTTTTCAAGCCTTACCTTGGGATTGCCGATCTCGGCAAGCTCCCGTTCCCGCGCGGCACAGCCAAGCGACCGCAGCTCACCCTCCTCGGGAATGCGGGCCAGGTACACGTCCACCACGGGCAGCGACTGAAACAGCGCCCGCACGTCGGCGGTCTGGGAGCAATAGGGCTTACCGGTGACACACTCGTAGGCAAAATGCTCGCAGTTGTTGTAGAGGATGTTGTAGCCCCGCTGTCCAAGGCGTCCCCGCGCATAGGCCACGGCCTCCTTGGGGCGGCGGTTTTTCTTGCGCTCCGCCCGATCAAATTCGGCCACCTCCAGAAACCCGCCGCAAAGAAAGGCGTCGATATCCGAGGCGCAGACCTCAATATCGCTATCCTTCAGGGTGGGGCGTGCCGAGGGCGCAAGACCGAATTGCACGACCTCCTCCTCGCTGACGAACACGCCGTAATGATAGATGCTGCCCAGCTTGACGCGGATCATATCCCCCGCCGCGGGCTGCTTCAGCTGCCACTTCATGCCTGCTGTTTTTGCTCGATGTAATCCACCACGTCACCGATGGTGTCAAAATCACCGAAGCCTACGTCCTCAAACTCAATGCCAAAGAATTCCTCAATGGCAATGACCACGTAGAGCACGCCCACAGAGCTGAGCCCGAGGTCGGTCACAAGACCGGAATCCTCCCGCAGCTCGGCTGTGTCGGGGATGCTGTCATGCATCACCATCTTCATGATCTCAGCCAGCTTTTCCTTGATTTCATTTCTTGAGAGTGCCATTTTCTTTTCTCGCAATCTTCATCGCGGGGGTACGCACGAAATCGCTGTCCCGGATGATAAATTTGTTGATTTTTTCAAAGGCGGGCAGCGTATCGTTTACCTGCCGCAGCTGCGCCATCAGATAGGCTCCCACGTCCTCTACACCCAGCGCCTTGAGCGCCGCCATACGCGGCACCACCTCCAGCACCAGCTGCTGCACGCCGTTTTCGGTAATATCGTAAACAAAGCAATCCTGCACGCCGTCCAGCGCGTAGAATTTGACCTCCAGCTCGGCAGGGGAAACATTCTCACCGGAGGCGAGGACAATGATCTCCTTGATGCGCCCCGTGATGTACAGATACCCCTCCTCGTCGATGCGCACAAGGTCTCCGGTCTTGAACCAGCCGTCCTCGTAGGCGCCCTCATTCTCCTCGCTGTCAAAATAGCCGTCCATCATATTGACACCCTTGAGCCAAAGCTCGTCGGCAACGATCCGATACTCCATACCGGGATAGATCAGACCCACGGACTCGGGCTTTTGCATGGCCTCGGGGTTTCCGCTGACCAGATTGGCACTTTCGGTAAGGCCGTAGCCGGGCAGCAGCGTGATGCCAAGGGAGGCGTATTCACGAACAAGATACGGCGGCACGGGCGCGGCGCCGCAGATGATGGTCTTCATATCCTCACCCAGCATATTTTTGCCGAACTGCTTGGAGAGGTTCAGCGCCATTTCCGCCAAGGCGGGCACCAGGATCATAATGGTGGGACGGTGCACGGCAATGTCCTTGAACATATTCTTGGGATTTCTGCAAATAAAGAGGCTGCTGCCCGTGTAAAGCGAGGTCAGTGTATTGCGGATCAGACCGAACACGTGGGTCAGCGGCAGCACCAGAAAATATCTCTGGCAAAACACGTCGCGATAGCCGTAGCAGCCGTTCTTCGTGCCGTACATCACAGCTCTGTGAGAAAGCCTTGCGCCCTTGCTCTTCCCCGTGGTGCCCCCCGTGAAGATCACAGTGGAGAGGCTATCAGTGGCCGGGGAAACAGAGGGAGTGCTCGTATCGGCGGTGGTGCTCACGTCGATCAGCGCCAGCGCCGGGTTCTTTTCCCGGGCAAGGGACACGCTCGCCTCCAGCGAGGCGTCATAGACAATGGCCTTAAGACCAAACTTCATGGAACAGCCAAACACCGTCATTGCATCCAGATGCGCAGGCAGCAGCACTGCAGCGGCACCGTAGGTATTCACGGCCAGATACGCCTTGATGAAGCCGACGGAGTTGGGCGCAAGAATACCCACGGCATCCCCGGCCTTGACACCGGCACCCTTCAGCACCGTGCGGAAGGCTGCCACCTCGGCATCCAGCGCCCTGTAGGTGTAGTCGGTACCGTCCACCACGGCGCTTCTTTCGCCGTAGGTGCGCACGGAATGCTCCCACATCTCGGTGACGTTGGAAAAATCCACGATCTTCGCAAAGGTTTCCCCGTCTGTATATGTTTCAAATCGATTTAAATTCGTCATTGCTCGCCCTCCTGCGGCTTCTTATTTTTGAGAATCTTTGTTTGATAGTATTCCTGCAGCTGCAGCTCCATTTGGTGTACGTAATCACCGGCACGGTGGATATCCTCCACGGTGGGGATGGCACCGCACAGCTCCCGCACGTCAATGGGATCGCCGATCAGAACGAGCCTGCGCTGATACCACCGTCGCCCCGGCACGATATACAAGGGCAAAATGGGCACCTTTGCTCTATGAGCCATGAGGATCGCACCCGATTTAAAGGCCAGCAGCTCCTCCGGGGCGCGGTTGACCTCACCCTCCGGAAAGATGGAAACCATTCTACCCTGATTCAGTCTGTGGATGACCTCATGAAAGGAATTGACACTGAAATTTTCCTTATCCACCTGAATGCAATGCACGCGGCTGAAAAACCATTTTCGCAGCTTGGTGCAATAAAGATCCTTGGTGGCCAGCGAATAGATGCGGCGCTGCCAAAACACGCAATGGAGCAGGATGGGATCCACAAAGGTGCAATGATTGGAGCAGACAAGAATGCCGCCCTTCAGGCACTGCTTTTCTCCCGGATAGATCACCCGCGGGCGCATCCAGATCAGAGCCGGTATGGAGCCGGTGATCTTGACGAAATCATACAGGAAATGATGAAAAGGGCTATCCTTTTTGCTTCTCGAGTTCTTTTTGGAGTTCAATGATTTTCCCCCTGACGTAATCTGTAATATAGGTGACGTTTTCTCTCTCGGAAAGTTCCTCACGGTATAGTGCCCGCACGTCAATGGGGGTACCGATATGAACTCTCATACGCTTTTTTTGAAAATAGCTGCCGTTGTTACAAATGGGTACGATAGGAGCGCCGGTCTGCAGCGCCAGATACACCGCGCTGGGCTTAAAGGGCAGCGGCATCTCCTCTCCGGGCTTTGGCAAGCGGGATTCGGGATAGATCTCTACCACTCCGCCACGGGAAAGAATTTTGGCGCAGATGGACAAGAAGGTGAAATCCCGGGCCTCGCGATCTACTCTGACCGTCCCCAGCAGACGCAGCAAAAGACTCATGAAGATATTTTTGCGGTACATCAGCTCAGCCACGGCACAGCGCAGCGTTCGGGTGGGAAAGGTGTACATCGTCACCGCGAAATCCCAAACCGACCGATGATTGGAGATCACAATGGCGCCGCCCTTGATGTGACGGGACTGCAGCTTCCTGTTTTTGTAGCTGATGCAGGGACGCAGAATCAGCAGATAGGGGATCCAGCCCGTGAGCTTCACGAACCAGGTAAACAGAAAATAGATCAATTTACGTTATCCTTCGTTCTCATAAAGTTTGTTGATCTGATGCTGCAGCAAAGCAGCGGCGATCACGTTGACGGGTAAAACGGGCAGCAGAACCGCCGACAGCACCAAAAGCCAGGAAGGCGCGTTGACGGCAATACCCTGTGCTTTCCCTACCTCCGAAAGCTCGGCACGCAGCCGCAGCAGCACGGGGATGGCGGCAAAGGGCACGAGGCTGCAGAGCAGCCAGCGCAGCAGCGTGCTGCCCTTCCCCGTCAGCCGACGGGCAGAGCGAAGCAGAAACGCCAGCCACACAAAGCCAAAGAGGAAGCCGGACAGAATCGACAGACCGATCTGCACAAAGAGGATCTCTCCCCTTTCCTCCGGCACGCTCTCCTCCTCCATCGCGGAAATATCCAAGCTCGGATCCATCTTCTTGAACTCGGCCGCCAAAATGCCGGGGGTATAGTCGCGGGGCATTTTGAAGGCGATGAAGAAGCCGGCCACGCAGGTCACGCACACGATAAAGGGCACAAGCAGGTTGCCGAGGTTATAGACCTTGGAAATATCGCCGCCAAGGCCCAGCGCCACCGAGGCATCCTCTGCTCTCTGCGCCCAGACAATGCCCGCGACCTCCTTGGAAATGAAGAGATTTTTGATGTATTCGTACACCAGCGACCCGGAGATGGCACCTACGATAGAGGTGGTCACAGCGTTGGCCGCAAAGTACATGGCAGAGTGGTTTTTGCCCGTCAGCTTCACCTCCACACTGGAGATCTGCGCGGGAGCAAGGTATGGCATCATAAAGAAGGCACCGATGGCCC
>SVTA01000090.1 GCA_015064005.1 Oscillospiraceae bacterium
ATGGCACCGGTGCCGCATTCGATGTACATGCCCTCGGTATTGACCTCGTAGATCTTGTTCATGCGCTTGGTGTCAAGGATGATGCCACCACACACGGGAATGGCACCGCCTTGGGTACCGCCGCCGCCGCCCCAGGTGGTAATGGGGAGCTTGTAGTAGTTGGCGATCTTGACGACCTTGGAAACCTCCTCCGCGTTCTCGGGGCAGACAATGATATCCGCCTCGGGCATACGGCAACCACGGTCGGCCCACATACGGGAGAGCCAGTAGTAGTCCACGCTATGGGTGACCTTGTCGATCTGGCGGGTGGAGCAGTTTTCCACGCCCACGGCATCCTCCAGCTCGGTCAGGATCATCGCGAACAGGAATTCGTTCATTTGATAGTTCACAGCAATTTCTCCTTTGCTTTTATTTTATTACCTTTTCATTGTAGCACATCTTTTTTGCCTTGGGAATGGAAAAAAGAAATATTTTTTGTAAAAAGCGATACAAAACGCAAATTTTATGATACAATAATAAAAAACCGAGGAGGCGCCTATGCGACAAACATCCTTTGAAAAGCTATACAGCACCGAGTTCTTTATCAGCGAGCCCATGGCCAAGCCCCAATGCTGGGCAGCGCGAGGCAATACCTACAACGCCATTGGCAAGCCCAAGGTCTCCCACACGCTGCTTTGGTTCAAAAATTGCACCGCAACCATCAAAACTACCACGGGAAAAGTGTTTGAAATCGAACAAAATCAGCTGACTTATATGGCCAAGGGCACGGAATACGTGATCTATTTTCATGATACCGACCGGGAGCCGGAGGACACCGTGGTGGTGCATTTCCAGATGACAGATCGGGACGGCGAGGATCTGATCCCCTCCCCGGAGCCTGTGCTCTGCATGAAAAACGTGGAGGCCGGCTTCGCCCGCTCCCTGGATATGCTGGCAGCAGAGTTCAAAAAGAACGTGGTCTGTCTGCCGGAGGTGAACGCCGCCATTTATCGGCTGCTCGCGGAAATTTGTCAAAAACAAAAGCGCAAAGCCACCAAAAATCAGTACGCCCGCATTCGCGCCGGCATTGAGCTGCTGGAAAAGGACAGCGACCTCAGCATTACTGAAATTGCGGAAAGTTGCGGTGTCAGCGAATGCTATTTTCGTCGTCTTTTCAGAGAATACAGCGGAGAAAGCCCCATGGAATTCCGCCAACGTCACCGGATCGAGCGCGCGAAGCAATTGCTGCTCTCCGACGAGCATTACACCATCGGTGAGATCGCGGCCGAGCTGCATTTTCTTGATATTTACCATTTCAGCAAAACCTTCAAAAAATATTGCGGCGTGTCGCCCAATCATTTCCTGCGCGGGGAGAGTGAGCGGGGAACGGAATAAACCGCTAGCCTTTTTATCAGAACGCACGCAAAAATTGCACAAAAATTTGCCATTCCCACTTGACAAACGGGCAAAGCTATGCTATCATCTATACATAGATATACGATGCATCGTATATCTATGAAAGGAGAGCATATGAAAATCAGCAAGGAATTATTGAAGGGCAGCACCAGCCTGATGGTATTGAAGGTTATCGCTCAGCGAGATATGTATGGCTATCAGATCATTGGCGAAATTGCCGCACGCTCCAACGAGACCTTCAAGCTCAACGAGGGCACTCTCTATCCCATTCTTCATGCCCTGGAAAAGGAGGGGGTGCTGACCTCCTATCGTGGCGAAAGCGAAATCGGTCGCGAACGAAAATATTACAAGATCACGACCGCAGGGAAGCTGCAATTGACCGCAAGAATGGAGGAATGGGCAGCCTTTACCGATGCGGTGAACGGTGTTTTGCGGGAGGGCTGCTGATATGCGAAACGACAGCTTTGATCTCCGCGCAGAGATCGACCGCTACACCTCGCGCATCAGTCGCGAAATCCGCTCAAGCCGCCGCCGAAAAGAGGTAAAACGCGAATATACCGAGCATATTGAGGACGCCGTTTATCACCACATGATGCGCGGCATGACAGAGGAAAAGGCATTCACCGCCGCTCTGGAGGAATTGGGTGACATCTCCAAAATACAGATCATGCTGGCAGCAGTCCACAACCCGAATCGGCCCCCCCTTTGGCTGATGCTTCCCTTGCTTGCTGTTGGCGCATTGGGCATCGGAGGTGTCTATTTTCTCATAGAAGACTATACACTTCGCGCTTGGTATCTATTGCTTTTGCAGTTAGCAGCGCTAATATGCGTTTTGTTCGTTGTAGTCAAGCTTCTTAGCCTTGCCCTGGCGTTTCACACACGATACCGTTCTTTTCAAAAATTAAAACGTTACGCAAAAAGGAATCAACTCTATTTTCAAAAAAACGCCAATATCTATCTGTCACTTTTTCGACGCACAACGCGCCCCGAATTGATTATTGAAACCTCACGCACCCGCTATATCATTTCTCTTTGGGCTACCGTGCAAAAGCGGCGCGTGCTGCATTTGTCAAGTAGCGGCATTTATCATTATTCCAAAATCATTGGATTCACCTTTTTCCATCCCCGGGGTGCCAGATGGAACGTAGGAATTCCCGATCAGGTACAGGATCGGGTCGGCGTCCCCGGCCAGATGCATCTGATGCCTGACATTCGTTTTGAGGACTTTGCCAGCGCCGAAAAGGAAAATATTTTTGTTCTGCTGCTGAACCCCGTTCCCATGAATGTGGACTACGTAGAGAACGGCACGCTTCGCAAGGTAAGTGATGGTGACCGACTTGGCGAAATGTATCTTTGGGCAACCTCGGGCTTTCTCTCTTACATTGACAGATCTTGAATCCCGGAAAAGAAAAATTTTCCCAACAAATAATTTGGCGAAGGGCTTGACTTTATAGTGAACGATGCGCCTTTCGCCGCCAGATTTTCTGCGAGGAGGGACTTTGATGCCCCCATGACGCGGCAAGCGCTATGGGGGCAATTGTGTATCATTTTTCGGCGCTAAGCGCCGTCTCCCTCTCGCTCTCTTCCAAAAGCAAGCGCAAAAATTCCCGCACGACGGACGAGGCCGCGGTGTTATGATACACGAAGGTGGTGCGGCGATAATTGCCCACGCGCCGCAGCACCACTTGATCTGAAAACTGTCCGCGCCAGGAGGTGGACGGCACCAAGGAAACGCCGAGCCCCAGCTCGATGCACTTGCGGATGTAGTAAGGGTCATCGCTGCAGATGACGATTCGAGGCGAAAAGCCCATATCAGCGCAAACCCGCTGGGTAATACCATAGAGGCTACTGTCCCGATTGGTACAGATAAAGGGCTCTGCCGCAAGCTCTGCGGCGGTGATCTCCGCCTTGGCTGCCAGCGGGTGATCTGCCCGAACGGCCAACAAAATGTCCTCGGTCAGCATATCCCGGCGGCAAAGCCCGGGGCTCTCCAGCACCTCGTCGGTGACGATGAGATCCAACGGCTCCGACAAGGGCGGCACGCTATACTTGGTGACGATATCCACCTCCGGAAACAGCGCGCTGAAGCGCTCCACCGTCTGCATCACAATGCGACGGTTGATGAAGATTGAAAGCTTGATGCGCCCACCCCGCGCGCTCTCCAGCGCTGCCTCTCGCGCCCCCTTAAGGAGCGCCATGGCGGCGCTTACTTTTTCATAAAAGCGTTTGCCCGCCTCGCTGAGGCGCACCCGGTTGGCGGTGCGCTCAAACAGCGACACGGAAAGCTCTGCCTCCAGTCGCTTGATGCTTTGAGAAACCGCCGAGGGCGGCACCAGAAATTTTTTAGCGGTGCGGGAAAAATTCTCCTCCCTTGCCGCGTCCAGAAAATAAGTCAGCTGTAACAGTTCCATCCTTCCCCCTCCTTTTTCTCTATTGTAGCACACTTTACCGTCACTTTCAAGTGATGGTAGCGCAAAATATTTGATTATTTACAATATAGCGGCACTGCGGTACAATAAAGGTATCAACGAAAGGAGCTTTTCTCAATGGACGCTTTAGTGATCATGCTGCGCAACGTGCTGCTGTTTGTCGCGCTGGCCGTTCCCGGTTACCTCTTGGTGCGCTGCGGACTGATGAAGCAGGAGCAATCCGGTGCCCTCTCCAAGCTTTTGATGTACGTGGGCATGCCCTTCCTCATTCTGGGCAGCACCGTCAACAATCTTTCCTTCAACAAGGAGCTGCTGCTGACTATGGCGGTGGTGGCCGTGGTGGGTGTTGCCTACACCTTTTTGATGTTTTTTGCCTCCGCCCCTCTGACGGCAAGCACCAAGGAGGCGAAGACGCGCGGCATGATGCGATTTTCCGCCGTGTTCTCCAACAATGGCTTTCTCGGTATCCCCCTTGCCATTGCGGTATTCGGTGCGGATTCCCCCATCATGACGGTGCTGATCCTTCTGAATATCATCACCAACGTGCTGATGTATACCCTGGGCGCGTATCTCGTTTCCGGCGACAAGAGCAAAATGAATCTGCGAAAGGCCTTTCTGAACCCGGTGCTGATCGCCTTTCTCGTGGGCATCGTGCTGAATCTTTTGAACGTCAAATCCTACGTGCCGGAAATATCCACCTACTCTACCCATTTCAGCAATCTGGTTACCCCCATTTCCATGACCATTCTGGGCATGAAGATGGGTGCCATCCGGATCACTTCCCTGTTCACCTCCCCACGCACCTATTACGTTTCCGCCCTGAAGCTGATTGCCTTTCCCGCCGTGATCGTGGCGGTGCTGGTGGGCGCACAGGCGCTTTCCGTCGATGTTGTGGATCACGCCATGATCCTCGGCTTTTTCATCGCCTTTGCTATGCCAACGGCAGGCCTCGCCTCTACCTTTGCGGATAGCTTTGGCGGCGATACCGAAAACGCCGTGGCCTTCACTCTCGGCACCACGCTGCTTTCCATCGTCACCATTCCCGTGCTGTACTGGCTGTTGTGCTTTTGCCTCGGCATATAACATCACAAAAGAAGGAGAAAGGATATGAAACAGATCGAAAATATTCCCTACGTCACGCGCGAAAATGAAACACTTTGCCTTGACCTGTATCTTCCCGATGCCGACGCCTTTCCGCTTTTCGTCTTTATGCACGGCGGCGGACTGGAGGCCGGCAGCAAAACGATCGCAAAGGAGCGCATTGTGCCGTATCTTACGCAAAACGGTATCGCCGTAGCTTCTCTTGCATACCGGATGTACCCGAACGCTAAGTACCCCGATTTTATCGAGGACGCGGCGGAGGGCGTTTCCTGGCTTTCCCACCACATCAATGACTACGGCAAATGTGAAAAGATGTTTGTGGGCGGCAGCTCCGCCGGCGGCTACCTCTCCATGATGCTCTGCTTCGACGACCGCTGGCTGAAGGCAAAAGAGCCGTTTTCCGTACCCGTTTCGGGGTATTTTCACAACGCGGGACAGCCCACGGCACATTTCAGGGTGCTTGCCGAGCGTGGCCTTGACAGTAAGCGCGTCATTGTGG
Source organism: Oscillospiraceae bacterium (assembly GCA_015064005.1). Classification (GTDB taxonomy): domain Bacteria; phylum Bacillota; class Clostridia; order Oscillospirales; family CAG-272; genus Firm-07. The sequence goes on from SVTA01000090.1 coordinate 5,425, forward strand.
ACGAAAGCGCACCCCTCTTTCACGTAGGCAAGGCGGAATCCTATCCCCCCATGCATTTCACAGTTTCCACCAACGATATGCCCGGCCGCTTGGAGCAGACCATGCTGATGCTGGCGACGCTGCGGGATTTTGGCTATGACCAAACGAAAATCACCCACACCGTCATCGAGGGCAAGCATTGCGAGCAGGACCGGCGCCGCGACGAAAACGGCGTTATCGAGGTGGCATATCTCATACATGATTTTGTCAAAAAGTGGTGCTGACAGGATACAAAAAAGCAACGCGCGTCAAAATTGACGCGCGTTGCTTTTTTACTCTGACGGTGACGAAATTTGCGTTTTTTCGATACCGTTATATCCTTTTCTTCATTTTTACGAGGTAGCAGGTATGCTTGGGAACGGTGGTTTCCCAGACAAAACGCTCACCAAAGAAGGTCAGCTTATAGGCAAGGGTAAGGTCGTGCTCGTCATCCAGCAAATATACCTCTGCTTCAGTACCCGCATCACCGCCAAAGCCCACAAGCTCAACGGACACCTGCTTTTCATCGGCGGTATCGTCGTCGTTATAGTAGTTGAGCATCAAGGCAGCCTCACTCTCCCCCACGGCAGCGCACACGTGCACGTCACCATCGTCAGATATACTCTCCACCTCCGTGCCGAGACCGTAAAGTACGTTGAACATATAGAAGGGGAAATAGGGCTTGAGCGTACATTTGCCAAGCTGCGCAAAATCAAACATACCGCACCAACCGCTGGGACGGGCATCGTAATACATCAGCATATCCAACGGCGTCCTTTGGCAATCGCACATCGCAGCAGCCACAAAGGCAGCACCCTTCAGCGCTTTGCGCTGAATATTGCTGTAAATCATCTCTTCACCGTGCCAGCCGCGCACGTAGTTCCACTCGTTGAGAATGCTTTCGGTCTCGGTAAAGCCATATTTATCAAGCAAGGCGCGAACAGCCTGCACCTTTGCTACCATTTTCTCCACACGACAAGCGTAAATGTGCCAGGAGAAGAAATCCAGCGGTGCTTTCAGCTGCGCGAGAAACTCCTCTGCCCAATCCAGCTTACTGGCAAGGGCGGGGCCACCGATCTTCAAATGAGGGAAGCAGCTTTTGAGATGCGTGGCGGCGATATGGTAAAACTCAAAAAATTCCGCCTTTGTGCCACCCCAGGTGCGCTTATTCTGCGCGTCATCGGGATCAAGATCGGGCTCGTTCCAGATCTCCCAATATTCGATATCCATATGAAAGCCGTCTGCCCAGCCCTCGGTATAATGGCGGATGATGTGCTCGCAGATCTCTGCCCACTTCTGAAAATCCTTTGGCGGCAGAGTGCCGTATTTCTTCACCTCATGCTCGATGCGATGACCGAGGCGATAAAAGGTCTTGGTTCCCGCCATCTCAATCGCCTGCAGGTAGTTATCCGTGCAGGTAAAATCATAAGAAGCGGGATCGTTCACGTCGGCATCGAAATCAGGGAAAATGGCCACCACGTCCACGGTGTGCTCCAGACCATATCTGGCAAAAAAGGAGGCGTCGTGGTTACGGGCGTAGGGAATGCCCGCCGCGCGGAATTCTGCCATATTGGCGCCGATACGCCAGTCGGCCGTGACGTCGCCGTCTTCTCTCGGACTGACCGAAGGGCCGTTATTGGTAGCGTGCATAGGCTTCATTTTGCCCATTGATCGTTTGAAATTTACCGAAATCTGCGCCATATGATATCTCCTTTCGCGCACCGCGATCACCCCGGTGCGTTCAAACCATTATAAAATATTTTTTCCGCGCTGTCAACCGCTTTTTTTACGAAACATTTTCGGAATGCTCACTCACGCCCTCCTGCGATTTGCCCGACGGTAAGCAAGGGGCGTGACCCCCTCCGAGGCCTTGAAGGCTCTGACGAAATAGTTCGCATCCGCAAAGCCCACCGTCCCCGCAATCTCCGCCACGCTCTCCTCTCCCCTGCAAAGCAGTTCTCTCGCCTTTTCCATCCGTCTTGCGCTGATCTCCTCCGAAACGCCCCGCCCGAAGGCCTGCAAAGAGAGCTGATAAAGCTTGCTTTTGGAAAGGTAAAGCCGCTGACAAAGCGATGCCACCGTAAGCGGCTCGGCAAAATGTGCCGCCACGTATTCCCGCAAGCGCTCGCAAAGCTCCTCTCGTCTGGAGCGGATGATCTGATGATAGTAAAGATAGCAGACGCACATAGACATCACGTGCAACGCCGAATGCACGAAGGTCGTGTTCACACGCTTCACTGCCGCAAGGCCCTCCTCCAGCTCCGTACGGGGCACCTCGCCCGTCACGGCATCCATAGCCTCCCATACCCTTCGGTCATCCCCCTCACAAAGGATCTGCCCCATCATCATATAGCCGATGATCGTATCATTCTCCACAATGGGCACGATAGCCTCCGAAAGCCCCATGTGGCATTGATAAATATACGGTTTCCGCGTCCGATCACAATGATCAAAGCCAAGTCTGTCACAATGCAAGCACTTTTCTGCCAGCGTTCGGCTGGTGCGGACGGTATGGCAAAACCGACACATCCCCTCGGGATAGGAATACAGCAGCCGCCGCGCCTCGTCAAAAAGCACGATCTTGATTCCCGTCATATGATAAAAATCCTTCGTGGCCGCGATCAGCTCCGGCATCATCACCTCAAGCATAAAAATTCCTCACAAATAACCCAAAATGCTGTTTTTGGGGGCGTTAGTTCCTTTATTATACACGATTTTTATGTTAAAATCAAGAAAAATGCGAAAGGATTTTACGATGATGTGGTACGAAAAATCATTCAGACGCCACCTTTGTGATATGCACATCGACGACTGGGATCCCACCTTTCTCTCGGAATTCGATCCCGATGCCTACGTCGAATGCCTCAAGGCGGCCAAAATCCAAAATGCGATGCTCTATTTTCAGTCCCACGTAGGGCTTTGCTATTACCCCACCGCCTCGGGAAAGATGCACAACGCCTTTATCGGTCGCGAGAACGCGATGCGACGGCTGGTTGACCTTTGTCATGAAAACGGCATCACCGTCACGGGCTATTACAGCCTCATTTACAATACCTACGAGCACGACAGACACCCCGAATGGCGAATGCTGAAGCCCTCCGGCCGCTCCAACCGCGAAGAAAAGACCGAGCTTGCCCACAGTGACTTCTCCGACGCTGCCCAAAGTGCCCGTTACGGCCTCTGCTGCCCCAACAATCCCGATTACCGTGCCTTTGTGGAAACGCAGATCCGCGAAATGACGGCGTACTTTCCTACGGTGGAGGGGATGTTTTACGATATGCTTTTCTGGCCCCACGCCTGCTACTGCGAGCATTGTCGGGCACGTTGGACAAAGGAGGTAGACGGCGACGGCATCCCTGTCGAAGCGAACTGGACCGACAAGCGGTGGCTTTTACATATGTCCAAGCGTCGGGAATGGATGAGTGAATTCGCACATTGGGTCACAGGAATCACGAAATCCCTCATCCCCGGTGTCAGCGTGGAGCATAACGTGGCGCAATCCGCCGGCTCCAGCCCTACCTCCTCCAACGAGGAGGTGCCCGAGGCCTGCGATTACGCCGGGGGCGATCTCTACAGTAGCATCTACGCCCATTCCTTCGCCTGCAAATTTTACCGCAACATTTCAAACAATCAGCCCTTTGAGCTGATGACCACTCGTTGCGCTCCCACCCTTGCCACCCACACGCAGTTGAAGTCCTTCGATATTCTGAAAAGCGCAATGGCTATGGCAACCGCCAACCACGGCGCTTCACTCGTGATTGATGCCATTGATCCCGTTGGCACGCTCGACCATCGCGTGTACAAACGCATCGGCGAGGTATTCGAAGATCTGATCCCCTACGAGCCCTATATGCAAGGCGAAGCGCTTGAAGAAGTAGGCCTCTACTACAGCCGCAAGAGCAAATTCAGCCCTCGCGGTGACAGGCTCAACAACTACAGATGCGTGGTCAACGCCGCAGAAACGCTGATCACCCACCATGTCCCCTTCGGCGTCACCGGCACCTTTCATTCCCTCGATAGCTACAAGGTGCTGATGGCACCCGCCCTCACCAACGAGGATCACGCCGATTTTGATCGCATCATCGAGTATGTAAAGGCTGGCGGCAAGCTGTATTTCAGCGGCGCCGACTGCACACGGCTTCTTGATGTCTTCTTCGATGCCAAGAACACGGGCCGCACCGCGGAAAGCGAGATCTACGTCGCCCCCACGCCCTGTGCCGATGCACTCTTTGGCCACTACAACCGAAAGTATCCCATGCAATTTCCCGGCACTGCACCCATCCTCAGCACCGCAGGAATG
>SVTA01000091.1 GCA_015064005.1 Oscillospiraceae bacterium
TGATAGCCGTACATCGTATAGTGTTCCGCCTGCAATTATTGCATTTTTGGAATCGACGGATTATGAAAGCGCAATCAGAAATGCAATCTCTCTTGGAGGTGATGCAGATACACAGGCGTGTATAGCCGGCGGTATTGCAGAAGCTTATTATAAAGAGATTCCCGAGCATATTAAGCGTTTTTGTGATGGTAGAATAGATGTATCAATAAAATCCGTTGTGAAAGAATTTAATCAAAAATATCTGATTACATAGGCCTCGCTACAAGCATGGCGCTAAAAGTTCGGCAGACTGCGGAAGCTTTAACTCCCATACACGTCTTGGGGTTCATCTGCCCTATCGCGCAAAGCGGAAGCTTCGCGCCTCAAAATGCTTGACATCCTTTGAGAGCTATGATATGATGAAATTGCCGATACGGCATTCTATGATCCTTCGATGGAGGCCTACATATGCGTTACGTTATCGTTGACTCTGCAGAGTTCACCTACCCCGACCGGATGGACTATTCCACGGCGACCAAATGCATTCTGCTGGATGCGCCCCGAAACGCCTACGCCACCTTTCAATTGTTGATTTCGGGGCTGCAGCCCAACCACAAAAAGGAAAGTTGGCTCCCCGATGTCATCTATACCGATCCGGCCCCACAGAAGCAAGCGGCCTTGGGATTTCCCCGTGTGGACGGTATTTCCATCAAGACCGATCTGCCGTATGAGATCGAGTGGTACACCCTCGTTCCCGTCACCGTCGAACAAAATCACGCCATGCCTTCGGAAACGGCCAAGCCCCATTTTCCCGAACGCGTGGCACCTTATCGCGTCTACGATTGTCTGCGTCCCTTTGACGGTACGCTGGACGTGGGCGTTGGCGACGGCCGTGTGCCGGATACCGATATCGCCGGCCTGTATGGGGCGATCCGCATTCCCGCCGATGCGACGCCCGGCACGTATACCGCGTCGGTTGAAATTGCCGCAGGCGAGGAATCGGTTACGGTTCCCGTTCTTTTGACGGTCTACCAAGCCACCGTTCCGCAGAAGGAGACTCTAACCGTTATTCAGGGCTACAACGCAAGCGGTGTGGCCAAGTATCACAGCGTCGCACAGGGTACGGCGGAATATAGCAGGCTCGATGCCGCGTATCTCCAAGCGATGCGCAGAATGCGGCAGAACGCGATGTATGCCATGGGTGTCCGAGTGACCGAGGTCGGAAAGAACAAATACGAATTTGACTTTTCCGCCATGGAGAAGAGCATACGGCGTCATCTTGCCGCCGGCTTCCAACGCTTTATGGGCACCTCGGTCGGCAGGCGGCAGAGCTGGTCAAGCTCGACCATATTGGTCAACGGTAAGCTCCCCGCCATGAGCTATGAGGGCTACTGCTATCTGTCCCAATATCTTCCCGCGCTGCACGATATGCTGGAGCGAAATGGCTGGCTTGACCGTTTTATCATGAGCGTTTCCGATGAGCCGAACGACTGTAATTGCACCGAATTCCGCGCACTGTGCGGCTTGGTGCGCAAGCTCGTCCCCGACATACGACTGGCCGACGCCATGAGCTACAGCGATCTTCACGGAGCGTTGGATATCTGGATCCCGCTGAATGCGGAATACGACAAGCACATGACCGAGATCGAAACGCTGCGCGCAAACGGTGACGAGATCTGGCACTACGTCTGCTGTGTTCCTCGCAGCGAGGCGTATATCAACCGATTTACGGACTACGCGCTGCTTGCGACCCGGTATCTGTTTTGGGGCAATTTCAAATATGATCTGACGGGCTATCTGCATTGGGCCGTGAACCGCTACCAGGTGGGACAGGATCCGTACCGTCAGAGCTGTCCTGAGCACCGAAACGCCGATTCGGTCGGTTTCCTGCCCGCAGGTGACACCCACCTGTTCTATCCCGGCGAGGATGGCCCGTGGCTTTCCATACGAGGGGAAAATCAAAGAGAGGGCGTGGAGGAGTACGAAATGCTGCGGACTCTTGCCAAGGAGGATCCCTCCAAGGCGACGGCCATTTGTGAAAGGGTCTTCCGCTCCTTCCGCGACGTGGAATACGACGTGTCAGCCTTCCGCGCAGCACGGAAGGAATTGCTCCGGGCGCTGAGCGAGTTTGGATAAGGGTATCGGCGGAGTAATTCCGCCAGAGCCAACGAATAAACAAGGATACGTAAACGCACGAAAAGCACCGAGCCTGCTCGGTGCTTTTGCATTTCCGCCTCCCTACTGAAAACACAGTTGAAATTTGCGCCAAGGTGTGATACAATGGTAGCAGAAAGGAGTACGCCATGAAACGATACATCACCCCTCTGAACATGATTTATGTTGTGATCATGTCCGTTTTGCTGAACAGCTATTTGCTTGTGAAGCACTCTCCCTACTGGCTCATTGCCATCATTCCGCTTTTCCTCGCGCTGAACGTGCTGCCCGGCATCCGGTTGAAGGGCACGAAAAGCCTGCGGCTAAGGCTCTGCCACCACGGAACGTCAGTGCTGGTGATATTCGTCTGCACCCTCGTTCCTTCCCTTCTCTTTCACGGAGTGCTGGCGTTTTTCACCATCCCCCACGCCTACATGGATCTTTTATGGAGCGCGGTTTATTGCATTGTGGGCTCCGCCATCTTTTTCTGGAACGGCATCCTGTGCGTTTACTGCACATCCACGCAGATGGGGCTGAAATGGCGGCTGATCGGCGCCCTGTGCGGCATGATCCCCATCCTCAATCTGGTGGTGCTGACGCGGATCATCAAGGTCACCGCCGAGGAGGTGGAGTTTGAGCTGCAAAAGGAGCGTGTCGCCCACGATCCCGCCCTGGCGGAGCTTTGCCATACCAAGTATCCCATCGTGCTGGTACACGGCTTCTTCTTCCGCGACAGCAAGATCTTCAACTACTGGGGGCGCGTGCCCCGCACGCTGCAGCTTCACGGCGCGGAGATCTATTATGGCCAGCATCAATCCGCCCTGACCGTCAAGGAAAGCGCCAGAGAGCTGACCCACCGGATCCAGCTCATTGTGGAGCGCTCCGGCTGCGAAAAGGTCAACATCATTGCCCACTCCAAGGGCGGCCTTGATTGCCGCTACGCCATATCGGAATTCGGTCTCGGGCCATACGTGGCATCCCTCACCACCGTCAGCACGCCCCACCGCGGCTGCCTGTTTGCGGAAAAGCTGCTGGGCTCCATCCCGGAGAGCGTTCAAAGCAAGATTGCCAAGGCATACAACGTGACGCTCACCGCCCTTGGTGACGAGACCCCGGACTTTCTCGCCGCCGCGGCCGACCTGACCGCCAAGGCCTGCGAGGAGCGCAACGAGTACCTCACCTTTCCCGACGGCATCTACGCCCAAAGCGTGGGCTCGGTAATGGAGCATCCCCGCAAGGGGCGCTTCCCGCTGAACCTCTCCTACCGCTACGTGAAGGAGTATGACGGCGAAAACGACGGGCTTGTGGGCGAGGGCTCCTTTGCCTTTGGCGAGAAATACACCCTGCTGCGAAACGACGGCAAGCGAGGCATCTCTCACGGCGATATGATCGACCTGAACAGAGAAAATATCAAGGGCTTTGACGTGCGCGCGTTTTACACGGAGCTGGTCAGCGACCTCAAAGCGCGGGGGCTTTGATCGACAGTTCCACCTACATCACCGGCCCGATCGTTTGACGTCAAATCAAAAAACCATTGACAAAATCTCATTTCTATGCTACACTGATCTTACCACGATAAACAGGAGGCACCTCAATGAAACACGTACTCACAAGACTTTCCCTTCTCCTTTTGGCCGTTGCGCTGCTTCTGCCTCTGGCCGCCTGCAAGCCCACCGAGCCGGAGCCCCAGCCCCGGGAAAAAGAGGTATGGCTGTGCTATTCAAAGCAGGTTTACGGCGTGGAGCCTTACCAGGAATTTGATTATTATGATGAATACGGAAACTGGATCAAAAACGAGCGGAAATACCCGAACGGCAAGGTCACCGTGTGGCTCTACGAATACGATCAGAATCACAATCTGATCCGTCGCTCCGTGGATACGGGCAAGGGCGAGCCCTTCGTGCAGCTGATCTGCACCTATGACGAAAACGGCCGCCTGGTGGAGGAGCGCAATATCAACACCCAAGGAGAAAGCGTTTATACCTATCAGTACGATCAGCAGGGCAGAAGGCTTTCCTGCAGCTACAAGGATGAGGTCGTTGAGGTTTACACCTACGAGGCGGATGGCAGTTACCGCGTCGGCAAGCCGGGCAACCCCACCATATACGCCCTTTACAACGCAGACGGCAGAGTGCTGGAACGCCACAATAACAGCGCTACAAAAGTCCTCTACACCTATAACGATGCCGGCATTCTGCTGGAGGAGGTCACCTATAACGGCGAAACCGTCAACACCCGAACGAAGCATTACTTGGACGAGCACGGCAATGCGATCAAGGTAACGCGTCAGTACGGCGAGGGAGAGGAAACGGTCAGCAGCGAATCCGAATACCGCCTTTACACCGTTAAGGTGAAATAACCCAAAGGCAGCGGCACTTTTCAGTGCCGCTGCCTAAATTTTGATTTATCGCTTTGTTCGCACGAACTCTTGTGGTAAGTTTTGATCAAACTTTTTCAAAAGTTTGCGGGTGTGGGCAGCGCCCACAAAAACGCCGTTTCTTTTTGATAACTTTTTCTTTGCGGCTCACACCTGCAAAGAAAAAGTGGCTAAGGAATCTGAAGGTCCTTGCGGCTACAGCCATTTGGCGTTTGCGAATTTCATGCCCGCTTTTCTCTTTGACACCCGAGGCACAAAGAGAAAAGCTACCAAAAGAGAAATGCCCTGTATGGGGCTCTGCCCCATGCCCCGCAAGTTTTTGAAAAAACTTGACTAAAACTTTCCCAAAAAGTTCGTGCGAACATCCCGACAAGCCCCAATTTGGAGCGCCACCATATGCAAAAAGCCCGGCCAAGGCCGGGCTTTTTGCACGCTGTCAGTAATTGTCCGAATAATTGGAGAACGGCAGCAAAATGCAGTTGTCGCCAAAAATACCCTTGACGGGCAGGCCGGGCAGCCCTGCAAGGCTCAACACCACGCCCGAAACAGTGGTTTCGTTCAGCATCACGCCCTCCGGCGCGGTGATCATCAGGGTGCACTCGTATTTGCTCACGTCGATATAGGCGCGCACCGATTCCCATTCGGGGTCATTCTCGCGGATCACCCGCTCGGTATACACCGCCTGCCCAAAGGCCTCCACGTCGCGGTCCAGCGTTTTGCCGCCGGGAGCCTTCTCGCTGACCTTCAGCGCCACCACGGAAGCAAAGAAGGGCACAAGCTTCGCCCGCTCTCCCTCGGTATAGGGCGAGAAAACAGAGCCGAATGCGTGAGGACAACGGTCACTCTTGGCACCTTCCGTATCCTTCATGGCGGCATAGGCCATCTGCCAGGGCGACACCGAGCCGGGCACGCCCTTTTCAAGGGCGGCGTAAACGTAGCCCTCGGAGCCATCGGTGTAGCTCACCTTCACGTAGCCGCGGGCGGCATAGCCCAGCGCATAATTTTCAAAGCGGATCTGATTGACAGAGCCGGCAAAGATCAGCGCCTCCGCCTCGGTCTTATAAAAGCCGGTGGCCACCACATCGATATATTTCTTTTCTGCCGCCGCAAGTCCCGCGTGATCAAAGCTTTCCGCCGCCTTGGCGTTGGCATTGGGAGTGATCACGGTGCCGGTCACCAGCGCGGGAGAAAGCAGCCGCAGCGCCTCCAGCTCCTGCCGGGCGGCAGAGGTGGTAAAGCGCAGCCCCGCGCCCTGCTCGTCAAAGCGAGCGGTGACAGTGGCAGAGGTGGTCATGTGCAGCACCACCGCGCGGAAAACGATGGCGGCATCCTGCTCGTAGGCATAGGTGGCACCGGCGGGCAAAAATACAGTGTCTGCGCCAACCTTGGCCTGCCAACCCACCAGCTGGCCGCCGTCGGCGGGGGTATGCGTGGGCAGCGCGAGCGTGCCGGCAGCGGTGGTTTCCGTGGCACTGACCTCGACCTCACCGTCCATAAAAGCGATGCGGGGCGGCTCCTTGCCCGTGGCAAACACGCTGATGCTCAACAGACAAACCAGCAACAGCACCGTAAGGATCAGAGTGATCGGCTTAAAATAACGCATAAAGCCTCCTTTGTACAGCAAAAATGCAAAAAATGCTGACTTTTCGCTTTTATTATAACAAAAAAATGCAAAAAGGTCAAGCCCTCTGAAATATTCACAAAAAGATGATTGCATCTGCCGCTTTTTTGTGATAGAATAAGAGTGAGGAGGTGGTGTTATGATCGATTTCAAAAACATCGAACAATACCGCGAAAATAACCGTATTGAGGCCAAGCGCGCGCTGGGAGGACTACCCTACAGCGTGTGGGAGACCTATTCCTCCTTCGCCAATACCATGGGTGGCGTGATCCTCCTTGGCGTGGAGGAAAGCGCGGATAAAAGCTTTCGCGCCGTAGACCTGCCCGATCCGCAAAGGCTGATTCGGAAATTCTGGCAGCAGTTGAATGATCCCCGCAGGGTCAGCGCCAATATTCTCACCAAAAACAACGTGCGGGTGGAGCGGATCGACGGTAAGCGGATCGTGGTGATCGAGGTGCCCCGTGCCCACCGTGCCGACAAGCCCATTTACATTGAAAACAGCCCCATGACCGGCACCTACCGACGGGGCGGCGAGGGCGATTATCGCTGCACACCGGCAGAAATTGAGGCCATGCGCCGGGATGCTGCCACCGAAACCGAGGATATGCGCCCGCTGCCGGAGGTCTATATCTCCGCGCTGGATGCCACCGCCATCCGCGCCTATCGGGCGGAGATGCACGCCCTGCGGCCGGGGCATATTCTGGAGCTGTTGGACGATACCGAATTCCTCCTGCGAGTAGGCGCCGCCCAGCGGGATCAGAACGGCGAGCCGCGCCCCACGGCAGCGGGTCTGCTGACCTTCGGCTTTCCCACCGCAATCAAGGCAGTGTTTCCTTCCTTCGCGCCCCGCTTTTTCGCTTGCGACCGGAGCCCCATCAGCCGAAAATGTCATACCGTTTCCGGGGTAAATGGGAACAACCTCTACTTTTTCCATCAAACGGTCACCGCTGCCCTTGCGGCCGCCTTTCCTCGCAGCCCCACGGCACGAGAGGCGCTGTCCGAGGCACTGGTCAACTGCATCGTCAACGCCGATTACAAGGCAGACGGCAGCGTTCTTGTCACGTTTGATGCCAATGCGGTGCGCTTTTCCAATCCCGGCGCCTTCCGCATTGACCCACAAGCCGCCCGTTCGGGTGGCGTTTCCGACTCCCGTAACAAGGGGCTTGCCCGACTCTTTTCCCTCATCGGTGCCGGTGCAGGCATCGGCGGCGGTATTCCTCGGATGCTGGCTGCCTGGCGGCGGGGTGGACGTCCCACGCCCTATTTTGCCGAGCAATTTGAGCCTGAGCGCACTACGCTGACCCTGCCACTTGCGGCGAAATCCACCATATCCCCCGAAACGGGGTCGAAAGGCGCCCCTATTCCCAAGGCTGCAGCCAAGCAAATGATCGCGGAATATCTCACCGCCCGCATCGCGGCCAGAGCCACCGAGATCGCCACTGGAACCGGTCTCTCCATTGGCAGAGCCCACCGTCTTCTGGAAGAAATGACAGCGGAGCGCGTCACCGTTGCCGAGGGCGCGGGCAAAAACACCCTGTGGCGCCTGCGTGAAAAGGCGGGGCTGTGAGCTCATTTTGATTTATCGGCAGAAAAGCGGGAGCAGGAGGAGGATGCTTTTGCAAAAGCACCCTCCTCCTGCTCTTTCTTTGCCTGCGGCAAAGAAATTCACATCCTCCTCCCCCAAAACCTTCAAAAAAGGGCATGAAGCACATCGCGGGCAGATGAAAAAACAGTATCACTTTGCTTGCACAAGGGTTTGCGCGAACGTTCCGATAAAACCCAATTCAGCCACAAGAACAAAGAGGCCGGGCCACAGCTGTGGCCCGGCCTTCCGCTCACTTGTGATCACTGCTTTTGATAGGTGACAGCACCAATGGTAACGGAGCCGTCTCCGTTTTCGGAAAAGCTCTTCGTTTCCGTCTGCTCCTCGCCATCTTTGCCCTCCCAGGTAAAGGTGATCTCGTTTCCAACCAGCTTGTATTTGCCTTCCTTGGAAAGCTCCTCCACCTTTTCGCCCATCACATAGGTGCCATATTCAAACTTGCTTCCGCTGAATTTGTACTGGGTATAGGAAGCATACTGTTTAACGGCCACCTCGCCGTTGATATAGGTACCGGAGGGCACGCCGGCACAGGCAGACAGCACAAATGCCAGCATTGCTGCGGCAAGCATCACACTCATCATACGCATCACAGTTTTCATAATAGGTCACCTCCAAGGTATTTTGATATCGTATTTATGATAGCACCATTCGCACAAAATGTCAATAGGCTGCGCCAAAAAGAAAAAAGCGGATCGAACGATCCGCTTTTTTGCTGCTTGATTACTTCTTCTTGTAGGTGATCGGGCCGATCTCCAGAGAGCCGTCCTCGTTCTCAGCATAAGTAACAGTGTTGGACTGCTCCTTACCCTCGGAATCCTCCCAGGTAAAGGTAATCTCGTCGCCGTCAACCTTGTATTTACCCTCAAAGGAAGCGGCCTCAACCTTTTTACCAAGCGCGTAGCTGGTGAAAGTAACCTTGCTGCCCTTGAACTCATACTGAGTATAGGTGTTGGTGAGGCTGGTGTCACCGTTTACGTAAGTGCCGGAGGGCACGCCACCGCAGGCAACCAGGGTCACGGCCAGCATTGCTACAACGAGCATCACGCTCATCACACGAACAACATTCTTCATAGTAATATCCTCCTGATGATATTTTGGGGTGCTATCATTATAGCACTGAATTTGCAAAAAGGCAAGGGCTTTTTGAACATTTTTTGAAGAAAGTTTGAGCATTTTTTGAAAAGTGCCCAAATGGTATGGGTTTTATTGCCTCAAGACGCATCAAGCCTTTGCCCAAGTCGTGCCCTTGGAGGTATCCGTCAGCACAATGCCCTTTGCCAGCAGCTCGGCGCGGATGCGGTCGGCCTCGGCATAATCCTTCGCCTTTTTGGCGGCGGCACGGGCGTCGATGGCCTCCTCAATGGCGCGGATCTCGGGATCATCGGAGTACACGCGCACAGCGGCGGCCTCGGCCTTTTTGGCCTCCTCGGCGGCAAGAGCATCTGCCTTCTGCAGCAGATCAAGGCACAGAACGGTATCGAAATCTGCCAGCGCCGCCCGCTTGGTGGTGGCATTGGTCTTGTATTTCAGCACGTCGTAAAGCGCCGTGATGGCAAGGGAGGTGTTCAGATCGTTGTCGAGAGCGGCCTTGAATTTTGCCTGCAGCGCGGCCAGCGCCTCCGCATCCACCTCCTCGCCCTCGGCAGGCTTCAAGGCGGCAATGCGGGCGATCAGCTTGTTGAAGGATACCACGGCGTTGTCAAGGTTTTCGTAAGAAAACACCAGGCTGCGGCGATAATGAGAGCCAAGGCAGAAGAAGCGATAGGCAATGGGATCGTAGCCCTTGCTCTCCAACAGCGAGACCGTCAGGAACTCGCCCTTGGATTTGGACATCTTGCCGTCGTCGGTATTCAGGTGCAGCACGTGCATCCAGTAGTTGCACCACTTGTGGCCGAGATACGCCTCGCTCTGGGCGATCTCGTTGGTGTGATGGGGGAAGGCGTTGTCGATGCCGCCGCAGTGGATATCCACCCGCTCGCCCAGGTGCTT
>SVTA01000001.1 GCA_015064005.1 Oscillospiraceae bacterium
CGTGCTTGACAAGCTGGGTGGCGTGGCGCTGATCACCGCCGACCACGGCAACGCCGACGAAATGTACGAGATCGACAAGAAAACGAAGGCCCCCAAAGCCGACAAGAACGGCAACTTCAAGTCCAAGACCTCCCATACCCTCAACCCCGTCCCCTGCATCATTTACGACAACACCGCAGCAAAGGATGCCTACACCGTAAAGGCTGACGAGGGTCAGTTTGGTCTGTCCAACGTGGCCGCCACCATGGTGAACCTGCTGGGCTATGAGGCACCCGCTATGTGGGACGCCTCCATCATTGAGATCAAATAAAGCAAAATCAATAACGGCACTGCCGAAATGAGAAAGGATAAACCGATTATGAAGGGTATTCAAATCATCGGCGGTGCCGCTTTTGTTGAATGCGACGGCGTAACCGTCAGAATATTGAACGGCAAATGCGAGATATCGCCCATTCTGCTCCCTTCCTTGGAATGGGATCTGCGCACAGAGCCGCCTCACACGTGGGATTACCTGTGTGAAAGCGACATCCGCGCGATGGGCGACGCCGTTTATACTCAAATTCTCAACATCACGGAAAAGGTGAAAAAAATATGATCGGTTCCATCGTTCTGTTCCTTTTGGGCATCGGCTGCTTTGCCATCAGCGCCTATGTCAAGCCCCTTCTGTCCTTTGAGGGGAACACGGCAGATTACGTTCTGCTGTGGGCTCCCATTGCGGTGGGCGTGATTCTGCTGCTGATCGGCATTGGCCGTCTGGAGGCCGAATACGGCTTCTTGAGCGCATTGTTTGACAAACGCGACACAAAGCAGGCAGGTGCGCAGAAGAAACCGCAAAAAAAGCCCAATGAAAAAAAGAAATACACCAAAAATCCCGCCTGGACCTTCAAGGCCAGCGGCGCCTCCGACACCGTCGGCACCATGGCGCTCGTATTTGTGGGGGCCACCGTTGTCATCGCCATTGCCTGCTACGTCATGTTTATGCTAACAGCCATCGGGAAATTCCACGGCCCCCTGCATTGGATTCCCATTGCCGCGGCAGCACTGTTTTACCTCGTTATATTCGCCATTTTCTATTCGCTCAATGAGGATAACCGCGTTTTCAAGCACGTGTATCCTCATGGAAAAACCCGAGAAGAGGTGCGCGTTGCGCTGGCAAAGGTGCTGAGGGAAACGGGCTACGCCTACTACCATCTGAAGGTCGTGCGCTGGAGTGCGCTGTGCTTCATTTTGCAGGCAGGTATCGCTGCTCTCATTACCCCCTCCGGCTTGAATTTCCTGGCAGCAACGCCCATGATCCTGATCATATCGCTGATCCATCACAGGCCCGAAAGCGCCGGAGATATCACCAGCAGCTTCATTGCCAAAAGAATGGGGGATGACTGGAGCCAGCACCTGTGCAAAAAATGCGGTGCGATCCTTGGCAAATACCACGTCCCGGATTCCACCGCAGAAACCGGGAAATCGCAATCCATCGGCTCCGAAGCCTATCGCGTCACCGACGAATATACCGACGGCTACAATACGCTGCGGGTGCATCGAACCGAGAAGGAATACTACGTAAAAACCAATACCAGCTACCACTCGACCTATTCCTGCCCTCGCTGCAAGAATCGCTGGTCCGAGGATAAATCCTATTCCGAAAAGAAATATCTGTAAACATATAAAAAGAGAACGGGACAGAATCGTCCCGTTCTCTTTTTTGATCACGTTGCCCCCGGCCGTCATCCGTTGGACAAATACCGCCGGATCTCGGCAAGACGCTTTTCGATATCGGCAAGCTCGGCCAACAGTGCCCTTCGATCCGGCAAATTGCTGTCACTGACGCCCAGAAGATAATCACAGCTGACGCCGAAAAAGCGAGCAAGACGTACCACGGTTTCGCTATCCGGGTTGGTTTTGCCGGTTTCATAATTGGAAAGCGAGCGCTGGTCGATGCCCACCCTTTCCGCCACGTCTATCTGACGCAGATCTCTATCCTCACGCAAATCCTTGATTCTGTTCATAGAAAAAACAATCCTTTTTTCTTATATCATACTATATTTTTTCTTCAATCCACTTGACACACCAACAATTTGGTGGTATAATGCTTATTGTACCAATATATTGGTATAATAATTGTTTGTGAGGAGTTCTTTTCTATGAATCCAAATTACGTTGCCCGCAGAAGCGTTTGGGCGTGCATCGGCTTTTGGCGCATTCTGGCGTGCATCCTTGTGATCCCGTTGGTTGTGCTGATCGTCCGCATCATTGCCACCAAAAAGTTTGCCATTGAGTTTTACGACGATAAGATCATCGTGCGCGAGGGCTGGCTGAACACCAGAACCAAGCAAATGGTCTTTATGGGCGTGACCTCCGTTTCGGTCAATCAATCCCTGTGGGGCAAGCTGTTCAACTACGGCGACGTGATGATCGATTGCGTTGGCAAATGGGATGTCAGGCTCACCACCTACATCAAAAATCCCAAGGGGCTGGAGAGCTATCTCCAGCAGCGCATCGTACCCGTGAGCCCGCAGGCGCAGATGGCATCCCGATTCGTGGAAATGTAAAGCAGGGCGTTGAAATTGAAGCTTATGAGGGGGGGAGGCCTTTGTAAAAGGCCTCCCCCCCCTCTCGCCCAAAAATCTTAAAAAAGAGTGCGTATTCATTGTGAATAGCCGCCTGTGTTCCCGTCTCCCCCTTTTGAAAGGTTTTGGGAGTAGAGGACGTGAATTTCTTTGCCCGTAAAGAGAAGAAGGAGCCCTCTTTTGCAAAAGGGGGCTCCTTCTTCTCTTGTTTTTCTCCTCAACCGATCATTTCTGAGCGCGCTTGGCGCCGCGCACATTGAGAAGCACGTAAAGAGCGATCAGCAGCAGCGTTGCGCCGATCAATACCGCGTACTTTACACCGGTGGGAACAGCCGCATCAAAGAAATAAATATTGCAATCCACCGCATCCCGGATCACATCCACCACGGGGGCGGGAATGCCCTCCTCCGAGAGCGCCTCAAACACGCCGCGCATGGCGTGAGCACGGAGCAGCGAGGTGCCGTAGGTGCCGGGCAGCAACGCAATGGCGTTCTGCAGCCACGGGGAAAACTGAGAAATGGGCATATACGCGCCGCTGATGAAGCCATAACCGGAGCTGACGATGGTACCCACCGCCGAGATCTGACCCTGCGAATGAAGAAAGTAATTGATCACGGAGGAAAGCGCGGTGCCGAAGGTGAGCAGCAGCAACACGTCAAGGCACAGAAGCAGCACGTCCACAACGGACAGATACCAGCCCACCACCGCCATATATACCAGACAAATGGCAGCCGCCGCAAAGCTGACGATGGCAGTTACGAGCAGCGTGGAGAAATAATAGCCGAAGGCCAGATACCGCGCCCGCACCGGGGAAACGGCAAAATCCGCAATGGTGCCGTTTGCTTTGTCCTGCACCATCAGCATATTGGAGCAAAAGGCCACCGTCACCGTGGAAACGGCCAGAATGGAGGAAATGAGCTGGGCGCCCACGTAGCCGTTCACCAGTTTTTCGGGTACGGCCACTCCCTCGGCAAAGGAGGAGAGGAACGCATCCCGATAGACGTTGCCGAGAAAGGTCACGTACAGCACAAGCAATATAGCCGGGGTGATCAGCGAAACGAAAAACAGTCCCTTATCCTTGAAAAACAGCTTGGTATTGCGCACGATCAGCGCTTTCAATTCCTTCATACGGTATCACCTCCCAGCTTTTTGCCGGTCACGGCCAAAAAGACGTCGTCCATTTTACCCTTTGTTACCTCAAAATCCACAAACAGTGCGGGGTGAGCGTTCATCAGCTCCCGTACCCCGGCAGTGCTCTTCACCGACACGCGGAAGGCGCCGGGCAGTGCCACGTAAGGCAGCCCCAGCGCTGCCACTGCCGCCTCCTCCACGCCGTAGAGTGTGAGATGATCTCCGGCGTAGGCATTTTTGAGCGCAAGCGGCGTACCCTCTGCCGCAATACGGCCGCCATCCAGAATCACTACGTAATCGGCATCCGCTGCCTCCTCCATATAGTGGGTGGTCAGCAGAACCGTCATACCGCGATTTTGGCGCTCCTCCTCCACCACCCGAAAGAGCAAGCGGCGGGTTTGCGGATCCAGCCCTGTGGTGGGCTCGTCCAGAATGAGAATGCGGGGTTGGTGCAGCAGAGCGCGGGCGATATCGATGCGGCGCCGCTGACCGCCGGAAAGCTTGCCTACCGGACGCTTCAGCAGATCAGCAAAATCCAACCGTGCGGCAAGCTCTGCCAGCCGCTGTTCAAATTCCGCACCGAAAATGCCGTAAAGCGCCGCTCGGCTGCAGAGATTCTCTCGCACCGAAAGGCTCTTGTCCAGCACTGAGCTCTGAAAGACCACGCCGAGATGGCGCTTGATGCCCTCCATTTCCGTCTCCACGTTTTTCCCGTCCACAAAAACCTCGCCCGCGTCCTTCCGAAGGCGCCCGGAAAGGATGTGAATGGTGGTGGATTTTCCGGCGCCGTTGACGCCGAGAAAAGCGAACAGCTGCCCCTCGCCTACCGAAAAGGTAAGGTCACAGACCGCCTTTACGCTGCCGTAGCTTTTATGAAGCCCACGGATCTCAATGCTGTTTTTCATCGCTTGCTCCTTTCTCCTGATAACGTGCCCGCAGGCCAAAATAAACGTCGCTGAGGTGGGCGCTGATCGCCTCCTCGTCATACGCAAGGAAGCCGCCGGCCACCGAGGCGGCCACACCGTGCACCCACATCCACATCGCGAAATGGAAACGCTCCGCCGCCTCGCGCGTGAGCCCTGCCGCCTGCATCAGCGCGCTAAGCACACCGTCGTCAGCGGAAGGAAAGCCGCTCCGCTGCTCCGATGCCGTACGGTTGCGCATAAAAAGCCATTGAAAGAGCCGCGGCTCTCGCACGGCAAAGGCGATATAGAGCATGCCGCTGGCCTTGTAGGCCGGATATTTGCCCTCGGCCATGGCGCGCTCCAGTTCCTGATAATAAAATTGGTAGCCTTGGTGCAGCACCGCCTCCCGCAGCGCCTCCATGGAGGTATAGTGGCAAAAGATGGGCTGAGTGGAGCACTCAAGCCTCGCGGCAAGGGCGCGGGCATTCAGTGCCCCCTCTCCCTCTTCCCGAACCAGCGCAAGGGCTGCGGCGAGGATATCCTCTTTCGTAATTTTCACTTTGGGTGGCATTGCGACCTCCAAAAATAACGTTTGTTCTATAACGGTTGTTATTTTATCACATCACCGCAGATTTGTCAAGTAGCTTTCATAAAATATATTATTCCAAATTTCACTTATGAATTTTCCAATTTTTAAATTTGATTTTTCTACAACAAGCAACCAAAATCGGGGGTTTTTTCTAACTTTCTCCAAAAAGCAAAAGAGCCCCCCCTTTCACAGAGGGGCTCTTTTATGGGAATGTTATCTTCTCTTTTCCTTGATCTCGTCCAGAATCATCGCGGCAAAGGCGTCTACGGCCATCACGCCCTGATCGCCCTCGCGGCGGGAGCGCACGGCAACGGTCTTGTCGTTCATCTCGTTCTCACCGATGACCAACATATAGGGTAGCTTCTCCAGCTGGGCGTTACGGATCTTTTTGCCGATGGTTTCGTTGCGATCATCCACCTCAACGCGCACGCCCTTTTGCATCAGCGCCTTTTTGACCTCATAGGCGTAGTCGATATGCTCGTCGCCGATGGGCAGGATGCGCACCTGCTCCGGTGCCATCCACGTAGGCAGCGCACCGGCAAAGCGCTCGATCAGGTAGGCCAGCGTGCGCTCGTAGCAGCCAAGGCTGGTACGGTGAATGATGTAGGGACGCTTCATCTGTCCGTCGCTGTCCACGTACTCCATGCCAAACTTCTCCGCCAACAGCATATCGATCTGAATGGTAACGATGGTATCCTCCTTGCCGAACACGTTCTTGTACTGAATGTCCAGCTTCGGGCCGTAGAAGGCAGCCTCGTCGATGCCGACGGTGTACTCCACGCCCAGATGGTCAAGGATGTTACCCATCACGCGCTGGGCCTCCTCCCACTGCTCGGGCGTGCCCTCATACTTGATACCGGCGCGGGCGGGATCCCACTGGGAGAAGCGGAAGGTGCAGTTCTCCAGCATACCGACGGTATCCAGACAATACTTGGCCAGCTCCAGGCAGCCGCGGAACTCCTCCTCCAGCTGCTCGGGACGCAGCACCAGGTGACCCTCGGAAATGGTGAACTGACGCACGCGGATGAGACCGTGCATCTCGCCGGATTCCTCGTTGCGGAAGAGCGTGGAGGTTTCGCCGAGGCGCATGGGCAGCTCACGGTAGGAGCGCTTCTTGTTGAGGAATACCTGATACTGGAAGGGGCAGGTCATGGGGCGCAGGGCAAAGCATTCCTTGGTATAGTCATCGGGATCGCCCAGAACGAACATACCGTCCAGATAATGATCCCAGTGGCCGGAGATTTTGTAAAGCTCACGCTTGGCCATCAGAGGGGTCTTGGTCAGAAGGTATCCACGCTTCTGCTCCTCATCCTCGATCCAACGCTGCAGCGTCTGGATCACGCGCGCGCCCTTGGGCAGCAGGATGGGCAGGCCCTGACCGATCTCCTCCACAGTGGTGAAATATTCCAGCTCGCGGCCGATCTTGTTATGATCGCGTCTTCTTGCCTCCTCCAGCGCCTCCAGATGTGCCTTCAGCTCATCCTTGGAGGGGAACGCCACGCCGTATACACGCTGCAGCATCTTGTTATTCTGGTCGCCCTTCCAGTAAGCGCCGGTGCACTGCGTCAGCTTGAAGGCCTTGATCGCGCCGGTGGAGAAGAGGTGCGGGCCGGCACAGAGGTCGGTGAACTCACCCTGCTTGTAGAAGCTGATGACGGCATCCTCAGGCAGCTCGTTGATCAGCTGCACCTTGTAGGGCTCGCCCTTCTCCTCCATCAGCGCCACGGCCTCGGCGCGAGGCAGCACAAAGCGCTCGATGAGGTGATTTTCCTTGACGATCTTCTTCATCTCGCTCTCAATGGCGGCAAGCTCGGCGGCACCAAAGGGAGTGTCGCTATCAAAATCGTAGTAAAAGCCGCTTTCAATGGCAGGGCCAATGGTCAGCTTGGTGGCGGGGTACAGACGCTTCACCGCCTGCGCGAGGACGTGGGCGGCGGTGTGATTGAACACGTGGCGGCCGGCAGCGTCCGCAAAGGTAAGGAGCTTAACGTCGGCATCCTCGGTCAGCTGATGGGTCATAGCCACGGTGGTGCCACCGATCTCCGCCGCGATATGGGCGCGGGTCACCAGCTCAGCGGCCTTGGCCGCGTCGAACACGGAAAGCGGAGCCTCCAGCTCCACAGTCTTTTCACCAAAATTGATCTTCATATTTCTATCCTCCAAAATGGTTTGATTTTTATATAAAAGCACCCCGCGCGGCCGCAAAAGGGCCGCACGGGGTGCAGCAGTGCTGCACGGTTCCACCCGCGCTTTTCACTTTTTTACATTTATATATACAGGGCAGTTGGGCGGTACCGTCGCCGGCGCCGTGAAGGATCTTTCAGCCGGGGATCCTCTCTCTTTGCACGTCGGTAGGGCGGGGCGTGTTCCAACCACAGGGCCATCAGGCCTTTTTCTTGCGGTTATACTCGCTTGTAGGATTGATAAAATTGCGCCAATCGAGATCGCCGCGCTCAAGGGCGGTGATCAGTACCTCGGCTGTTGCGATATTGGTAGCAACAGGAATATTGGCGCGGTCACAAGCCAGCAGCAGCTCGGCGCACACGCCCTCGTAGCCGGAGGTATCGCGCGTGTCGCGGAAGTAAAGCAATACGTCGATCTCGTTATAAGCGACGCGGGTCGCGATCTGTTCCTCGCCCCCCTGCTCTCCGGTCAGCAGCCGCTCGATCTTAAGACCGGTAGCGTCCGAAATATACTTGGCAGTGATGCTGGTAGCACAGAGGCTGTGCTTGCTGAGAATACCGCAGTAAGCGATACAAAACTGCGCCATCAATTCCTTTTTCATATCAGACGCGATGATAGCAATTTCCAATTTTCCAAGCACCTTCCTTTCGATTCTCTTTAAACAGTCTATTGTCATGTGCCAAGTAGGCAACATACTGCTTCTCTATCGTATAGTATACCACAAAACCTATGGAAATGTCAATAGCAATTCAAAAAAATGTGTATTTTTTGTAGCTTTTGACAAAAAGAGACCGCCACAAGGGCGGTCTCTTTACAATTTGGCATTATTCCTCGACGGGAGCTTCCTCAACGGCCTCCTCGGGCATTGCAGCCTCAGCGGCAGCAACCTCCTCAAGCAGGGCGCGGATGGAAAGGCTGACCTTCTGCTTCTCGTTGTCGATCTCGATGATCTTGGCGTCAACAGACTGGCCAATCTCCAGCACGTCGGCAGGCTTGCCGATGCGAGTCATAGCGATCTGGGAGATGTGAATGAGGCCGTCCACGCCGTCGATGATCTCGGCAAATGCACCGAAGGGCATCATGCTGACGATCTTAACGGGAACCACGTCACCCACCTGGCACTTGCCGGTGAAGATCACCCAAGGATTGGTCTCCTCGGTCTTGTAGCCGAGAGAAATGCGCTTCTTCTCTGCGTCAAAGGACTTGACGTAGACAGTGATGGTCTCGCCAACGGAAACCACCTCAGCGGGAGACTTGATGTGCTTCCAGGAAAGCTCGGTGGTGTGAACCATACCGTCCACGCCGCCCAGATCCACGAATGCACCGTAGCTGGTCATGCTCTTCACAACACCGGTGTAAACCTTGCCCTCCTCGATGGAAGCCCAGAAGGCCTCCTCAGCAGCACGGCGCTCCTCACGAAGCACGGCACGGATGGAGCCGATCGCCTTGTGGCCGGGCTCCTTGATCTCGATCACCTTAAACTTCACGGTGGTGCCCTTCAGGGGAGTGAGGTCGCCATCCTTCGGCACGCCGGACTGGGATGCAGGAATGAACACGCGGTTGCCGTAAACGAATACGATCACGCCGCCCTTTACCACGTCGGCAACGGGAGCCTCAAGGATCTCGTTTGCCTCCTTGGCAGCAACAACCTTTTCCCAGTTCTTGCTGGAGTCCACGCGGCGCTTATCCAGCTCCGCCATACCCTCCACGTCACTGACGCGGATCACCTTGGCCTCAACGGTATCACCAACGTGATACTGCTCGGTCAGCTTTACAGAAGGATCGTCAGATACGCGCTCGGCCTTGATGTAGCCGGTTACGCCAGTACCGAGGTCAAGCTGCAGCTCAGTATCGGACACGTGGGTCACAGTACCGGTAACGATTTCTCCTGTATTTAAAGTCTTGATGGTAGAGCCATCAAGCAATTCTGCAAAGTTTTCCATTTCGCTCATTGTTTTATGTACCTCCTCAATGATTTCCGAGGGGGTCGATGCCCCCGCGGCGATACCCACTTTGCGATGGGTCAATGAAAACGTTCTGAGATCGGGCAGATCAGTGGTGTCGGTGATGCGGAGTGTATCGGGGCAATGTGCGCGGCAGATCTCGAAAAGCTTTGTGGTATTGGAGCTTTCCAGCCCGCCGATCACGATCATCCCGTCACACTCAAGGGCCAGCGACGCCGCCTCTGTCTGACGCAGATCCGTAACATTACATATTGTATCAAAAATTAACGCGTTTGTACAGACCTTTTGCAAAATTTTTTGAGATTTTTTCCATTCCGTTAATTTTTGCGTGGTTTGTGCCACCATTACGGGCACTTTTGACGAAAATTTGGCCGCAAGTCCCCCCGTAAGTGCCGCCTCAAAGGCCTCCGCATCGGGAAAAGCATATTTTTCTCCGGAAAAGCAGCTCATAAAACCGGCTACCTCCGGGTGGCTCTCGTTGCCGATGGCAATAAAAATATGAGCGTCAGCATCCCGCTCGCTCACCTCACGGGCAATGCGGTGGATGCGGGTGACGAAGGGACAGGTGCAATCCTCATAGTGAAAATCGGGATATGCCGTGGCCAACTGCTGCAGCAGCTCCTCCACCGCAAGCGGAATACCGTGAGCGCGAATGAACACGGTAACGGGGCTTGCCGCCGAGGCCTCAGCGGCAAGCGTGGGCAGCGCCTCCTCCGGCACGCAGGTCACGCCCTGCTCCTCCAGCATCCGATTGTATTGCTCGTTATGGATGAGGTGCCCAAGGGTGTAAATGTGTTCACCCGGACGCCGATCGCGGATGCGGGCAGCGAGCCGATCGGTGGCGGCACGAACACCGGGGCAAAAGCCGGCGTTTTCAGCAATGACGATCTCGCTCATTTCGCATCCTCGCCAAGGCGACAGATTTCCTCGTAAATTTCAGCGGCGATGCGGGCGTATTCGCCGGGGCGCTCGCTGTCATAGCCAAACCGTTCAAAAGGAATCGGCTCCCCGATTACCACGGTAACGGGGCGGAAAAAGCGCCAACGGTAGTTCTTCATTTTGATATGCACCGGCAGAATGGTAGCGCCCGCGTGGGCGGCTACCATAGCGGCACCGTACTTCACCTTACAGTCGCGGGGATCACGATCGGGACAGCGGGTGCCCTGAGGAAACATGCCCACGCTATAGCCATCCTCCAGCAGCTTGATGGTTCTCTTTACCGCGCCCACGTCGCTTTTGCCGCGGGAAACGGGGTACGCGCCAAGCCAACGCACCAGCCGACCGATGAAAAACACGCGGAAAAGCTCTGCCTTGGCCATAAAATGAGGCTGCTGACGGCGAGTGGCGGCGCAGATGAACACGGCGTCCAGCACCGTCTGGTGATTGGCGCAAACGAGATAAGGGCCATCCTTCCGCTTCGGCTCGTTTTTGGCACCGCGCACACGGATAAGAAACAGCAAACGCACCGGCCAGACGAACAAAAAGTGCAAAACGGTATAGAAAACACTCTTCATTGGCCACTCTCCTCCTGCTTTTTCCGCAGCAGGGCAATGATGGCCTCGGCGCTTTCCTCCACGGTCATATCCGAATTATCCAGCAGCGTGGCATCGGGAGCCGCCACGGCAGGTGCCACGGTACGGTTACGGTCGTTGTCGTCACGCTCGATCATTTCCCGCAGCACGTCCTCATAGCGGGCAGGCATGCCCTTCGCCTCCAATTCCTTGGTACGGCGCAGGGCTCTCGCCTCGTTGGAGGCGAACAGGAACACCTTCACGTCGGCGTGGGGTAAAATCACCGTGCCGATATCGCGGCCGTCCATGATAACGCTGTTCTTTTTGGCAATGTCCCGCTGGGTATCCAGCAAAAAGGCGCGCACCTCCGGCACGGCGGAAACCGCGGAGGCGTACATGGAGATCTCCGGCTCCCGGATGCGGTCACCAAGATCCTCACCGTTCAAATACACGTGCTGCGCGCCGTTTTCAAAGCGCACCTCAATGGAAATATGCGGAAGGCAAGAGATGATACCCTCAACGTCGGTGCGGGCAATGCCCTTGCCTCTCACAAAATAGCCAATGGTACGATACAGCGCGCCCGTATCCACATAAACGATGCCGAGGCGTGCCGCGATCAGCTTGGCAACGCTGCTTTTTCCCGCCCCGCTGGGGCCGTCAATGGCGATCTGAAACATCAAAATTCTCCTTTCGGTAGCTGGCTTAAGTTTTCAGCTTCGCCAAGGCGTGCTGAATGATGAAATTGCCGTAGCATTCCGTAGCCCACTGCAGGCTCTCGGCAGAATGCTCCTCGTACCAGCGCAGCGGATTATGCTCCGCCACCAGCGTGGGAATGCCGAAGGTGTTCCAGCAGTAGCCTTGCAAAAATCCGTTGCTCTTATGGTACTTGCCGGGAATCAGACTGAGGTCGGGCTCACCCGTCTCCCTGCCCAGGTCCAGAAGACGCTGATGAATGTGATTGGCCACCTTGCGGCAAACCGCGGAATTGGCCGCCTGCATGCTGAATTGATAATACAGCGGCGCGGAGGTCTTGTGGCAGCCGTGGAAATCGATCACGGCGGCAACCTCATGCTGATGCTGACCCAATAGCTGCAGCACGTTGACCGTTTCCGCCTGGGTCTGCTCGCCGAAATCGCGGTTGAGATCCACGCCCGCGCTGTTACGCCGCTCGTGACCGGTGGCGGCCGCGTACACGTTGACAACGGGAATGACGATCAGCCGCACCTTGGTGCGGAGATAGTGCAGTCCGGGGTGTGTACCGTCCTCCTCGACCAATAGCTGCAGGAAGCGGGTGAGCCCAAAGTAGCCGTCGATCTCGGGGCCGTGCAGGCAGGCAGTGATGAACAGCGTCTGCTCAAAGCCCTCGGGAGCGAAGGTGTATTGCCACATATCATAGGTGCCCGTCTGGTCCTTGCCGATCCGACTGCGGGTAATATAGGTGGGATATTTTTGACGAAGCGGCTCGTAAAGATGCGCGTAAAGCTCATCCGCCGACCATTGCCAATCACCAAAGCTGCCCGCGCCGCCGCGCAGGTGCCCTGCAGGCGCAGGGGTCAGCCAGCAATCATCGGTATCCTCGCCAATATAGACGGGGTTTTCGCCGATAAAGAACGGCTTTTCCTCACCGGTGTAGATCACAAGATACTGATCCTTCTTGGTGGGCGCGCAGAGGAAATCCACGTTCCCCTCCCCAGGCTCACCGCCAAAATATGGCAGATGATGGTTACGCACCGCTTCTCCGTATTCGCCATTTTCAAGCGTGCGAGGATCAAAATTGCACAAGGCAACGCGCAGCGCAGCGGGCTTTGCGTCAAATCGAACGACGTAAAGACTGCGGCAACCGCGAAGCGGCAAAACAAAGCTGCCGTACGCACGCTCCGCACCCCCGTTTTTCACCAGCACGTCGTCTTCTGCGCCGCTCACGGGACAAATGCCCTTCACAAAAAACGCCTGATCGGATATATCGCGTTCCAGAAACAAATGATCGTTGTTGTGCAACATGTTGCCTCCCTGCAATTTTTATTATTCAACGCCCATGGCTGCGCTTTCTCCGGCCAATACCGCCGTAGAGAAGGCGATCTGCAGGTTGAAGCCGCCGGTGTAAGCATCCAGATCCAGTACCTCACCGGCAAAATACAGACCGTGAACCTTTTTGGAGGCCATGGTGCGCGGAGAGACCTCCTTCAGCGCCACGCCGCCCTTGGTGATGATGGCCTCCTCAATGGGACGGAAGCCCTTGATCCTGATGGGCAGCGCCTTCAGCAGCTGCAGCAGGCGGTGACGCTCCTCCTTGGTGACGGCGTTCACCTTTTTGCGGCCATCAATGCCGGATAGCCGCACCAGCGGCTCGATCAGCTTTTGCGGCAGCAGGTCAGAAAGCGCGTTTTGAAAATCCTTGTTCTTGTATTTTTCAAAATCGGAAAGCAGCCGCGCATCCAGCGTTTTTTCGTCCAGCGCGGGCTTTAAATCTATTAAAATCTCGTACCGTTCCGGGGTCAAATCCACAAGATGGGCAGAAGCGGACAGCACCAGCGGACCTGTCAGACCAAAATGAGTAAAGAGCATTTCGCCCTGCTCCTCAAACACGGTCTTGCCTCTTTGGAGATCTCGCGCCGAAAGCTTTACGTTTCGCAGCGACAATCCCTGTACCGAGGCCGAGAAGCTTCCCGCCTCTACCAAAGGTACAAGGGAGGGGGTAGGCGGAACCACCGTATGCCCCACCGCCTCGGCAAAGGCGTAGCCGTCGCCGGTGGAACCGGTGAGGGGATAGGATTTTCCACCGGTTGCCACGATAACGGTATGGAAAAACGCCTCTTTTCCATGGCAGACGACGCCCCGAACGACGCCCTCCTCAAGAAGCAGGCGCTCTACTCTGCCGGTGACGGTCGTCACACCAAGGCGACGGCATTCCCGCACCAGCGCATCCACCACGTCGGTGGCCTTGTCGGACACCGGGAACACCCGATTGCCCCGCTCCACCTTCAGCGGCACGCCCAGCTCCTCGAAAAACGCCTCGGCATCCGCGGAGGAAAAGCGATCCCACGCGGAAAAAAGGAAGCGGGCGTTGGCGGGGATATTGGCGAAAAACTCATCCCGTGTGCAATGGTTGGTAACGTTGCAGCGCCCCTTTCCGGTGATGCGGAGCTTTCTGCCGCAACGCTCGTTGCGTTCAAAAATGGTAACGGCGGCGCCCATCCTTGCCGCGTGGATCGCGGCAACCAGCCCTGCCGCACCGCCGCCGATGACGGCAACGGTGGTTGTCATATGTTCGTTCATCATCCGTTTTTATCGTATACGTCATATTCGTCCCAAATGCTTTCCAGCCGCCGCAGGCGCTCTGCCACCTCGCTGTGCCGACGCATGGAAACGGCGGCCACCATGGCGTTGATGATGCTGAGCGGTGCCACCAGCGAGTCCACAAAGGAGGCCATATCGCTGCGGGCAGTGAGCAGCTGATCGCTGAAGGGGGCAAGCGGCGAAGCGGCGCTGTCGGAGATCGACACCACTCCCGCTCCCGCCCGATGGGCAAACTCTACAGCGCGCACGGTGCGCTTGCTGTAACGGGGAAAGCTGATAGCGATCAGCACGTCCTCGGGTCCGACGTTGAGGATCTGCTCAAAGATCTCGGTGCCGGAGGTGCCCTCCACCGCCCGCACGTTATCAAAGATCATGCGCAGGTTGAAGGTGAGGAAGTCCGCCAGCGCCGCCGAGGAGCGGATGCCGAGGATGTAAATGTTTTTGGCGGAAACGATGCGCTCCACCGCATCATAAAAGGCGGGACGATCAATGCCGTCCAGGGTCTGGCGGATCTTGTCCGCGTCGCCCAGCAGCACCTTGTCAAGGATGTTGTCCTTATCAAGCAGGCTGTCAGCGACCTCCACACGCTGGGCGGCGGTCAGCTGAGTTCTGGCCATCTCCTGCAGGGCGCGCTGCATCTCAGGATAGCCGCTGAAGCCCAGCTCGTCCGCAAAGCGAACCACCGTGGACTCCGAAACCTTTACCACGGCGCCCAGCTTTGCCGCGGTCATATAGGCAGCGCGATCGTAATGATCCACGATATATTGCGCGATGAGGCGCTGGCCCTTGGAAAACTCCGGCATGCGCGTCATCATCGTTTGTAATAGATTCTGTTTCATGTTTCTACACTCCACGCAAAAAATGGGGTTTCTAAATGTTTATTATACATCTAATTTATATAATTGTCAAGGGCTTCTCGGCATGCCGTTTTTGATATTTTTTGCCGTCGAGGGTTGCATTTTGTTGCGTTTTCGGGTATAATGTCAAAGTAAACTCTACAAGGAGCGTTCTATGGAAGTCAATTACAAGAATAAAAAAAGCTATCGCACGGCCAAATATCCGCTGCGGCAGCCGTGGTACCTCACGTGGCTGATCTGGATCCTATCAAGGATCATGCTGACAGGCAAGCAAAAAAAGATCGAAAAGATCGGCATGGAGGGTCTGAAGCCCCCATACCTCCTTTTCAGCAATCACATGTCCTTCATTGATTTTGAGCTGGTAGCGCTGGCCACTCACCCGCACAAGGTCAACAACGTGGTGAATATTGACGGCTACTATCGCCGTCCGTGGCTGCTGACATGGATCGGCGCCATCTGCACCCGTAAATTCACCACCGATATGCACCTGGTGAAGTCCATCAAGCGGGTCATTGAGCGGGGCGACATCCTTTGCATGTACCCGGAGGCACGCTACTCTCCCTGCGGCACCACCTCCTTTATGCCTGAAACGCTGGGCATGCTGGTGCGTCGCTGCGGGGTGCCGGTGGTGATCGCCGTGCATCACGGTAATTACCTCCACGCCCCCTTCTGGTGCTTCCGCAAAAAGCGCCGCGTACCGCTCCACACCACCTTTACCAAGATCCTCACTGCAGAGGAGGCAAGCACCCTTCCTGTAGAGGAGATCAACCGCCGTATCCGCGAGGCGATGCAGTACGACGAGTACCGCTATCAGCGAGAAACCGACATCCGCATCACCGAGCCGTTCCGTGCCGAGGGACTACACAAGATCCTATATCAATGCCCTGCCTGCGGCACCGAGCATCAAATGGCCTCAGAGGGCACGGCGCTCTTCTGCACCGCCTGCGGCAAGCGCTGGATCCTCGGGGAGGACGGTGTGCTTTCCGCCACCGAGGGCGTGACCGAATTTCCCCACGTACCGGATTGGTTTGAGTGGGAGCGGGGGCAGGTACGTGCCCAGATCGAGAACGGAACATACGCGTTTTCCGACACCGTTGACGTACATTCTCTGCCAAGATGCTGGAAATTTGAAGCGCTCGGCACCGCCACACTCACTCACGATGCCCAAAACGGCTTCGTGCTGGAGGGGCACTATCGCGGCAAGGATTACCGCATCCAGCGCCTGCCCCTGGAAACCAACAGCCTCCACGTGGAATATGATTTTCCCCACGTGAAGCCTTTTGACTGCCTGGATCTCTCTACGCCAAACGATTCCTTCTATTGCTTCCCCACAAAGCAAAATGTGGTCACAAAGCTCTCCCTTGCCACAGAGGAGATTTACAAAATACACGAGGAAAAGCGCCTGGCCGCACGCGCCGCGCGAAGCGCCGCCAAAGACGCCGTATAAAAAAGCCGCCCTACGCGGTGCTTGCGGTAGAGCAGTATGAAATTGAAAATACCTACCGACAGGAAAAGGACGAGAAATTGCTGAAATTTCTCGTCCTTTTTTCTTGACAAGCACTGCTTCTGTGTCCACAGAAGCTATTTCGATTTTGTCGATATGCCGTCGCTTTGCTCGGCTCGATATATTTGCCTTGCAGCAAATTCGATATGTTTTCGCTATGCTCAAACTCGATATGATATAAATCCGCGCTCACGCAGTGAGCATATCGAGTGCGACAGCACATATCAAACGCGTTAGCGTATATCGAAAATCCGCATTAGCGGATTTATATCGATGCGTACCTGCTCTATGGCAGGTACGCTACGGGGCGGCTTTTTTATACTTTTTGAAAATCATTTTTTCTAAAAATCAATACAGTTTGCGGCCTAAATGCTCAAAATCCACATTCCTGCTGAAAATCCGTCAAAGCCTGCACATACCCTTCGGGATCAGTGGGATAGGCGAGGCCGTGACCGGCGCCGCGGATGGGCACCAGCTTCTTCTGGGAACGGCAGGCCTCAAAAACACGAACACTCATCTCGTAGGGAACGAAGGCATCGACGTCGCCGTGAATCAGAATGAGAGGAATGTCGGTTTTCCGCACCGCCTCCAGCGGAGAGGTCTCCTCCAGATCAAAGCGGCCGAAAAGACGGGCTGCCAAACGTACGAAGGGATAGAACACTTCCGCGGGCAGGTGCATATCCCGCATTACCTTGCAGATGATCTCCCGGGGGGAGGAATAGCCGCAATCGGCCAGCACGCAGACCACATTGGGTGGCAGCGGCTCGCTCATGGCCATCATCACCGTGGCGGCGCCCATGGAAACACCGGTGAGGATCAGCTTGACCTCCGGCCCGAAGCGCTGCAGAGCATATTGCACCCACGCAAGGCAATCGCGGCGCTCTCGAATACCGAAGGTGGTCACGTGGCCATCGCTGCGGCCACCGGCGCGGTGGTCGATGAGAATGGCGCTCCGCCCCAGTGAAAAGCACCGGGCCACGCCGCCGCTGAGATCTCGCTCCGCATTGCCGCGATAGCCGTGAAACAGCAGCTCTACCGGGGCACCGGGGGCGTATTCGTAGTAGCGACCGCGCAGCGTGAGCCCGTCAAAGGAGGTGATCTCCACATCCTCTCTCGGCATTTCGCGAATCATTTTCGTCCAGGCAACGATTCCCTCCCGGTAGGGCTCGTAGATCTCCCCATCGGGAATCTCGTAGGCATCGGGATCTTCAGGGTCGCGACCGGGCACGTAAAACACCTTAAAAAAGCAATACACCGTGATGCCAAGCGGCACAAGCAGCAGCACCAGCGCCACGGAAAGCCAAAGCCAGAAATACATCATTCCTCCATCAGCTTCTTCAGGAATGCGTTTTCATCACGGGAGATGGTCTCGTCGCAGGCCGCCACGCAGGCGATCAGCATGATCAGCGGCGCGCGCTGCTCGATGGGCAGATAATCCACCAGATGATTGACGAACTCCGCCGCCTCTTTACTGTAGCCCGCCACGATGCTCTTCACCGATTGCATAGGAATATCCAGCAGCTCGCTGACAAAGCACTTTTCCAGGTCAGTCAGATCGCCGTCTGCCCCCAGGGCGGCGGATAAAACGTAATAATATACCTTTGCATGCTCGTTGGGATACAGACGACGGATCTCGGGCATCGTCATCCGCAGTGCCTCCTTCGCCATTTCAAGAAGCGTCTCGTAATCCTCGTTCACCAATTGTTGCATCGTTTCTTCCCAGCTTGCCATAAAAAGCCTCCTTCCGTCGCGCCGCCCGCACCGGGGCACTTGTAATTGCGTTATATTTTAGCACAGCCCTGCCGCCTTGTCAACGGTTTTTGGGACTCGCGGCAAAAAAATTCGTTTTTTTATCAGGCAAAATGCCAATTCCGGCCATGAAAGGTACAAAATCGTGTTTTTTTTAAAAACCGCTTGACATTTTGAAGGGGAGGCTCTAAAATGGGGATGACTACGCGCGTGTGCACTTTATCTTAAGGAGGATTTTATGGAAACACGATGGCTCTATCACACAAGTGAGACTTTTCCCACGTTAGTGGAGGAATCCAAGGGTGTTTGCGTCATACCCATGGGATGCGTGGAAAAGCACGGCCTGCACCTGCCGCTGGGTACCGATTGCTTTGAGGCGACCGAAACCACTTACCTCGCTTCGCAGATCGAAACGGCTTGCGTTTTTCCCGACTTTATCTTCGGTGACGTGCCCGAGGCCTATCCCTCCATGCCCGCCGGCACCATTACCCTGCCCGTGGATACCGAAATGCTTCTGCTGGAGCAGCTCTGCGAGCAGATCTCCCGTAACGGTATGAAAAAGATCCTCGTCGTGAACGGTCACGGCGGCAACAACAAGTGGCTTTCCACCTTCCTCAGAAAGATGTATAACAAAAAGCACGACTTCGTCTGCGCCGTTTATAACTGCAGCTCCTCCAAATCGGTCAACCGCGTGGCAGAGTACTTGCTCGAAAACGGCACGGGCTCCGTGCCGGAGCTGACGCCCGAGGACGAAAAGGTGGTGCTGGACTTTCACGCCGCCGGCAAGCTGACCGGCCACGCCTGCATGGGCGAGACCGCCTGTGTGATGGGCTGCCATCCCGAAACGGTACATCTTGAGCGCCTGGGCATCGAAAGCGGCCTGCCCACCCACGTGGCGGATTATCTGAAGGAAGCGGGCATTGAGATCAAGGATCACGGCTGGGGGCTCAATTTCCCCAACGCCTTCACCGGTCACGATCCCGTGGGCTGCAACGAGCGCATCGGCAAGGCCGCCCTTCGCATGCAAGCGGAAAAGCTTGCCCACGCGTTCAAGGTCTTCAAGGAGGACGAAAACGTCCTTAAATGGCACCAAGAAATGCAAAAAGGTTGGTAACGGTATGGAAACAAGATGGCTGTATCACACAAGTGAGACCTTTCCCAAATTGGTAGAAGAAGCAAAGGGCGTGTGCGTCATCCCCATGGGTTGCTCTGAAAAGCACGGCCTGCACCTCCCCCTCGGTACCGACTGCTTTGAGGCGGAGGGCACGGTTCTGGAGGCTGCAAAGCTGGAAACGGTGTGCATTTTCCCCACCTTTGTCTTTGGCGATTATCCCATCGCCTCCCCCATCAAGCCGGAGGGCTCGGTGCCGCCCGGCACCATCACCCTGCCCGTAGAAACCGAAATGCTCCTCCTCGAGCAGCTCTGCGAGCAGATCTCCCGCAACGGTATGAAAAAAATACTCATTGCCAACGCCCACGGCGGCAACAGCCCGTGGCTTTCCACCTTCCTGCGGAAGATGTACAACAAAAAGCACGACTTCGTCTGCGCGGTGTACGGCTGTCGCTCCAGTCAATCCACCAAGCGGCTGTGTGAGCATCTGCAGGAGCACGGGCGCGGCTCGGTTCCCTATCTCACCACCGCCGACGAGGACTATCTGCTGGAGTTCCACGCCACCCCAAAGGTGACCGGCCACGCCTGCATCGGCGAGAGTGCCGTGACCATGGGCGTCTATCCCGAAACGGTGCACCTTGACCGTCTCGGCATCGAAAGCGGTCTGCCCACCCACGTGGCGGATTACCTGAAGGACGCGGGCATCCAGATCGCCGACTACGGCTGGACCCAGCAATACCCCAACAACTACAGCGGTCACGATCCCCTGGGGCTGACCGAAACCATCGGAAAAGCCGCGCTCTGGATCCAGGCGCGCTATATGGCACAGGCCTTCAAGGTCTTCAAGGAGGACGAAAACGTCCTCAAATGGCATCAAGAAATGCAAAAAGGCTGGTAACGGTATGGAAACAAGATGGCTTTATCATACAAGCGAGACCTTCCCCACGCTGGTGGAGGAATCGAAGGGCGTTTGCGTCATCCCCATGGGATGCGTGGAAAAGCACGGTCTGCATCTGCCCCTGGGGCAGGATATCATCCAGGCCACTCACATCACATATATGGCATCACAGCTGGAAACGGTATGCGTTTTCCCGGATTTCACCTTCGGTGATTACTGCAACGCCGCCCCCGGTCAGCCCGCAGGCACCATCACTCTGCCTGTGGAGACCGAAATGCTGCTCCTCGAGCAGCTCTGCGAGCAGATCTCTCGCAACGGTATGAAAAAGATCCTCATTCTCAACGCCCACGGCGGCAACAAGACCTGGCTTTCCACCTTCCTGCGGAAGATGTATAACACGAAGCACGATTTCGTGATGGGCGTCATTTTCGTAGATCTGCCCGCGCCCCACGGTATGGCGGAAACGTTGCTCCAAAAGGGCAGCGGCGCGATCCCCGAGCTGACCGTCGAGGATGAGGCCATTCTCCTCCGTCATCACGAGGAAAATATGAAGCTGGGTCACGCCTGCTTTGGCGAGACCGCCTTTATGATGGGCATTGCCCCCCAGGCCGTGCATCTTGACCGTCTCGGCATCGAGAGCGGGCTTTCTACACACAAAGCCGACTACTTGAAGAAGGCCGGCTTGGAGATCATGGCGGGCGGCTGGGATATCAACTACCCCAACAACTACGACGGCGACGACCCCGTGGATTGCAACGAGCGCATTGGCAAGGCCGCGCTTCGAATCGAGGCCGAGCGCGTCGCCCACGCCTTCAAGGTTTTCAAGGAGGATGAAAACGTCCTCAAATGGCATCAAGAAATGCAGAAAGGGTGGTAACGGTATGGAAACAAGATGGCTTTATCATACAAGCGAGACCTTTCCCTCCCTTGTAGAAGAAGCGAAGGGCGTGTGCGTCATCCCCATGGGATGCGTGGAAAAGCATGGTCTGCATCTGCCTCTTGGCGCCGATATCATGGAGGCAAGCGCCATCGTCTATGAGGCCTCCAAATTAGAGACGGCTTGCGTTTTTCCCGATTTCACCTTTGGTGATTACTGCAACGCCGCCCCCGGTCAGCCCGCAGGCACCATCACGCTGCCCTTAGAAACCGAAACACTGCTACTTGAGCAGCTTTGCGAGCAGATCTCTCGCAACGGCTGCAAAAAAATTCTGATTTGCAACGCTCACGGTGGCAATAAAGTCTGGCTCTCTACATTTCTCCGCAAGCTTGCCAACAAGAAGCGGGATTTCGTCTGCGCCGTCTGCACGCTCCCCTTCAGCTCCACTCACAAGATTTTGGCGGAGCAGCTACTGGAAAAGGGAAGTGGCGCGGTTCCCGAATTATCCGCAGAGGATGAAGCTTATCTGTTGGATTTTTACAATCAGGGCAAAACAGCGGGACATGCCTGCATCAGCGAAACCGCCCTTATCATGGCCATTGCCCCCGAAGCCGTTCATCTTGATCGACTCGGCATCGAGAGCGGACTTTCCGCTCACAAGACCGATTATCTGAATGATGTCGGCATCCAAATTGTCAACGGTGGCTGGGACATCAATTATCCCAACAGCTACGAGGGGCACGATCCCGTGGATTGCAACGAGCGCATCGGCCGCGCAGCGCTTCGTGTGGCGGCGGAAAAGCTGGCAAGAGCGATCAAAGTCTATAAGGAGGACGAAAACGTCCTCAAATGGCATCAAGAAATGCAGAAGGGGTGGTAACATGTATAAAACGCTTGACGCGCTGATGCAGGCGGCAGGCTGCACCGTCTATCCCGCCCGTTGGAACGAGATTTTCGACACCGTTATGGGGGATTTTGACAAAAACGGCTGTTTTTTGACCGATCCTGCCTATTACGATGAGATCCACGAGAAATACGGTGTCTTGAACAAGCACCTTGACCTTTATAAGGAGGCGGCCGCGGCCGTCGGCAAACGAGAGCCGCTTGCCCGCCTGCTGGCACTGCTGGCGGCAACCATTCGGGATCGCCAGCACGTAAAGGCGGATCTGAAGGAATTTAAGGCACCAAAATCCCCGGAGGGTACCCATGATCTCGCCATTGATATGCTGACGGCACTGCCCCTGTTTGCGGCACTGCCCTACACGGCCAAAAAGATCGCCCCCCGCAATCTGCCGAAATACATTTCCGATTATATCCTTCAAAACCCGGAAAAGTGCGTGGATTACCATAAAAATCGCTACGGCGTACCGGGCTGCAATTTGATCGGCTGGTATCAGTTGGCTATTGAGGGCGAGCTCTTTCGCGTGGGGCGGCTGGAAATTCAGATCTGTGCTCAATTTAAGGGGGGAACGGTATTTGAAAACGCCAAAGGCGAGCGCGTCACGCTTTGCCACGGCAGGCTCCTTCATCGGGAGGGTTTTCCCCTTGGTTCCTACGGCTATGAGGACGAGGAGGGCGCTTTTGAGGCCAGCATCACCGAGACCGACGAGGCCTTTGTCGGTTATCCCTACAAGGCAGACGGATACATTGAAACGCATACCGTTTGCCTACTAAAATCCGAATGGCGCCCCATTCTCACCGACGGCGACCCTGTGGTTTCCCTGCACATTCCCGCCGGCGGCGGCCTCACCCCCGAGATCGTGGACGAGACCCTGGCCGAGGCCAAAAAGGTGCTTGTCACCTATTACCCCGATTTCGAGTACAAGGCCTTCGTGTGCAGTAGCTGGATGATGGATCCGCAGCTGGTGGAGCTGCTCGGGCCCGATGCCAACATCTCCAAGTTCTGCAGCCGCTTCACCCCCATGGCGCAGAAGAGCGTCGGCAACGGTGTGATGAACTTCATCTTCTTTGATCCCGACCGAAGAATCCCCCTCTCCGACCTGCCCGAGGACACCCGCTTCCAGCGCGCGCTGAAACAGCATTATCTGAACGGTAAGGTCATCTATGAAATGTTCGGTTATTTCATTTAATTGAAACTCACCAATTCATGCCCGCGCGTCCCGAGGACGCGCGGGCTCCCTTAACCTTTCGGTATTTCAATTCCACATTCAGAAATTTACAGAAATATTCTCGCCTTTATCTTGACAAAAAAGGAAAAATCTGTTATACTTTGCGATGTAAGCAATGCCAGCCTGCCTGCTTTTGGGGCAAGATGGCTTATTTCTTGCCCTTCGAGTTAGCACTCGCTAACCCAAAGGGAGATACTAACCAAAAAAGGAGTGACCGCGAATGATCGACAAGAATCTGCTCCGACTACTGGGTAAAAACAAAAAGTATATCTTTTACACCGTGGCTTTGATGGTGCTGGGGCTCTTTGCCAATCTCACCATCACCGCATCGCTCTGCTACGCCATTCATCTGGCGCTGCATTACGCAGAGCAAGGCGGCGGCCCCGTGATATTCCTTCCCCCTGCCATCGGCGCTGCCGCCGGCATCCTGCTGCGCTATATCTCGACCCGTTTGGTAGGTAATTTGCGCGATCTCCTCGGTCGCCGTGCCAAAAAGGATCTGCGCCAGCAGGTTTACGACAAGATCGTGCGCCTTGGCGTGCGCTCCACCGACGGCATGAGCATGGCCGGTCTCACGCAGGTATCCATGGAGGGCGTGGAGCAGCTGGATCTCTACTATTCCTCCTACATCCCCCAGTTCTTTTACGCGATGCTTGCTCCCTTTATTCTGTTCGGCATCACCGTGGGCATCGACTGGCGCGTGGCCGTGGTGCTGCTCTGCTGCGTGCCGCTGATCCCCGCCTCTATCATTGCGGTTTCCAAATATGCCAAGCGCATTTTTGCGAAATACTGGGGCAAGTACACCTCTATGGGTGACAGCTTCCTTGATAGCGTACAGGGTCTTAAGGAATTGAAGATCTTTGAGGCCGACGAGGCGCAGCACGGCAAAATGAACGAATCTGCCGAGAATTTCCGCAAGATCACCATGAAGGTGCTGGTAATGCAGCTGGCAAGCACCACCATCATGGATCTGGTGGCCTACGGCGGCGCCGGCGCGGGCATCGCCTTTGCGGTAATGGGCGTGGCTGACGGTCGCCTTTCCCCTGTATCTGCCTTGTTCCTCATTCTGGTCGCAGTGGATTTCTTCCTGCCCTTGCGCGCCTTCGGCTCTGCCTTCCACGTAGCCATGAACGGCGCCAGCGCCGGCAAAAAAATCCTTTCCCTTCTCTCCCAGCCCGATCCCGAATGGGGCACTGAGACGGTGGAGGATACAGAGCTGGCGCTCACCGACGTCTGTTTCTCTTATGACGGGCGCCGTCAAGTGCTGAAAAACGTTTCGATGACGCTGCCCCGGCGGGGCATGACCGCCATTGTGGGCGAGTCGGGCTGCGGCAAATCCACCGTGGTCAATATGCTCTTTGGCGCCTTCCGCCAGCAGAGCGGCAGCGTGACCGTGGGCGGCAAGCCCCTCTCCTCCCTCTCGCGAGAGGCCTACTACGACAAGCTGGCCGTGGTCAGCTATAACACCTACGTATTCAACGCCACCGTGCGGGAAAATTTCCTGCTCGCTGCCGGCACCGTCAGCGACGAGCAGATCTACGACGCACTGGAGCAGGTGAATCTCGCCGAGTTCATCCGCAGCAGCGGCGGTCTTGACAAGGTGATCACCGAGGATGCCGCCAATATCTCCGGCGGTCAGAAGCAGCGTTTGGCGCTGGCCGTGGCGCTGGTTTCCGATAAAGCGATCTACGTCTTTGACGAGGCCACCAGTAACATTGATATCGAGAGCGAGGCCATTATCATGCGCAACGTCAAGGCGCTTTCCGAGAAAAAGGCGGTCATCGTCATTTCTCACCGTCTGGCCAACGTCACCCCCGCAGACCTCATTTATTATATGGAGGCAGGTGAGGTGAAGGAGACCGGCACCCACGCCGCGCTGATGGCGGCAGACGGCGGTTACGCCGCACTTTACACCGCGCAAAAGGCACTGGAGGAGGGCTATCGCTCCGCCGGCACCGTGGAGGTGAACGTATGAGTAATCAGAAGAAGCAACTGCGCCGCAGCGGCGCAAAGATCATGGCAAGCCTGGTGCTGCTGCTGGGCAGCCTTGCCTATATTATGCTGCTGGCCGTGCTGAACGGCTCGCTCGGCTTCCTTTCCGCCATGGGCGTCACGCTCTTTGGCGCCATCGGCATTGCCAAGGCGCTGGGAGAGAGCATTTCCCTTTCCTACGGCGTCATCATCGCGCTGGCTGTTGGCTGCGGCGTGCTGCGCGGCGTGCTGCGGTATTTTGAACAGTACAGCAACCACTATATCGCCTTCCGCCTGCTGGCGGTGCTGCGCGACAAGATCTTCGGTGCCCTGCGGCGCCTGTGCCCCGCTAAGCTGGAAAGCAAGCAAAAGGGCAGCATCATCGCCATGATCACCTCCGATATTGAGACACTGGAGGTCTTTTACGCCCACACCCTCTCCCCCATCTGCATTGCGGTGGTGGTCTCCCTTGCCGTATTTCTCTTTGTGTGGCTCTTTTCCTCCATCTATCTCGCGCTGGTGGCGCTATGCGGCTACGTGACCGTAGGCGTGCTGGTGCCCCTCATTTCCTCCCGTCGCCTGAAGGCCTCCGGCGTGCGATACCGCGCCGAGTTCGCTGCCTTCAACGCCTATTTCCTTGACAGCATCAAGGGCATCAAGGACATTGTGCTTAACAATGCGGGTGAGGCGCGCAAGGAGGAGGTCAACCGCCGCTCTGACGTGCTGCTGATGGAAACCAAAAAGATGAAAAACGACACCACCGCGGCAGCAGCCGCCACCGAGCTTGCTGTTTCGCTCTTTATCCTCACCACCCTTGCAGTAGGCGTGCTGCTGATGGCAACGGGGCAGCTCTCCGCTGGCCGTATGGTGGTGGGTGTGGTAGCCGTGTTCGGCTCCTTTGCTCCCGTCATTGCCATTTCCGCTCTGCCCGGCAATCTGACCCAGACCTTCGCCTCCGGCGACCGTGTGCTGGATCTGCTGGCAGAAAAGCCCGCCGTTACCCCCGTTGAAAGCGGCGCGGATTTTGATTACGAGCATCTTGACGTAGAGGGCCTCTCTTTCTCCTACGATGGCGTCACCCCCGTGCTTGAAGACGTTGCCATGCACGCCAAGGCCGGCGAGATCGTGGGTATCGTGGGCGAATCAGGCTGCGGCAAATCCACCTTTCTCAAGCTCCTGCTCCGCTTCTGGCAAAAGCAGGAGGGCAGCATTGCCTACAACGGCATCGACGTGGATGCCATTGACGGCGACAGCCTGCTGCGAAACGTGACCATGGTCAGCCAAGTCACCTACCTCTTTGACGAAACCATTGAGGACAATCTCCGCATCGCCAAGCCTGATGCCACCCGCGAGGAGATCGAGGCCGCCTGCCGGATGGCCTCGGTGCACGACTTCATCCTCACCCTGCCCGACGGATATGAGACCCGCGTGGGCGCCCTTGGCGACAACCTCTCCGCCGGAGAGAAGCAGCGCATTGGCCTCGCCCGCGCCTTCCTCAAGGGCAGTCCCCTCATTTTACTCGACGAGCCCACCAGCAACGTGGATAGCATCAACGAGGGCATCATTCTGCAGGCGCTGCAGGCACAAAAGCAAAAAAAGAGCATCATTCTGGTCTCCCATCGGGAATCTACCATGGCCATTGCCGACCGCATCTACCGCGTGGAGGCGGGCCGGATGAAGGCACTTTGATTTCAAGCGGAAAAGCACCCGCCGCGGCGGGTGCTTTTCGGTTTTTTGCGGTATTTTCCGAAAAAAAACTCTTTTTTTGCGAAAATTAGTGAGAATCACCGTAAAATCGCCATCGTATCCTCTTGACTCTGTCGCTTTAATGTGATACAATGTTGGATAGGTATCGTTTATACCTAATATTTTATTATTATATTTATTTGGAGGTACATTATGAAAAGATTGATGGCGCTGCTTCTGGCGGTGTTGATGATAACCGGATGCCTGTTTGCCGTGGCCTGCAAGACTCCCGATGACGGCGGAAAGCCCGATCCCCAGCCCCCTGCCGGTGACAGCGGAAACGAGGGCGACGGCGGAAGTGAAGGCGACGGTGGCAACGAGGGTGCCGGCGGCAGCGAGGACGATGACGATAACGCTGCTCCCGCCTACGAGCCCCGCATGTTCCTTGCCGGCTACGAGCGCTTGGTCGCCACGGAAAGCGGCGAGCCTGCCACTCTTTACAATCGCGTGGTGCTGAATCTGAACGCTGACGGCACGCTGGACGCATTTGTCTGCTTTCTTGGCGGTACCGAGCATAAGACTGCGCACTACACCGGCACCTATAGCTTCGGCGTGAACGACGAGAACGATGAAACCATCACCTTTACCTACGTTCACGGTGACACAACCGAAAAGCACTCCGACGTGGCCATCATTGATGGCATGTTCGGTGCTCCCTTCTATCTAATCGATATGATGACCGCCAACGACGTCAAGTTCTTCGAGTCCGATCCCATTGCGCTGGAGGGCGAGATCTTCGCGGGCCATCGCGCAAAGGACAGCGCCATGGGCAACATGGTCTACGCCTACGTGGCCGTGCTGAAGGCCGACGGCACCTTTACCGTCAGCATCATGCAGATGGCCGGTGCTACGATGCACATTGTGGGCAAGAGCGAGGGCACCTATGTCATCAATGGTGAGAGCATCACCTTTACCTACGACGTTTCCGACGGTGAGGGCGGCATTGCCAAGGAGGATCACGTATCCGAGGGCACCGCATACAACGGCACCAGCTTCTCCGTGGGCTTCAACATTGCCCAAGCAACCGTTGCTGCCTCCCCCTCTGTTTTCATCAAGCTGAAGTAATCAAAATACATTAACATAAAAGGAGTTTTTATCATGGAAAGAGCAAGACTTGAAACCGGCGAACTGAACAGATTTTTCAACTGGGCTTACCGCACCCGCGGCAACACTGTAAAGTCCATGCTGGAGGGCAAGATGATGTCCCCCGAAAAGATCTTCCTGTCCTTCACCTCTCACGACCCCGTATTCATCAGCAACGGCCCTGCCGGCCTCAACGGCTCCGTTAAGGGCATCGGCTTCATTCCCCGTGAGGAGTACCTGGAGGAGGCTCTGGCCGCTTACGTCGAGCACATCAAGACCTACGACCCCGAGGACAAGACCTACAGCAACCGCGGCCTTGAGCTGCTGATGAAGTGGCTCTACTCCGAGGAGGCCGAGAAGACCGTGGACTTCAGCCACATCTACAGCGTGGAGATGGCCTTCAAGCACAGCTGGGCCAACTACCAGGTCAACCCCGAGGCTACCTTGATGTTCTATCAGCCCCCCATCCTCTCCTACGAGGTGCGCGGCAAGATGGAGATCGTTGGCGAGCACAATGAGATGGGCTCCTGCTCTCCCTTTGAGCTGCCCCTCATCCAGCAATTCATCAACGCCCAGCACGACGTATACCACGCCCCCAACATCGAGCGCTGGGTGACCCGTCCCGCTTACAAGTTCACCATTGAAGAGATCTTCGACAACTCTGCCAACAAGCAGGGCTTCGGCACCCAGATCCCCTACTGATGCCGCATATGAAAAGACTGATCGCTTTGACCCTGGCGCTGCTGATGGTGCTTCCCGTATTCGCCTTCAGCGGCTGCCGCAGGGAGAAATACACCGATTCTCTGCGCATCGGCACCACTGCCCTGCCCAAGAATCTCAACCCCTATTCCTCTACCGCATCCTCCTCCACCTTCTTCGTAGGTATGTTCTACGATACGCTGCTGGGTAGCGATGCCAAGCCCGCCGATTACAAGGAGGGCGAGACCTATACCTTCCCCGACGGCTCTGTCTACACCCCTGTGGATACCACAAAAAACCCCCTCGCCTTCACGGATGGCCTGCTCAGCCACGTAGGCGCGCTCCCCCGCGAGGAGGGCAGCGTTTACGGCTACGAG
Organism: Oscillospiraceae bacterium; assembly: GCA_015064005.1. Classification (GTDB taxonomy): domain Bacteria; phylum Bacillota; class Clostridia; order Oscillospirales; family CAG-272; genus Firm-07. The sequence goes on from SVTA01000001.1 coordinate 29,147, forward strand.
TATTTCGATCCCACCGAGGAGGAATGGAAGGAGCAGTGCAAGCGCGAGTCCATCATTGAGGGCTTTGACGAAAGCGGCATGCCCATTCTGGAAACGCACGAGCAGTTCCTTGCCCGCGCGGAGCTGACCGTGCCCAAGACCAACTGGATGCGCTTCCGCTTCCCCGTGGTGGCCGGCCACTCCTGGAACGACGGCACTCCCTTCACCGCCGAGGATATCAAATTCACCTTTGATTACATCATCAAGCACGCCGGCGCGCTCGGTAGCCAGGCCTACTTCCTCACCGATTACTATAAGAGCGAGGTAGTGGACGGCGACTTCGTGTTCGTGCTGGCCAGCAACAACTACACCTCCATGAAATCCGTGTGCAACTCCATCGTTGTGCTGCCCAAGCACATCTGGAGCACCGTGCGCAACCCCGCCAAGGAGAAGAACCTCTCTCCCGTGGGCACCGGCCCCTACTACATTGCCGCCGGGGATTACATCGAGGACAGCACCATCACCGTTTCCCTGCGTCAGGATTACGATCCCGCCCTCAAGGCCAAAATGTTTGCCGGTGATCCCATCGAAAAAATCTCCGTCATTCTGATGAGCAACGAGGACGTGCTGATCAACGCCATGCGCGAGGGCAGCATTGATCTGATGATGGATAACGTCACCTCTGCCAAGGCCTTTGCCGTTTCGGGCAACAGCGCCTACAAGGATATCAGGATCTCCTCCGTCAACAACGCCTTTGTCACCACCCTGCTCTTCAATGTGGGCCCCTACGGTCAGTTCAAGGAGGGCGGCTTTAACGGCTACACCAAGGAGATCCGCGAGGCCATTTCCCTGTGCATCAATCAGCAGACCCTCATTGACGACGTGCTGCACGGCATGGGCGTGCCGGTGGGTGACTGCCTGGTGCAGGATTACTACGACAACGCCTACCTTGACGAAAACGGCAATTACGTGTATCACAAGACCGACGTGGACGCCGCCAACGCACTGCTGGACACCACCTCCTACAAGAAGGGGGCTGACGGCAAGCGCGGCATTACCCTGACGGTATTTGCCACCCCCGGCAATGAGATCACGGTGAAGGCCCTCGCCTCTCAGCTTGCCAAGATCGGCATTACGCTGGAGTACGATCAGGCCACCTCTACCTACGCCGAGGAGATCAAGCAGAGCAACCATCCTACCTTTGATATGATCATCAACAGCGTGTCCTTTACCCCCGACAAGCTTTTGATGTACAGCGCCCGTTACAGCGTTTACCCCGGTAGCGACAGCGTGCGGCTCTTCAACTACTCCGGCATTATTGATCCCGTTCTGATCGATATGATCACCAAGATGGAGCTGGCTGCCGACACCGAGGAGCAGTATCGGCTCTGCCGCGAGGTACAGGCCTACGTTGCCGACCTCTGCATCGAAATTCCCCTTTACGCCGAAAACACCATCACCCTTTACACCGCGCAGAAATGGACGGGCTGGGTGGAGGTGGAGGGCTCTTCCATCTGGAACAGCTATTCCATTCGGTATCTCAAGCGAGTATAATTAATTGAAATAATCTTCGGAGGACTGCGTCTATGAAGGGCTACTACCTGAAAAAGGTGTTGAGCTCACTCTTCGTGCTTTTCATCATCATAACGCTGAATTTTTTCCTGCCGAGAATGATCTTTAGCGACCCCGCACAGCCCTATTTTGCCGGTGTGCCCGAGGACCAAACGGCTCTGCGCGAGCAGATCCGTGAGGAATACGGCTTCAACGATCCCCTGATCGTGCAGTATTTCGACTACCTTGGCCGCGTGTTCACCCTGGATCTGGGCACCTCACATATTTACAAGGATTCCGTATGGAAGGTAATGTTCAGCCGCATCCCCTGGTCAATGGTGCTGACCGTTTCCTCCATGCTGTTCTCCATCACGCTGGGCATCATTTTGGGTGCCATTGCGGGTAAAAAGCGCGATCATGCGGCAGACAAGGCTCTGCTCGGCCTCTCCGGTGTCACCACCGCCATTCCTTCCTTCTGGCTGGCGCTGGTTTCACTGATGCTGCTTGCCTTTACGTTCCCTATTTTCCCCTATCGCGGTGCCATGACGGCAGGCTATACCCTCTCCTTCAACGGTCCCGTGTTCCTCATCGTGCTGCTGGCGGGCATCGCCCTTACCGTGGCACTGAAGCTGATTACCCGAAGGATCATCTGCATCTTTATCGGATCTCCCCTTGCCGTGCTGGCGGCACTCCTTGCCGCCGTCCCCGTGGGTGATATCGTGGACGTGGCCTATCACGCCGCGCTGCCCGTGATGATCTCGGTCTTCTCCGGCGTCATCTCCTACGGCCTTCTGGTGCGAAACAGTATGATCGCCGTCACCAACGAGGATTACATCCTCACCGCGCGTGCCAAGGGTCTGCCGCCCGGTGTGGTGCTTTACAAGCACACCTTCCGCAACGCGCTTCTCCCCCTCATCACCAACGTGGGTATGTCTATGGCGGGTCTGCTTGGCGGCAGCGTGCTGATGGAAAAGATCTTCTCCTGGCCCGGTATGGGACAGCTTTTGCTTGACGCCTGCAATAACGGCGACTACCAGCTTTCTCAGGCCATTCTCCTGCTCTTTGCCACCATCACCGTGGTTTGTAACTTCATTACCGACCTTGTGTATCACAAGTTCGATCCTCGCGTGAAGGAGGTATGAGCATGAAGAAATTCGGTACACATCTGCTTGCCACGCTCCGTGGCATCGGCAATTTTCTCTTGAAAATTGTAAAGAATCCCAAAGGCAGGGTTGGTGTCATTTTGGTAGGCATCGTCGTACTGGCGGCGATCCTCGCCCCGGTGCTGACGCCCTACGAGCTGGATGCCTACGACATCGCCAACGGCCTTGCCAAGCCCTCTCTGGAGCATCCCCTTGGCACAGATAAAAACGGCATTGACATTCTCACACAAATCCTTTACGGTGCCCGCATCTCGCTGATCATCGGTATTGTCACCGGCCTTTGCGTCACGCTTTTGGGGGCCACCCTCGGCGTGGTTTCCGCCTATTTCGGCAAGGTGCCCGCCACCGTCATTCTCAACCTCATCAACGTACTGCTGGTGATCCCCACCACGCCCCTGATGATGATCATGAGCAATCTTTCCTCCAGTTATCTGATGATGATCGCCATTTTCACCCTGATCGGCTGGTGCGGTACCGCCCGCGTGGTGCGCGCCCAGGTGCTTTCCGTCATGAATATGAACTATATTCGCGCGGCAGAGCTCTCCGGCGGCTCCAAAACCTACATCATGTACCGTCACATTCTCCCCGCCGTTTCCCACCTCTTGATCATGAACTGCGCGCTTTCCTGCGCCGGCTTCATGATCGCGGAGGCAGGCCTCAGCTTTATCGGCCTTGGCGACCCCTCCGTCATCAGCTGGGGTAAGATCCTTGTGGCGGCACAGGAAAGCGCCTTCACCTCCGGCCTGTGGGCTTGGGTGTTGGCTCCCGGCGTTGCCATTTTCATTACCGTTTACGGCTTTATGCAGATCGGCTATGCGTTGGAGGAGATCCTCAACCCCAAAATGAAGCGCAAGAAGGACAAGCGCGCCAAGGGCCTGCCTCCCGAGGAGGCGGCTGCCGCCGTATTCGCGACCATGACGGAGCAAAGCGAGGAGGATGCGCTGCACCTCAAGGAGCAATTTGCAAAGGAGGTGGCTGTCAATGAACGTGCTTGACATTAAAAATTTAAAGGTAGTTTTCCGCACGGAGGAGGGCTTCGTCCGCGCCGTTGAGGGCGTGGATATCCACGTGGGTGAGGGCGAGCGCGTTGCCATTGTGGGCGAGTCCGGCTGCGGCAAGAGCGTGACCAGCCTTGCCTGCATGAATCTGCTCACCACCCCGCCCGCTTACGTCACGGCGGATCGCTTTGTGTTCACTGATCGCTCCGGCCATCGGCACAACATTCTGGAAAAAACCGAAAACGAGATGCTGGCGCTGCGCGCCGAGGAGATGGCCATGATCTTTCAGGATCCCTCCACCTTCCTCAATCCCGTTATGACCATTGGCGAGCAGCTGGACGAGGTATTCATCTATCATATGAATATGAAGCCCAAGGCCGCCCGCGCCTGCTCCCTTACCATGATGAAAAAGGTCGGCATCCCCGACCCCGAAATGCGCGCCTCCCAGTACCCCCACGAGCTTTCCGGCGGTCTGAAGCAGCGCATTCTCATTGCCATGGCCACATCCCTGTCGCCCCGTCTGCTGATCGCCGACGAGCCCACCACAGCCTTGGACGTGACGATTCAGGCGCAGATCCTGCAACTGATCTCTGATCGGTGCGAGAAGGAAAAGATGTCCCTGCTGATGATCACCCACGACCTGGGCGTCGTCCGCGAGATGGCAGACCGCGTGTACGTCATGTATTGCGGCAAGATCGTGGAGGAGGGCACCATCGATGAGATCATGCAAAATCCGCAGCATCCCTACACCAAGGCGCTGATCGACACGGTGCCGGGTATGGATGAGCAGGTGGAGCGCTTTGTGCAGATCCCGCACAATGTCCCCCACCCCATGCACAAGCCCGAGGGCTGCTACTTCTCCAATCGCTGCGCCTATTGCACCGCCCTCTGCCGGCAAAAGCAGCCCCCGCTCTTTGATCGGGGCGACGGCAGAAAAATTCGTTGTTACTACACACCGGAGGAACTATGGCTGAAATCTTACTAAAAACAAATGATCTCACGGTGGATTTCAAGATCAAAAAAAGCTTGTTCGGCAAGCCCGGCCGTCTTTCCGCCGTGAAAAACATCAATTTGGAGATCAAACGGGGTGAGATCTACGGTCTTGTGGGTGAATCCGGCTGTGGCAAAACCACGCTGGCCAACGCCATTCTCGGCTTTGTGCCCATCACCTCCGGCTCCTTTGAGTGCTTTGGAAAAACCATTGACGCCAAATCCTCCGCTGCCGATTGGCGGGAGGTACGGCGCCACATGCAGACCGTTTTTCAGGATCCCTACTCCTCGCTGAACTCCCGTTTTACCGTATGGCAGATCATCTCAGAGCCTCTGTATATTGCAGGCGAGCGTGACACCCGTGTACTGCGGGAGCGGGCGGCAGGCCTCATTGAAAAGGTTGGCCTTTCCCTGCAAGATCTTGACCGCTATGTGTTTGAGTTCTCCGGCGGTCAGCGACAGCGTATTGCCATCGCAAGAGCCCTGATCGCTGACGCGGAGCTGATCATCTGCGACGAGCCTACCTCGGCGCTGGACGTTTCCGTGCATTCTCAGATCTGCAATCTGCTGCTTGACCTGCGGGAGGAGTTTGAGCTGACATATCTCTTCATCTCCCATAATCTGTCTCTCATCAAGCACATTACCGATCACATGTCGGTGATGTATCTCGGCGAGGTGATGGAAAGTGGCTCGACGGAGGAGATTTTCCGTGACCCCCGCACCCCCTATACCGAGGCCTTGATGTCCGCCATTCTGGAGGTCAACCCATCCACCAAGCGTGAGCGCATCATCCTCTCCGGCGAGGCGCGCAGCCCCATCGATCCCCCCAACCTCTGCCGCTTTGCCAACCGCTGCCCCAAGGCAACCGACCGTTGCCGCATCGCTCCCCTGCCCGCCCCCGTAGAGATCGCGCCGGAGCATTTCGCCCGCTGTCATTTGTGCGGCGAAAAATGAGGAGCGCCCAAGGGAAGCACGGGAATCCGGCGACCTTGACCTTTGATTTGTCGCTAAAAGCCAAATTTTCAAAAAAATAACCGAGATAATTGAGAAATCTCCCAATTTTTCTCTTGACTCTGCCATAATAGTGTGCTATAATAGTAGTCAAGTATTGGTGCATGCTTGTATTTTGCGTAAAACGCAACGGAAAAGCATCGCCAAAGCCCCATTTATCCATTACCGCCAGATCGATGTCGGCAGCGTGCCGCCATTGCATCTGCGGTGGGAAAATAAAATGTGTCCAAAATAATATTTTTAGGAGGAAACACAATGAAACGCATTCTTACCCTTGTGCTGGTTCTGATGCTGGTGATGCTGGCTGTTGTAGCCTGCACGAAGCCCGAAGAGCCCCACACCCACAGCGCTACCAAGACCGAGCAGGTAAATGCAACCTGCACCGCCGCAGGCGTGAAGGCATATTGGTACTGCTCTGGCTGCACAACCTACTTCGCTGACGAGGCCTGCACCAGCAAGATCGATAGCATCGACGCTTGGAAGGCTGCCGATGGCAAGATCGCTGCACTCGGCCACACCACTCTGGTTGAGAAGTCCGCTGCTGTTGCTGCGACCTGTACCACTGCCGGCAAGACCGCTGTGATGGGCTGCGAGAGATGCGACTACACCGAGGGCGGCACCGAGATCGCTGCTAAGGGCCATTCCGCAACCAAGACCAACCAGGTTGATCCTACCGCTACCACTGATGGCGTAAAGGCTTACTGGTACTGCTCCGCTTGCGAGTGCTACTTCTCTGACGAGGCTTGCACCGCTAAGATCGAGAACCTCGACGCTTGGAAGACCGGCGACGGCAAGATTCCCGCTACCGGCGCTCCTGAGCTTCCTCCTGTAAATGAGGGTACCCTGAAGGCCGGCGTGTATAAGGGAACCGCAGCCGTTACCGGCGCGCCCATGTCCTTCAACATGACCCTTACCCTGAAGGCTGACAACACCTTCACACTGACCGATGCTGCAGGCGCTGACAAGGGATCCGGTACTTGGGCTCTGACCGGTGACTGCTACACCCTGACCTTCGGTGCCGAGAAGACCACCACCTTCGTGGTAAAGGCTGACGGCTCTCTGCAGATCACCTCTCGCCTGTACTACGGTGCTATGAGCATTGATATCACTATGGTTGATGGCGGCACGATCGTCTTCTCCTTCGACAGCGATATTCCCACCGATCCCGAGCAGCCCGGCGGCGGCGACGATCCCGAGCAGCCCACCGACAAGGACGACATCGTAGAAGACGATTTCGTAGCTCCCATCGTGTGATTCCTATCTATTACATAGATCACCAAACATAAAAATACCCACGGCGCTATGCGCCGTGGGTATTTTTTATGCATATTTGTCACTTAGCATCAGCCCTCGCGGGGTTCGCCACCCCGGAGCAGCTGATACCGACCGCTGCGAAGCGTCGAGAGCAGCTCCCCATCAGTAGTGATGGGCGTATCCGTCAGAATACCGCCGCCGATGATCTGCCAATCGCAGTGCAAATCAGACCCGGAGGTTTTGATCAGCGAGAAGCGATTTGCCCAAAATTCCGCCACATCGTTGCGACTGGCGTGTCCTACGCTGCAATTCCAAACCTCCACGCCATCAATAAAGGTGGGATCGGAAATCACCACGTTATTGCGGAAGGGGTGCGCTTGAATCAGCAGACCGCCCGCCTCGCGCACACGCACGGAGAAATCCTTGAATTTCAGCTGCAAAATATCGGGGTTGGACAGCAGAAATTCCTCGCCGAGACCGTACACCAAGAAATCGGTCTCCTCTTGGTAATCAAGACGGAATTCCATACCCATCAAAATATGCAGGCGGTCACCCGCCGCCGCCTTCATTTTTTCAAAATCACTGAGGAAGAAGGAAACCTTCTCCTCCCACGTGGCATCCGCGGCCATGACGGCGGTGCGAAAAGTGTGGCGACTGAAATGATTGGTCAGCACCACCGTGGTAAAGCCCGCAGTCAAATACGTTTCCACCAATTGCTCAGCGGCAATGCGTCCGCAGGAACTGACGGGCATACTGTGGCAATGCAGTTCTGTTTTAAAGCTCATTTTACTTCAGGATCACGCGGCGATAGTTCTTCTTGCCGCGCTTCAGCAGCACGCCTGCCTCCAGCTGGGCGGCGGTGAAGGTATGACGGATATCGGTGATCTTTTCCCCGTCAGCAGAGGCACCGCCCTGCTCTACGGTGCGGCGCGCCTCGGACTTGGAGGCTACAAGGCCGGACTTGGCCAGCAGCGTGAGAATATCCATAGCGCCGTCCACAAGGTCAGCGGCGGAAAGCTCAGTGGTGGGGGCATCCTCACCGGCGCCGGCACCAAACAGTGCCTTGGCGGCGGCCTCGGCCTTCTTTGCTTCCTCCTCGCCGTGTACCAGCGCGGTCAGCTCAAAGGCAAGGATCTCCTTGGCGCGGTTGAGCTGCTCGCCCTCCCACGTATCCATCTTGTCAATTTCCTCTACGGGCAGGAAGGTCAGCATACGGATGCACTTCAGCACGTCGGCATCGCCCACGTTGCGCCAGTACTGGTAGAAATCAAAGGGAGAGGTCTTGTTGGGGTCGAGCCACACGGCACCCGACTGCGTCTTGCCCATCTTTTTGCCCTCGGAATTGAGCAGCAGCGTGATGGTCATGGCGTAGGCGTCCTTCTGCAGCTTCTTGCGGATCAGCTCGGTGCCGCCCAGCATATTGGACCACTGGTCGTCGCCGCCAAACTGCATATTGCAGCCGTAGTTCTTGTAGAGGTGGTAGAAATCGTAGGACTGCATGATCATATAGTTGAACTCAAGGAAGGAAAGACCCTTCTCCATGCGCTGCTTGTAGCACTCAGCCGCCAGCATCTTGTTGACGGAGAAGCACGCGCCCACGTCGCGAAGCACGTCCACGTAGTTGAGGTCAAGGAGCCAGTCGGCGTTGTTGACCAGGATCGCCTTGCCCTCGCCAAAGTCGATGAAGCGCTCCATCTGCTTCTTGAAGCAATCCACGTTGTGCTGGATGGTTTCGGTGGTCATCATCTGACGCATATCGGTACGGCCGGAAGGGTCGCCGATCATGGCTGTGCCACCGCCGATCAGTACCACGGGACGGTTGCCTGCCATCTGCAGGCGACGCATCAGGCACAGCGCCATAAAGTGACCCACGTGGAGAGAATCCGCGGTAGGATCAAAGCCGATATAGAAGGTGGCCTTGCCCTCGTTGATCAGCTGGCGGATCTCCGCCTCGTCAGTTACCTGAGCAATCAGGCCTCTTTTTACCAATTCTTCGTAAATTTGCATTGTTTTATCTCCTTTTCATTTGAAACAAAATAAAAAATCCCCTTGCCAAAGCAAGAGGACGCGCCAGGGGCACGCGGTACCACCTCTGTTTACCCGCCCCTCGCGGAGTGGGCCTCATGCAGCTTTTGCAAGCCGCGCTCGCGTAACGGGCGACACCGGCGTAGCCTACAGGGCGAAAACGCCGTTCGGTACGCGACTCGCGAAGGTATTCGGCAGGGGCACCCTCCGTCTTGCACCATCCGACGGCTCTCTGTGCGGCACCTTACTGCTTACTCTTTTCGGTCACAGTCTTTCTTCATATCATATCATAAAGCGCCGTGTTTGTCAAGGGGGGCTTCTTATTTTTTGCCGACTTTTTGCGCCATTTCCCGCTTGCGATCAACAGCACGGTATGATTTTGATATTTTTGAACATATTTCTTTACATTTGTAAATGAATATTGACAAAAGCGAAAATCTATGCTATCATAAAGAAAAATCCGCAGGAGGCACGCGATGTATTTTGACTACCACCGGCTCTGGCAGCTTTTAGCCGCCAAGGGACTCCACAAAACCGATCTGATCAATCTCACGGGGCTCAGCTCTCGAACCGTGGCCAAGCTCTCGAAAAATGAATCGGTCACCACCGATACCCTTTGTGCTATTTGCGCCGCCCTCTCCTGCGACCTTACCGATATCGTGGAGCTACGTGAAGAAAAGGTGGCTACCTCGATTTACGAGGCGTATCTGCGCCAACCCAAGGGGGAGGAAGAGCACCCTCATTTGCAAACCGTACGGTTTTCACACGGTGGGCAGGATTTTACCGTTCATACCCTCAAAAAGCGAGCCGGGCGCCACACCTTCATCCGCTGCCATCCCAGCGGCTCGGTGGTGGCGGAGCAGCTTTATCCCTTAGGAATCTCTCCCGCCAGCGAAGTGACCGGCATTTTTCAGCCCTATCAGATCGAGCCCGGGCGGATCAATATTCTGGTGATCCCCGGCAGCCCCGGTATGATCTCGGGGCTCGATGAGGGCGCGGTTCATTCCGCCCGACAGGGTCTTGCGAGCCACGGCCTCTACGTGATGACCGCAAGCGCGTTCAAGCTGCTGACCGTGGCAGCGGAATAAAAAAGGCCACGCGTTGCCCGATCTCCCATGGGGATCGAGCCACGCGTGGCTTAACTGTTTAGTTCGCGTTCATTTTCAGATAGGCGTTGATGAAGCCGTCAATATCGCCATCCATCACGGCACCGATATTGCCGTTTTCAAAGCCGGTACGGGTATCCTTGGCAAGGGTGTAGGGCATGAATACGTAGGAACGGATCTGACTGCCCCACTCGATGTTGACCTTATTGCCCTGAATCTCCTCGATGGTATCCAGACGCTCGCGGAGCTTGATCTCCATCAGCTTAGCCTTCAGCATTTTCATGGCCGTTTCCTTGTTCTGAAGCTGGCTACGCTCGGTCTGACAACCCACCACAATGCCCGTGGGCTTATGCAAAATACGGATAGCGGAGTCGGTCTTGTTGATGTGCTGACCGCCGGCGCCGCTACTGCGGTGAGCGGTGACCTCAATATCCTCGTCCCGGATCACCACGTTATCCACGTCGGCAAACTCCGGCATCACCTCAATGGAGGCAAAGGAGGTCTGACGGCGACCTGCGGCATCAAAGGGGGATACGCGCACCAAGCGGTGCACGCCGTTCTCGCTCTTCAGGTAGCCGTAGGCATTGGTGCCCTCCACCATAATGGTGGCGCTCTTGATGCCGGCCATATCGCCGTCCAGCCAATCCACCAGCTTGTATTTGAAATTGTGACGCTCTGCCCAGCGGGTGATCATACGGTACAGCATCTGCGCCCAGTCCTGTGCCTCGGTGCCGCCGGCGCCGGGGTGGAAGGAAACGATGGCGTTGCTCTTATCGTACTCACCGCACAGCAGCACGGCCATGCGCTGCGCATCCTCGGTGGCACGGATGGCCTCCAGCTCGGATTCCACCTCCTCCACGCAGGATTCGTCCTCGGCCTCAATGGCGATCTCGGCAAGGGCAATGGCGTCCTCCAAACGGGCGCAAAGCGCCTCATAATCTGCGATGGTATCCTTGCTTTGCTTCAGCTCCTGAAGCACCTTGGAGGAATTTTCCTGATCTCCCCAAAAGGCAGGGTCGGCAGTCTTCTGCTCCAGCTCTGCCACGCGGCCGCCGAGATCCTCAATGCGTAGGGCGCTACCGAGATCCTCCAGCTTTTCTCTCATATCCAGCAACTCACGTCTGGCATTTTCCAGTGCAATAATCAAAAACGTACCCTCCTGCCGCCCGTGGCGGCTTTCTTGCGGATTTGAAACAATATTTCACTATATTATACCATAAAATCCTCTGGTTGACAAGGGGGAACGGGAAAAAATTTCACCGCGCTCAAAAAGCGGGCGGCACTGACGAGAAGCTCGTCAATGCCGCCCGCACGCTTTACTGCAGCAGCGTCAGCACGCGCACGCGGCGCACACCGTCAATGGCCTTGATGGCCTCAACGGTGTCCTTGCCGGGTAGGCTGTTCACATCCAGGATGGTGTAGGCGTTCTCGCCTCTCGATTTGTTCAGCATGTTCTCAATGTTGATATGCTGCTTCGAAATGGCGGTGGAGATATTGGCAAGCACGGCGGGTACGTTGGCGTGCAGCACACACACGCGGGCGGTGCCGGTGGGCGCCATGGAAGCAGCAGGATAGTTGACGCTATTGCGGATATTGCCAAAGCGCAGATACTCGTCCAGCTCATCGGCAGCCATCACGGCGCAGTTGTCCTCGGCCTCCTCAGTAGAGCCGCCAAGGTGCGGAATGGTAATGGCACCGGGGATCGCCACGGTCTCCTCCGTGGGGAAATCGGTGACGTAAGCAGCCACCTTACCGGAGGCCATGGCAGCAGCAAGGGCGGGAGCATTGACCAGCTCAGCTCTTGCCAGGTTCAGAATGCGCACGCCGTCCTTCATCAGAGCGATGCTCTCGGCGTTGATCATGCCCTTGGTGGTATCGGTGGCGGGCACGTGCAGGGTGAGGTAATCTGCCTTGGCGTAGACCTCCTCATAGGTCGATGCCTTCTCTACGTGATGATTGAGGTTCCACGCGCCCGCTACCGAAAGGTAGGGGTCACAGCCCACCACGCGCATACCCAGGTGAATGGCCACATTGGCCACCAGCCCGCCGATGGCACCAAGGCCAATGACACCCAGCGTCTTGCCATGCAGCTCGCAGCCTGCAAACTGCGATTTTCCGGCCTCCACCTGCTTTGCCACATCCTCGGTTCCGGCAAGGGAGCGCGCCCAATCGATGCCGTCTACGATCTTGCGGGAGGCAAGCAGCAAGGCACAAACTGCCAGCTCCTTGACACCGTTGGCGTTGGCACCGGGGGTATTAAACACCACAATGCCCTCTTCGGAGCAGCGCTCCACGGGAATGTTATTGACACCGGCCCCTGCGCGAGCGATGGCCAGAAGCTCGGGGTTGAACTGCATATCGTGAAGCTTTGCGGAACGCACCATCATACCCACAGGGTTCTCCACGCCGCTGCCACAGCGGTAAACAGCAGCATCCAGCCGATTCGTGCCCACCTTGGCGATCTTATTCATCAACAAAATATTTTTCATGTTTCTATCCTCTCAGTTCTTGGGATTTGCGGCGGCGAAGGTCTTCATAAAGGCCACCAGCGCCTCTACGCCCTCCAGGGGCATTGCGTTGTAGATCGAGGCACGCATACCGCCAACGGAGCGATGTCCCTTCAGGTTCTGCAGGCCTGCAGCAGCGGCCTCCTTGGCAAACTTTTTGTCAAGCTCTCCGTCTCCGGTCACAAAGGTCACGTTCATCAGCGACCGGTTTTCCTTCCAGACGGGGGCCTGGTAGTAGCTTTGGCTATCGAGATAATCGTACAGCACCGCAGCCTTTTTCACGTTCATTTTTTGCATAGCCTCAAGGCCTCCGATGGACAGCAGCCACTCGTATACAAGACCCGCCACGTAGATAGGATAGCAGGGCGGCGTGTTGTACATAGAGCCGTTCTCGGCCATGGTCTTCCACTCCAGCATGGTGGGCATCTTAGGATCGGCAAATTCCAAAAGATCCTCGCGTACGATCACCACCGTCACGCCCGCGGGCGCCATGTTCTTCTGAGCGCCAGCGTAGATCACGCCGAAGCGGCTGACATCCACCGGCTCGGAAAGAATGCAGGAGGACATATCCGCCACCAGCGGAATATCACCGGTGTCGGGGATTTCCGCATACTTGGTACCGTAGATGGTGTTGTTGTAGCAGATGTGTACGTAGGCAGCATCGGGACGGAACATCTCGCGGCTGAGTGCGGGCACGTGGGTGAAATTATCGCCCTTGGTGGTGGCTACGCATTTCACGTCATAGCCCATCTTCTCCGCTTCCTTGAAGGCCTTGCCGGAGAATTGGCCGGAAACCACGTAATCCGCCTTGCCGGTGCGACCGATGAGATTGAGGGGCACGGCGGCAAACTGGGTGGAGGCGCCGCCCTGCAGGAACAGCACCTTGTAATTTTCGGGGATCTGCATCAGCTGACGGAGCGCAGCCTCCGCCTCGGTGATAATGGCCTCGTAAACGGGAGATCGGTGAGACATTTCCATCACGGACATGCCGGAATCCTTATAGCAAAGCATCTCGGCCGCGGCTTTTTCAAGCACAGGCAGGGGCAGCATAGAGGGGCCCGCGGAAAAATTATACACTCTGTTCATAGAAGCCTCCTGTTCCGAATGAGATCGGATGAAAATTCATAAAATATTGTACATTATTATACAATCTCGCACGCCGATTGTCAAGCGCTACGCTGCATTTTTGTCGTTTTGTTTTCGATTTATCTGCTTTGGCGCCCAATTCTGTCAAAAACAACGGATGAAAGCCCCTCCTGCAGCAAAAATCCCCCGCCGACCAAGGGTCGGCGGGGAGCCCCATCGGGAGTCTGCTTAACACGTTAACCGTCAGCGCGCTCGGGCTTCGGTTCACCCTTTCCGGCGGCATCCGCGATGATCTTGGCATTCACCACCTTGGAAAAGGCGATGTCCTTTTCCACAGCCGCCATCAAAGCCTCCTCCTCAAAGGGCACATCCAGCGTAGCACTGAGAGTACGCAAACGGGAAAGCACGTAATTCAACTTTTCCGCGGCGGAGTAATGAGAAAATCCTTCCGCCTCCGTCTCAAACTCTCTGGCCGCCTCCAGCAGCTGCAGCCATTTTTGCAAGGACGCGGCCCGATCTCCGCGCCACGCACGCACCGCGGAAGCGCAAAGCAGTACCAGATTCAAAAGTACGGTCAGCACCAGCACGGCAAGATCAAAATGCTCCATGACGAAATCGAACACAGTCATACCACACCTCCGTTACATACTGCGCCGACGGCTTTCGTCCGCAAAACGCCCGGCCTCTCTGTCCATCAGCTCCGCCGTGCGCAGATCCTGGATCTCGGACTGATCCAGCAGCAGCGCAAACTTACGGCGGATCCGTGTCCACACGCCACGTCGGATGACGCAGTTCTTGCCGTTAATGGCCACATACACGTCGTCCTTGTATTTTTCGTTGTCTCGAAAAAGCTTGACCTCCACGTATTCGTTGAGATACGCCTCCTCTGCCTGCAAAAAGCGCTGCAGGCGCTCGGCGTTGCCGTTTTTTCGCTCCTTCTCGTCTTGGGCAGCTCGCAGGGCCGCCAGCTGCTCCTCATAGGAGGCGCGCAGCGCCTCCATCTCCTTTTTCAGCGCAGCAACGCTACCGCTGTCCTTATGCTCGTTTCCCATATCGATACTATCCTTTCCGTCTGCAATACAGACCGTTTTCTCTCCCCTTCAGGGTACTTCATTGAATTTCCCGCGAAAGAGGAGCAAGCTCCTCTTTCGCTTTTTCAGCAAATGATCTCTCAGTTGGCGCCGCCCTCAAAGGTAGAGGCGGTCTCAATACGAACCATGAATGCCTCTACCAAACGAGCTGCGGTCTTGGTGGCCTTCCAGCCCACGGTAGCGCGCTGGTTGAGGGGGTCAGCCGTGCCGGCAGAGCCCAGCTGCTTCACGATGTGCTGCAGGCCGCCGCCCACCAGCTCGGTGGTGCCATAGGCGTTGTCACCAAAGACCAGCGTGGCGTACACGTCGCGGCCGTGCATACCTGCCTCACCGGGATAGAGCAGATCCTCCTCCGCAATGTGCGCATACTCCTTGTAGTTGGAAGCGGCGTCCATCAGCGGGCGATCCAGATAGAGATGATGCTCCTCCTCCTCTCCGCCGATGGTCACGCCCACCACCTTGGCGTACTGATAGCTGCCGTTAGAGGCATCGTAGTACACGATGGAGCGGCCTACCATATCCTTCTCCACCACGTGACCGAAAAGGCCGTTGTGCAACATCAGGCGGTAGCAGGAGCCGATACCACAACCCTCGCTCACCTGGCCGGGTGTGTTCAGAATGGTCATGCTCTCCTCAAGGCAATGCAGAACACGGGCGTCGGAGGCAAGATCGGGGGCGTGGAACACCTTGGCCTCGGTGGACTCCACAAAGCGAACCCCCTCCAGCATACCGATCTCACCTTCGTAAAGGTCACGGGGATCGGCGTACTGATGAGGATACTTCCAGTTGGGGTCGTTGGTCAGGTCGTAGGCACAGTCGGGGTGAATGATGCAGGCGTAGGCGCCGTTGATCTTTTCCGCGTTCTGATTCTTGAGGAAGCGCACGGCGCGCTTGATGCAGTCCACGGTCATGTAATGGTTGCCGGTAGCCTCGCCACCTACCAGCAGATGGCGAGCGGAAACCGCATTTTCGCCATACTGTACATTGGTACCGCCGCACAGCACCTCACGGGTGATGGTATCCAGCGTTCTGCCGGCCTGGGAGCCGAGGAGCTTTGTGGCCATCACCAGATTGTTGTCAATGGCCGTAAGCAGCAGCAGATCAGAAAACTCCACGTAGCCGCCGTACTGACGGACGGTGGCCTCCACCACACCCATATTGAG
Organism: Oscillospiraceae bacterium; assembly: GCA_015064005.1. Taxonomy (GTDB): domain Bacteria; phylum Bacillota; class Clostridia; order Oscillospirales; family CAG-272; genus Firm-07. The sequence goes on from SVTA01000001.1 coordinate 45,071, forward strand.
GGACTGGCCGGTGGGGGTCACGCCCTCGGAAAGCGCTGCGGTCAGCTTGGGCAGCGGATCGTACTTGCGGAACTGAATGGTCTTGCCCCCGTTTTTAGGGATAGAAACCTTCTGGGCGAACTGATCGTGAATGAGGTTGGGCTCGGCGTTGTCGATGAGATAGTCCGCGTAGTAGGTACGCATCTCGGCCGAAAGGCCGCCGTCCTCATAAGGGGTAACCGTGCCGGTGGTGGCGTCGGTGTAGCCCTCAGTGGTGTTGACGTTTTCACTGACGCCAAACAGCGTCAGATCAAGGGTGAAATTCTTCATGCTTTCTTCTTCCTTTCTTAATTTTGGTGCAAAAAGGCCGAAAACGGTGTCAGATCCTGATTTTTTCTCCCTTGGAGGCGCGGCGCGCCATTTCGGCGCGTTCCGCCCGGGAAAGCGCTTTTGCCGCATTGTCAAAGCGGATGGAAACGCCGGGCACAGTACCGTTCTCCGCAGGGCGCAGGCCCTTGGCGCGGATGCTGGAAAGAACGGCAAGCTCCGTCTCCCTTTTGGCATTCTCCACCGCCGTGCGAAGCTGATCCTCCGCCTCGGCTGTCGCCTTTTTTCGCACCGTTTCGGGGTTATTTTCCCCTATAGCCGCAATCAGCGCCGCAGTATCCGCGGTGCCGTACGCGCTGGCCGCAGCCTCAACCACGGCACGGTAGCGTTCAAGCTCCTCCATTTTCCCCTTCTGCTCCTTGAAGCGCCGGTTAAAGGTTTCCTGAAAATACGCTGTGAAGAGATCCTTATATTCTCCCTCCATCAGCGCACGGAATTGCTCCCTCCGGCCTTCCTTGTGGCTCGACTCCCCGGCGGCAGGAGTCTTATCTTCCGTCGCGCCCGTATCTATTGTCTCCGGGGTGGTGAGAGACGCTGCATTGGATTCACCCGCAAGCTCCGTGCCAAATTGGCACAGAAAGCTCCATTGACTCTTATGATTCATAGCTCCTCTTTCTTCTCAGTCAGGGCAAGGAGCCGCAGTCTCTTTCTCTGTTGCCGGCTCGCGCCCCTGCCCCTTTCAAATTGGTTGACGTCGCCGTGCGCTCTGTTCAGACGCACACGGCCGTATAAAGCTGCACGTTGTGGGGATAGCTGCGGGCGATGGCCGAAAGACCCCGCACCGTCAGATCAAATGCAGCGCCAAGCCCTCCGCGGCAGGAAAGGAAAAATCTTCCCGGCGCTGAGTCGGTACGCAGGTGGCGACAGTTACCGCACTCTCTTGCATAAAGCAGCAAAGAGCCCACCAGCGCAGATACACCGGCGCAGACGATATCAGCCCCATCCGGGCCATATCCGGCGTGACCCTCCACGTAAAGGCGGCAGCGGGTGCCCCGTTTTTCTACATAGACCGCGATCATACGGCACTCCTGCTCTCCGCTGCTTCGCGCATGCGCCAAGCGCCCTTCATAGCGGCAGCCACACCGACAGCAGGTGCACCCTCCGTCTCCGGCGCTGCGGTGGCGGTGTGGGTACCGTCCCCCTCTCTCAAATAGCGCTCGATCCGCTGACGAATGCGATCCACACCCGGAAAATCCATACCGTCCAGCAGGATTTTCGCCGCGGCGGCATTTTCAGGATCAAAAACGCCCATCTTGTAAAGCTCCTTCAGCGTTTCGTTATAAGAGTAGCGGGTGTAGGGATCCTGGCGCTCCGAGCGCACGTCGATATCAAAAATCGGACGTCTGGAAAGCGGTGTGCCATCGGGCAAGCTGCCCGTGATCTGTTCCTTGATCCGCTCGTTGCTCCACTCCAGATATCTGCTGCCATCCTCTCCGAGGATGCGAAAGCACCGATTTTCGTCGTAAAACTGACGCACACACTCCACGATCAAACGCACCACCCGCACAAAGGCGCGGTGGGATGCAGCGACGATGTCGCGCATACTCTTATTGCCCGCCTCCTGCAGCGCGGCAATGGCCGCCGCCGCGCGCACACCGGAGTCGGCGGAGCCTTGCAGCACGTCACGGTTGGCGGTGGTTTCCTTCAGCTCGCGCACCTTGGCATTTTTCAGCTCCAGCCAGATGGGATCCAGCTTTTCCACGGTGATCTGCCGCAGCCGCTCCTCTCCGAGATCACCCTCCACCTCTACAATGCGCCGACCGAGGTCCACAAACTGCGCCTCGTCCACGCCGGTATTGGTCTTGCAGAAATATCGCACACGGGTGGCCCAATCCATATATTCCATCAGATTGCGATCCATGCGGTCAATGTATCCCTGCGAATCCCGCCCCACGGCGATGACGCCGAAGCCAAGGCAGGTGTGCGCCAGCGGATACAACACATCCAGCACGAAGGGATACTGCCCGTGCTCGTAAAAGCCGGCAGCATAGGCAGGATCGTTTTCCGAAGAAAACAATACCGTTTCCCCGGTAAATTTGCAATAATGCAGAATCGTACGCCCGCCGGGCACCTGCTTTTTGTAGTACCAGTCCACCACCAGCACGTCATCCGAGCCAAGCCCGCCGTATGCGAAGAGGGACAGATCCGTGCCCTCTCCGGTGCGTTTGAATTGGGGATATTCCCGGGCCAGCTCTGCCGCATCGCGGCGCTCCACCACGTATACCGAGGAGGAATGCTGAATATCCGACACCCCCGGCTGCCAATAGAGCTTCATCAGATCTACGGGCCGCACATCAATGTCACCAAGGCCATTCTCCAGGGCGGTGTTGAAAAATACGCCCCATCCGCAAACGCCGTGCTTCAGCTTGTACCACATGTTTTCGGAGTAAGCATCCGAAAAATCTCCACGCTCCAGAATAACGGGCAGAATGGCAGAAAGCGCTGCCGCATCCTCCTCATCTCCGGGCTCTCGCGGTAAACAAACCGCTGAGGGGATATTTTCCATCAGATCGGCGTGCTTCTGCATCAGCGCATTGAACAACCACGCCGAGGTGGGAGCAATGTCCTCTCCCTCACTGTTGCGGTGATTCTTGGGTGCTACCCGCATCCGATACCAGTTTTCCTCATCCCGCGTACGGGCGTTGAAGCCTTCCCGTTCCCGACGCCATGCGGTCAGCTCCTCCATGGCGGCTCGCACAGCCGCCTTGTCGATCACATTCACTTCTTCCATGATTCTCCTTTCAGGGTCTTCCCTATTTGTAATTTCTTTCCTGCCTCCTTGTCACGTAGGTGACAGGCTTTTCGGAAAGAGGGTCAAAAACCCGCACCGTTTGGGGGGATTTTTCTCTTTCAGGCAGCATTGGCACCAGCATGCAAAGATAACGGGTCTCATCCGCAATGTGGTCCTCCAGCTCGGAATCCACATCCTCCGGTTGGGTGCGGCTGTACTGCAGCGTGGGCAACGTGCGCAAAAATTCTCTGCAGGTGCGGAACACGTAGAGCATCGGCACGCCGTTTCGGTCAAAGGCCAAGCGGTTGTGCAGCTGCATCCAGCCCGCGATCCGTCGGTTATCCCCCCGCTCAAAATACACACCGCAGCGCTCTGCCGTTTCGGCGATCGCCTCGCCGCGAGAGGCATCCCAAATGGCGGGATCCGCCACGCCGGTGATCCGCCTGCCCCGCAGGTAAGGGTGCTCGCGCTCCAGCCGCGCGATCTCCCGAAAGATCTCCTCCGGCGTCCAGCGCACGCCTACGTTGGCACAGTTCTGCGCACAGCCGTACAGCTCCAGCACGCGGTACAGCCGTCCATCACCGTCCTTGGCCCACCATCCCACGGAAAAGGGCTTTGCATAGCCAAAATCGAAGGAACGGTACATCCGCCAATGCTCCGGCGGCTGAAAGGGAGCGATCACGTGGGTAAAGTGCCGATCCTCATAATGCGCAGGGTCATTGCGCAGCTCCTCAAAGACCTGCCCTTCATACACATTCCAATCGCCGTAGAGATGCGCCCGACGCTTGTGCTCCGGCAATGCCTCCAGGCGGTGCACGTAATCGGGATCCGCCTCCATCAGCACGCGGTTGTCATATACCAGCGCCGGTATAAAGGCATAATCCTCCTCGCGCTCCCCCTCCCGATAGCACCGATCCACGAACAGCCGCTTGATATAGGCGTGCCCGACACCGCCGGGGTTGCAGGTGAAATAAATGCGAGGGCGAAAATCCTGCTTTGTGGTGCGCAGCGAGGTGCTGATGAAGGTGATCCACTCCTCCTTGAAGTGCGTGGCCTCCTCAAAGCCGATCACGTCGTATTCCGCGCCCTGATACTGCAGAAGGTCACTATCCGCGTCGCAATAGCCCAGCGTCAGGCGGGAGCCATTGGGAAAAAGAAAGCTGCGCTCCTCTTTTTTATAAACGGCGTATCCGAACAGCTCGCTTTGCAGCGGCAACAGATGATTTTCCCGCAGCTCCTGCAGCGTGCGGCGTAACAGCAGCAGTCGCAGACAGGGGGTGCGCATGGCCAGCAGCACCATTTTACGGCGCATAGCCCAGGATTTTCCGCCGCCTCTGGCGCCGCCGTAGGCTACGTATCGCGCCTTTGAAAGGAAAAATTCCTGCTGGCGGGGACTGGGAGCCTCCGTACGCAACCGTTGTATGATCAGCGGCTCCATTCCTCCAACACCCCCTCAAAGCGTAATGTAATCGGCGCATCCTGCTTCGCCTCTCCCGCTGCCCCCTTGCCGAGAACGCGATCCAGCACACTTTCTGCCGCCTTCATCCGCAGCTCCGGCTTTTGCGTTTCATCCTGCATCAGGGAAAGCAACACCTCCATGGCATCCTCGGCGCGAGAGGAAAGCTGCTCCCGCAGCTTTTCCTGCGCCGGCTTTTTACGTCTGGTCGCCATTGCCCTCCTCCGCGGAGTCGGCGGCCGGCACCAGCAGCAGCTCAAACGCTTCCTCGCTCTCCGTGCAGCGTGCCCGCCATCTGCCAAGCGCCTCCCGCACGGCCTGCTTGCCGATTCGAACCTCCACCTCCGCTTTCCTTTTTTCTACCGACACGCCCTCGCCGCATCCGGCAAGAACGTCCAGCATCACCGAAAGCAAACTCAGCATCAGCTCCCGCTCCTCCTCGCGCCCCTCCAGCAGCTCACGCTGCTTTTCGATGTAGCGCTCCCGCCACGCGATCATATACTCGAAGCGACGGCGCTCTTCCTCCCGCAGACCTGCCGCGACCTTCTTTTCTCTTTTCATTTCAGACTCCTTTCATAGTAACCGTCCAGCGCGCACTTCAAGGGGCAGCGCCGATAGGCATCCGGATGGGCGCAGTAGCCATACACCACATCGCGACGTGCTTTTTTATCGGGGAACCGCAATTCCCCGCATTCGCAATGAGTCACGCCCTCCTTTTCATACAGATAGTAGGGACACATACCTTCCATGGGCATATCACATCCTCCTCGTCTTATTTTTAGGACGACGATTCTCCGAAGCATTCGTCCCCTTACTGGAACGGATTTGGGAAGCAAAGCAATTTTGCCCCGATAACGCATACTTTTTTAAACCATTCGTCCCGTTTTTGGAACGACTATAGCATACACCATCCTGCTGCATTTGTCAAGGACTAAAATATGAACAAATTGTAAATTCGTCACATTTTTGGAACGAACGCTTGACACCAGATCCCATTTTTGATACAATAGAATTGAAGAAAATCCGCCAAAAAGCCGATAAATCGACTGCGCCTCACCGAAGGGGGCGCCTGCGGCGGTAACCCTCCCGCCCGTTTTCGGCGGGAAGAAAAGGAAGCGTCGCCCTCTCACGGCGCAGAAAGGCAGTATCCACTATGACCGTTTCGGATCGCATCCGCGCACAAATGACCCTACTGGGGCTCTCCTACGGAGAGCTTGCCGCTGCCACCGGCCTTGCCAAATCCGCCATCCATCGCTACGCCACCGGGCAAACCGACAAGGTGCCTACCGAGGCGCTGGAAAAGCTGGCGCACGCCCTTGGCGTGACTCCCGCTTATCTCACCGGATGGGAAGAACAGCCACACACGCTGGCCGCCCACTTTGAGGGCGAGGAATTCTCTGAGGAGGAGCTGCGGGAAATCGAAGATTTCGTGCGCTTTGTCAAATCCAAACGCCGTCCTTGACCTTGAAGCAAAGGAGGCCTTATGTACGAAAAATTATTGGATGAAGCCCTTGAAAACGGCATCACCGTCATCGAAAAATACCCCTTTCACTCCCCCCGCATCCGCGGGCTATGCTGCGATGATACCATCGCCCTCAGCGAACAGATCGACACCACCGCCGAGCGCACCGTCATCCTCTGCGAGGAGCTCTGTCACGCCACCGACTCCTTTGGCAATATCCTGCACGATTCCCGAGCAGAGCACCGTACCAGACAGCGGATCTTTGACCGCCTCATCAGCCCGGAGCGCCTTGCCAAGGCCGCGCTGGCCGGCTGTCGTGAGGCGTGGGAGTTTGCCGATTGGTTGGGCGTGCCCCCAGCCTTCTTCAACGAGGCCATGGAGCACTACAAGGCCCGCTTTGGCGTGATGACCAAGCTCCGCCTGCCGGAGGGACTGTTCCTGCTGCAATTTGAGCCCACGCTACGGCTGCGCCGTGCCGTGCGCGCCACCGACAAAAAGCGGCTTTCCGACCGCACTCAAAAGGAGATGTGCCCATGAAGCAATTTCTGTTAGCCTTAGATCAAGGCACCACCAGCTCCCGCGCCATCATCTTTGACCGCGCAGGCAACACCGTGGCCAAGGCAGCCCGAGAATTCACTCAATATTTCCCCCACGAGGGCTGGGTGGAGCACGACGCCACCGAAATTTTTGCAAGTCAGCTGGCCACAGCCAAGGAAGCCCTGAGCAAAGCCGGCCTGTCTGCCGCCGACATTGCCGCCATTGGCATCACCAATCAGCGGGAAACCACTATCGTTTGGGAGAAGAACACCGGCAAGCCCATCTGCCCCGCCATCGTGTGGCAATGCCGCCGTACGGAGGAGCTTTGCGCCGAGCTGCGGCGCAACGGCATGGCCGATCTGATCCGGGAGAAAACCGGACTTGCCATCGATCCTTATTTTTCTGCCACCAAGCTCCGCTGGATCCTGCAACATACCCCCGGCGCCCGGGAGCGGGCAGAGCGCGGGGAGCTCCTGTTCGGCACAGTGGATTGCTGGCTGATCTACAATCTCACCGAGGGGCGTGTGCATGCCACCGATCCTTCTAACGCCGCCCGCACCATGCTTTTCAACATTCACACCCTCGCATGGGACGAGGAGCTGCTGCGCCTCTTTGATATTCCGGCTGCCATGCTGCCGGAGGTGCGCCCCTCTGCCGGCAGCTTTGGTGAAACCACGTTGCTCGGCCACGCCATTCCCATTTCCGGCGTAGCAGGCGATCAACAGGCAGCGCTCTTCGGCCAATGCTGCTTTGAGCCGGGCAGCGTTAAAAATACATACGGCACCGGCGGCTTTCTGTTGATGAACACCGGCACGCATCCCGTTGCCTCCAAGGGCGGACTGCTCACCACCGTGGGTTGGCAGATCGGCAATGAGGTCAACTACGTGCTGGAGGGGTCAGTATTCATCTGCGGCGCTGCCATCCAATGGCTGCGCGACGGTCTTGGCATTCTGCCCACCGCAGCGGAAAGCGAGGCACTGGCCGCATCGGTGCCCGATACCGGCGGCGTATACTTTGTACCTGCTTTTGTGGGTCTTGGTACGCCTTACTGGGATCCTCGTGCCCGCGGCACCATCGTGGGGCTTTCCCGCGGCACCACCAGAGCGCATTTGGTGCGAGCTACACTGGAGGCAATGGCCTATCAGACCGTGGACGTGGTGGATGCCATGCGGCAGGATGCCGGCCTTGACGTGCCGCTGCTGCGGGTGGACGGTGGCGCCACCGCCAACAACCTGCTTCTTACCCTGCAGAGCGATTTGCTGGGTCTGCCCATTCTGCGCCCCGCCACAGTGGAAACCACCGCGCTCGGCGCCGCTTATCTTGCAGGTCTTGCCGCTGGCGTTTTCGAGAGCAAGGCTGAAATCGCCGCTCTTGCCCGTGCCGACCGCATGTTTGAGCCCACACTTCCCGCCGCCGACCGCGCTGCCCGTCTTGCTCAATGGCGCAGGGCTGTAAAAGCTGCCATCTACTTCGGCAGCGCCGAAATATAAAAAAGGAAGCATCGAATTTCGATGCTTCCTTTTTTGATTTGAACGTTAGCCAACCAGACCCGAACGCTCGATACCCTCAACCAGATATCTCTGGCAGAAGAGGTACAGCAGGATCAGAGGCGTGCAGCACATCAGGCCGCATCCATACTGGATCGCCTGCTTGTACTTCGGGCTGGAGCCCGTCACCTTGGCGTATTGGTTGGAAACCGTCTGAGGAATCTGGGTCAGCGACGGCAGATAGGTCATAAAGGGAGGTCTGTCGCCGGTGAAGAACAGAGGAATGTAGAAGTCATCGGTCCACTGCCAGCAGAACGCAAACAGGAACACGGTGATCATCATGGGGATGGATAGAGGAAGAATCACCTGCACGAAGGTGCGGAAGGTGGTTGCACCGTCCAGATAAGCGGACTCCTCCAGCTCATCAGGCACACCGCGGAAGAACTGGCGCAGCATGAAGATGAACAGGCCGTTCTTGAACGCAAGACCCGTAGCGGACATCAGCAGCAGCGGAATAACCGTTCTGATGGTGCTGATACCCTGGGGGAAGGGCAGGATCTTGATGTGGCTGAGGATGTTATCCAGCCATCCGATGCCGGTATGCGTACCGCCGGACAGGAAGGTAAGAATACCCAGAATGTCCATGTGCTGGAAGCGGTAGTAGATAGCGGACTGCATGGTACCGTGAGGGATAGCCAGCGTCAGCACCACCATGAAGAATACCAGCTTGGCACCGCGGAACTTGAACTTTGCGATACCGTAACCGATCAGGCTACAGGAGAAGGTCTGCAGCAGAGCGCAAGCAAGAGAGAATGCCAGCGTGGAGAAGAACACCTTGAAATACTGCAGGTCCACGATGATGGCCTTATAAATGATGGCGGAGAAATGTCTCGGAACGTTCACAACGGTGGAGTCCGTAAAGTCTCTCGCATCCATAAAGGAACGGATGATCATCGTGTAGAAGGGCTTCAGTACCACGAATGCTACGCCGATCAGCAGCAGCAGACGGAAAATGTACCATACCGCGTTGGTAAGGAAGTAGGTATTCAGATACTTGGCCTTCAGACGCTCCTTCAAGGAGGTGCGCTCAAAGTCTACGCGAATCTTGTTTTTGGTTTCACGCTTGATTTGGGGTTTGTTATCCATAATATCTTACCTCCTTTCTTAATCTCTTCTCTGGTAGAACACGTACGCGGAGAACATCGCTGCTACCAGACCAACAACCAGCAATACAACCATAAAGTACATCCAACCCATTGCGGCACTGATGTGCTTTGCGCCATCCACCGCGTCGGTGTACATCTTGGTGATAACGCCCATAACCGTATTGGAATCCGTTGTGAAGGAGTCAATGATGGTATAAACGGCGTTTACCAGGATCATCGGGCTTACCATGGGGAAGGTGATCTTCCAGAAGGTCTCCCAAGAGGTTGCACCGTCGATCTGGCAGGACTCGTAAATCGCGGGAGATACGGACTGCAGACCGGCAAGGAAGATCAGGATCTGTACGCCGGAACGGTTGATGATGCTGGAAATGCTGGCAACGGCGCCTGCGATGTATTCTACAAGGCCCACACCGAAGCCGAGGTTGGAGAAGATGTTTGCCAGCAGCTGCTCCAAAGCCATGGTAGACTCCAGCTTTTCTGTGGCGTTTTCCTCCATACCCAAGTCCACGCTGCCGCTGGAGTTATTGAAGGAAGTGGTCATGATGGACTCCATCATACCGGTGGAAATCACTACAGGCAGGAAGAAGATGGCACGGAACGCGGCGCGTCCCACCATTTTCTGATTCAGAATCACAGCGATAAACAGGGAGAAGAGCAGGATCGCGGGAATGTCAAATACCATCTCCTGCAGACCGGTGATCAGCGTCTGGGTAAAGTCCGCCGAGCCAAAGAGCGCCTCGGAGTAGTTGTGCCATCCCACGAACTCCTTGAGAACTACACCATCTTGGATGGTGTAGTTACAGAAGCTGTAGAGAATGGATTCGTAAATGATCGGAATGTAGATCAAAACGAGACCTACAATAAAGGGCATAACGAACAGCCAGCCGGCACGCGCCTTGGCGCGGTCAAGAGAGGCTATCTTTTTCTTTTTTACAGGTGCTTTTACTTCGTTTGTCATAGCAAGTTAACCTCTCCTTTCTTAGTTATGCATCAGAATGATGTACTCGTAGCCGCCGACGGTGTAGGTCACACCGTTCACGGTCACCTGAACAGCGTAATCGTTGAAGTTGAGGATCAAAGACTTGTAGGGAGTGTTCATATCCTCGCCGTAGGTTACCAGAACCACACTGCTATCAATGGTATACTTGGAGCCACTGGTAGAAGCATTACCGATAATCACGCCGTTGTTGGGCTTCACGGCAGTATCGATCTTGTTGCTGGTGCTATCCTTCAGCGCCTTAGCCAGTGCCTTCAGATCAATGTTCTTCACACTCTTCTTCAGGAGCGCGGTGTACGCGTCAAAGATAGCGTTTACAGAACCGTTTTCGAAAGCAAAGTCACCGAAGAGGAATGCATCCAGATCAGCCTCGCTTACGGTAACGAGAGTTTCCTCGTACACAGTAAGGGCACGCAGGTCGGCGGCGGTGATCAGAGTGCTGTCGTCAATGAACTGTGCCTTGGCGGCATCCAGGTTCTGATAGGTTCTGTTCACACCGTGGTAAGCCTGCAGAATGCTGAAATAGTTATCGATCAGGGTGCTCAGCTGGTCGCGTGCGGTAGCCAGAACGTCCTCATCCGTATCGGCACCCAAAAGATTGTTGTAGTTACCCTTCGCAACACTGATCAGCTTCTCTGCATCACTGAAGAGGTTTTCCAGCTTGGCATAGGGCTCTGCAACGCATGCAGACAGCAGCTTGGTAAAGGATACAACGGTAGCAGCAGAGAGCTTGCCATCGTTGGCTGCGGCCTCAGCTACGGCTGCCTTCCAAGCAGTGATCAGCTCGGTGTCAGCGCCTGCAATAGCAAAGCGCTGTGCATTGAGTGCCGCATACATCTGCGTGAAGCTGGTGGCAAAGGTGCTCATCTTCAGGGAAGCCTGAGCGATGGCAGCGGTTGCGTTCTTTTCACGCTGGATCTTGTTCTCAATGGCAGCCTGCTGCTTGTTGGCCTCATCAATGATGTCCTGCAGCAGCTCATCCTGGTCGGGAACACGGGTTGCATCAAGGAACTCGTGGTCGATGATCAGCTTGGTCTGTACGTCGTACAGCACAGCGTTCAGCTCCTGGTAGATCTCAACCAGACGCTTCTGCCAGATGTCGTAGCGCACGGAGTAGTTCTGAGAAAGGAGCACGTCCTCCTTCAGAAGCTCAGTGTTGGCGTAGGAAAGAATGAAGTAGATGCCTGCACCATTCTCCATCGCCTTCAGCATAGCGTACTTCAGGTTACCCTCCATGTTGAGAGGAGAACCGGCAAACTGTACGTAGCCGTGGAGCACCACGCCCATAAAGGGAACGGAGTAAAGCTCGTTGGTGTAACGGCTGGAATCCAGCGGCACGCGCAGGATGTGGTCTACGTAAGCCCAGGTGAAGGCGTTACCGCCGTCAACCATCACGTCGTAGTTCTTATCCTGGAAATACTGCAGAGCCTCAATGGTGTAGGTCTTGGCCTCCTCACGGAGCGTGGTCTTATCCTCGTCAAAGTCAGAGTTCAGCGCGCTACCAAAGGTAGAAAGAGAGATGCCGGTTGCACCGTACTTGCTGTATCTGGACTCCAGCTTCTCGTAGAAGTGGCTGAACATAGCGGGAGACATAACCATCTGGAAATAGCTTACCAGCGACTGCTGAGTAGCGGAGTAAACACGCTTGGAGGTGTAGCGGTTATCAATGGTACGGGCAGCATGCTTCTTCATGCTGACCTTACTACCGGCATCAGAGCTCTTGGTGTACACGAAATCGAAATCGGGGTACACGCCAAAGCCAAGCTCGTCGGCCTGCTTCAGCAGCTCCTTGAATCCGCCCTTACCGCCTACGGACTTCTCCCACTTCAGCTTATAAGGCACGTCGGAGTAAAGACCGCCGTTGGCGTAGCCGGAAAGCTTAAAGTTCACGTTCTTTACGCCCTCACCGGCCAGGTAATCATACATGGTCTTGAGATCCTCAAAGGAGGTCAATGCCACGGAAACCGTAACGGGAATGGACATCACCTTCTCGATGGTATCCACACAGCCGAAGGTCTCGATGTAAAGCGGGATGGAATCCTCCACATTCGCATCCGTCAAGCGGTTGAAGCCCTCGTTAGCGGCATCCAGATAGTCACGGTAGGCACAAGCCATACCCATCCAGGAGCACTCGTAGTAGCTCGGCAGATTGGCCGCCTCAGCCTTGGCATCATCGGTCAGAATGATGTACCGCAGACGGTAGTCCTCGGTAAAGCGACGGGCAGCATAGACCTGCCAGCCGGACTTGGAGGTATCGAACTGACGGGTGGAGAAGGAGGGGATGATGGTGGAGTACTGCATCGTGCCGTGAGAGGGCGCGATGGAGGCAATGCTTTCACCTTCCTCGATGATGGCGAGATAGCCACTGGAAACGGTTTTGCCGCTCTGCGTTACGCTGCTGACCTGGCCGTAAACGGGCATACGCATCGTCTCGTTGTGCAGGCCGGAAACCTTGCTGAGAAGCGCATAGTCCTCGCCGTATACGCGGCTGCTCAGGCTGACATTGGTGTTCAGCGCATAAAGCGTACCGGATCCGTCGGGAATAAAGGAATAACCGGAATAGGAGACGTTGGCATCATCTACCTTGGGGTTACCCTTGTAGCTCGCACCCATAAAGGGCAGGATGGAGATCTCGGTTACACGGTAGGTGGTCTCGTCGTAGCGCAGGCCGTTTGCGGGCAGGCTCACGGAAAGACCGTTGGCGTCAATGGTGTACTCCAGAGCAAGACGGAATACGGGAGGAGATACTGCCTCTTCCTCAAATTCCACCAGCTCATAGTCGTTATCCATTTCCTCGAAGGTGTAATCAGGGCAATAAGCCAGAATGTAGGACTCCAGCTGGCGAAGCTGCTTGGTGGAGATGTTGGTCTCGTTCATAACGTAGATGTTGATGTCCTTCTTCTCACACACAGGATAAGCCAGCGCAATGGCCTCCTTCTTCGCCTCGTTGGTCTCGTCTACGTATCTCTTGAGGGAGTAGTAGGCGTTGAACACCAGGTAGTCACGGTTGCCGGCGCCACCGGGCATATTCTCTCTCATGGGCGCCAGGATCTTCTCCTCAAAGGCGCTCTGCTCAATACGCATGGGAACCAGCGTACGGGCGGAGGGATTACCCATGGCATACTCGACGCGCACACCGTTCTTGATGGCACGTACGGACATCTGACCCTTCAGAACAGCGTCCGCATAGCTGGTCAGCGTTTTGGAAACGTTCTGGCTATCAATGTAGGTCAGATTAACCTGGGACATGAAATTGTTCAGAACGGTTTCAACGTTACTGATCTCCTTGCGCAGGTCCCAGGGATTGGTGAAGAGAGTCTCGCCGGTGGCGAGCTTTCTGTAGGCAACGACGCCCAGATCCACGTCACAGTACAGAGCGTACTGGCCGTCGTTGTAAAACTCGGTCATATACTTGAGACGGTTCTCAACAGAGCCGTAGTCCAGCTTTGCATAGTTGAAATCCTTATCGGTGGTCTCCAGCACGCCGGAGCCGCCAAAGCTCTCCTCAACGTTTTCGTTGCCGGAGCCATCTCCATTGGAGTTGTCCTCGGCAGCGCCAACGGTCAGAGCAGGAACCAAACACAGCAGCATCAGCACAGACAGGAACCCGCAGAGCAACCGCGTCAGCAGTTTATTATTTCTCATTATTTAACTCCTTTCCGTGCTTACAATCGATAGTTGATCTCAGAAATGATGCTGGTCGCGAAGCTGACCATATCCATTACAAGCGAAGTGAAGAGAATTGCAAGGAACATGATGAACGCCATACCAAGAATGGTACCAATGGTGGTCAGGATGTTCTTACCCATAGAGTAGTCGTGGGTAACCATCGTGCCGAAGAAGATCAGGAATCCGGCCCAAATAAAGCCAAGCACGATGATCAGATTCAGAATGTCGGTTTCCTCAGATACCACAAAGTTGGAGAACAGCGTTACGGGAACGGTGGTCAGCACGATGGGCAGGAGAGAGTAACCAAGGCATACGAACACGTCGCGGAACTTGCCCTCACCCTCAAACAGGGTGGTCAGACACCAGTTGGCGATCGCAAAGAGGAGCACGGGAACTGCCACGACCAGCACCTGCATAAAGATGGTGGAGTAGCCGCCCTGAGGATTCATCACGTAGCCGATACCGATGCTGCGGTAGAAGAGTGCTACCACGGTCAGCACCATGAATACCAGCGCCGCCTTGACGGAGCCTCGTTTTTCGTGCTTCAGATCCCAGAAGCCGTCAATGGGATGGAACATGACGTGGAAGACGAAGTACAGCTCATCCTTGAAGGAGCCGCGCTTGCCGGAAACGGCCACGGCCTTGTTGATCTTGCCGGCATGCTGCATAAACTTCACAACAGCAAAGCACACCGCAAAGATCGCCAAAGGAATCAACAGGAAGAACCTGGACATCCACTCTTTACGCATCTCCTTGTAGGCGACGGAGTAGTTGACAGTATCGTAAGCGGCACGGTAGTAATCCAGCGCCTCCTCGTACTTGCCGCTGCGGAACAGCGCCTGGCCGATACCAACGTATGCGGCGTCGTAGTTGGAGTTACGCATCAGGATCTCTTTCCAGTCGTCGATGGCCTTGTCGTACTCACGCACGTTCTGATGATGCAGTGCCAGTGCCAGTGCGTCACCGTACTCGGTGCGCTTGAATACGGTCACACGCTGATTCGTGGAGCCGTCCAGCACCAGGAGATTGTCTCCCTGATAGCAGATAGCGCGGATCACAGACATGTTACCCAGCTGAGAACCGGCGTCACCGAACACGAAGAGCAGGTTACCATCGTAGTCGTAGGTGTAGATCTTGTTACGGTTGTAGTCCACGATAGACCAAGTGTTTTCGGGACCGCAGGCTACGTCAACCACACGGGAAACACCGGTACGGGTGGGATCGTACATATTGGCAAAGTCGATCTCGCCCGCGGGAGGCCAGAAGCCGTTACGGCGCATGATCTCGTGGCCGGCGGGGTTTAGGAGCTTACAGGGCGCGTACACACCGGAGGTAGATTTGCCGGTAATGGCAGCCTGCATGCTGTCCTTCAGATCCTCGGCATAGATGGTCGCGTAAATGAAGCCGTCTGCCGTAATGTCAATATTGTTGTAAGGGTAGGAAATGACATCGCTGGACTGTCTGCGCTGCTCCGCGGTCTGGAAACGCTTCCAGATCTGATCCCAAACGGAGGTAACGGACTGCTGCGCACCGATAAAGCTGGTAAACTCGCCCTGGTCGGTCATAACAATGATACCCTCACTGGTCTCGGAGGAGACCACGTAAAGTCTGTCGTAGGAGTCAACGGCTATGGCCACGGGCCAGTACACCGCATTCTCGGAGAACAGATCGGACTCCGGCGCCTCGATGATGGAATCGAAGGAGCCGTCCAGATTGAAGGTAACGATACGGGAGGCCTCGGTATCGCACACGAAGATACGACCCTTGTAGCGCAGCTCGTTGCCCTCGTAACGGTTCTCGGTAACGAACACGCCCTGAGGCTTGGAGAAGAAATCCGCGATCTTCTGATCGTTGAGGAAGTCCTTGATGATGAAGCGAATGCGGTAGTAGCGGTCAAGGCATACGATGCGGTTGTTTTCGGTATCCGCGATGTATACGTTGCCGGCCTTGTCCACCACCATATCGCTGGCGCCGTTGAGAGCGATGTTCTCTGCGGCGTTGGTGCTGTCCATCAGACCCATGTTAGTGGAGGTGATAGCCTTCTCTGCCGTATAAGCGTCAGGCGAGTAAAGAGGCGCACCGCTGATGGAGTAGGTGTAGGTCTGATAAGCGCTTGCGGCTCCAACCGGAAGGGAGACTACCGTCAGGAGGGCAAACAGAATACAGAAAACAGATATAAACTTTTTCATTGCTTTTCCTCCTTTGATTAGTCTTTCATACCGGAAGAGCCCATGGTCTCGATGATGTTGGACTGGGAGATCACGAATACGATGATCGGCACAGCCATCATAATTACCATGGATGCGGCGTGAGCGCCGGCACGCTTGATACCACCTGCCATGATCTGACCGATGGCGTAGTTGAAGGATTTGAGCTGCTCGGAGTGAATGTAGATGGAAGAGCCGCGGTTCCACAGATCCTGGAAGGAGTAGATGATCAGCGTCAGCCATGCAGGCTTAACCATGGGCATTGCGATCACCCAGAAGGTACGAAGCTCACTGGCACCGTCAAGACGGGCGGACTCCAGAACGGCGTCAGACACGTTGGTCTCCATGAACTGCTTCATCAGGTACAGACCAAGGGAGGTTGCCCAGGCGGGTACGATGATGGCGAAGTACGTATCGATCAGACCGAAGGTACTCATCAGCAGGAAGGAGGTAACGGCGGTAACCGTGGAGTGGAACATCAGAGAGGTACGAACCGTCTTGAACATCGTTTTACCGCCGGGGAACTTGATCTTTGCCATTGCGTAAGCCGCAAGAGAGGAGAAGAACAGGTTACCAACGGTACCAACGATGGAGGTAAATACCGTGTTAAAGATGTAACGGGAGAAGGGCACCCACGAGGTGGTCATCAGCATGAACAGATCGCGGTAGTTTTTTAATGTAGGGTTCCGCACGAAGAAGCGGG
>SVTA01000092.1 GCA_015064005.1 Oscillospiraceae bacterium
GTTTTTTGAAAACAAGCGGGAGGATGCACAGCGAATTGCGGGTATTGGTGAGTTTATGGGCCGTGCCGCCCTAACCACCCACAACGTCAAACGGTGGTATCTCCGCAAGGTTGCTTTGCTGGAGGAGGATGCGGATTTTCCTGCCCTGCTGGACGAGCTGCGTGCCATTGCCGCAGAGGAGATCGAAAACGCCAAGGCTGCCATTCCGTTGGTGGATTTTGATTCCCGTCTCGGCTATGAGCTCAGCATAGAATATATGTGTGACCGCGCCCATCTGGAATGGAAGATCGGCGTGATGGAGCGCATCCTCCGGGAGGATATTCCGGAGCTTGCCCGAAACGGCAAGGTGATGAATCCCACGCGCATGGATTATCCGCGCGGTACGTGGGAGTATATGAAGGACTAACAAAAAAGAGCGCCCTGTCAAGGGCGCTCTTTTTGATTAAAACTCGCTCATCAGCGCGGCATGCTCGCTTTGCAGACGGTCAATAGATTCGACCTCCTGAATAGGAGAATTGCCAATATCTGCCGGAACGGTATGGAAAAATGCGGATTTTGAAGGGGGAAGGGAAAGCCGCACGTTGGTGTAGATCTCGCCCCGGTAGCGGAGAAAACGCTGCTTCATGGAGCCGATCTCACCGGTGTGGGGATCCCATTTTTCCACCCTATGCGCGCCGCGCAGCAGCACGTGGTGGTTGTATTCCTCGTCCGTGGTGTTGGAGAAATAATAAATGTCGCCGTCGTCCGTGGCCTTGTGAATGTGGCTGAGCATTCCGCCGCCGGGGAAGGACAGATCCAGCCCTACGTTGTGAAACTCGGGATAAATGGCATTCAGCGCACCGGTGCATTCCAGTCGCTGCATGCCGGGGATATAAATGTCGAAGGGCACGCCGAAGGAATTCAGCGCCTCGTTGATAGTGGAGCCCTTGGTCATTCTGGTGCCGTCAATGGCGGAGGCGTTGAAATAAAGGAAGATCGCCTCGCCGCCGCGCTCGTTTTTATGATGGCAGTAGCGCTTCAGAATGCGCGGGCTGCAGGCATCCTCGCCAAAGATCTCCTTGGCGAGCTGCTGTACCTCCCGGTCGTTTTCCCCCTCCTTGTCGTATTCAAAGGCCTTGTCGGGCAAAATGCCGGTGGCCAAAATCTTGCCGCCCTCGTCGAAAAATTTCTTCAGCATCCGCATATTGCCGAGGCTGATGATCTCTGTAGCGGGCAGTACCACCACGCGGAAGCGCTCCTTGTTCTTTTTGTTGTCAAGGTAAAGCACGCCGCCCTCTGTGTGGCAGCGCTCGTTCATCGCTACGGGATGCAGCACCGTCAGATCGTGGCCGGCATATAGCGAAATGGCGTTGATCACCGTCATGTAATCCGCGGCAGACGGGGTGGCGGGGTATTCATAGCCCTCCGCGGGATAGCTGTACAGGCACACCTTGCTGTGCAGGGTATAAATGGGATAGAGCATGGCAATATCCGCCACGTGCCGCCCGCCGCGGAGCATGGTCTGCACGCGGGCGGTGAAATCACAGAATTCACTGTCGGCGGCAAGCTCCTCGGAAAGGTGCAGCGCCGTGCGGTTGACGCCGCGTGCGTAGGCATTCATGGCATCCTTGTAGAGTCGCCCCTTATCCCGTTTGGCGTAATTGCGGAACAGCTCACCGTTGACGGTGTCGGTGTCAAAATTATAGGCGGCGCCGGCGGCGATCTTTACCGAATTGGTGCCGTAAAGATAGGCCTTATCAAAGAGTGCGCAGGGGGAGTAGATGTTGTTCAGCATCGTGTCGCCCATCAGCCAGGAGCAGGCGGTGGATTTTGGCTCGGAAAGATTGCCGAAGATCTCAAGCCCATAGCGGTCGGCAAAATCTCTTGCTGCCTGCATAAAGCCGTGCTGGATCATGGAGGCGCGGATTTTCATCATCACGGCCTTGACGTGAGCGGCATCGGGAATATCGAAGCCAAATAGTACGGGATAGTGGACGGCAGGGTCAAAGCCGAAGCGCTTTTCAAAGAGGGTGTTGAAGGAAACGTCCCAGCTGCGGCGGTTCTTGCCGTTGAAGCCGATGCCGGAATAGGAAAGAATGGAAAGGGTTTTGCCAAGATAGGGGTCGATCACGCCGGAAAATAGGGAAAATACGGCGCAAATGTAGTTGTAGGAGGCTTCATAGGAAAGAAAATTGGCCGCCTCGCGGTCTGTATCGTCCACGGCGAGGTATTCGTGAATGATCCAGTTGCCCTTCGGCACCTCGTAGACCAGCGTGCCGTCGGATACAAAGGAGCGCAGGTCGATCACCTCGCCGTATTCCTCCGAAACTGCCACAAGGGAGAGCAGGGGTGCATCGTGCAGCTTGCGCTTTACGGTTTCACCGGCGCGGCAGAGATATTCCTTGCATTCCAAAAGCTTGGCGCGCATGCCGTTGTCGCCGAGACCGTCCAGCATGCGGATCACGGCGTGCTCAAGGGCAGGGTCGAGGTAAAGCCCCACCTTCAGCCGCAGGCGCTCTGCCTCCCGCAACAGCACGGCGTAGGCCTCCCGCAGCCAGCCGATGCCCTCGGCATCCAGCTCCGTTCCTGCGGGCAGCTGGGGGATAATGGCGCCGCAGCCACAGCGCTGGCAGCTCTCCACGGCGTGACACAGAACAGCCTCTTCATAGGGGCCCGCCAGCGGGGGCAGCTCGTAATAATACATGGGGCGGTGCGCGTTATCCGGTTCTTCAAACAGGGCTCGCCGCTTGTCGTAGTTCATACCAAAATCTCCTTTGCGGGGTTATGCTTACAGTATAGCATATCCGGCGCTGAATTTCCAGTGGTTTTTGTAAATTGCCCGATCTTGTTGACAAAAAAAGCGGGGTGTGATACAATAAAAGTATGAAGCAGAGAAGGAGGGAGCACACGATGGCTCGCATTGACTTTCACGCACATATTCTGCCCGGAGCGGACCATGGCTCCCGTAATACGGAAACCTCACGCCGTCAGCTTGCGCTGATGCGGGAGGCGGACATCTCGACGGTGGTGGCTACCCCGCATTTTTATCCGCACCAGCAGCGGGTGGAGTCGTTTTTGCGGCTGCGGGATCAAGCCGCTACGGAGCTGCGACAGAGCCTCTTGGAGGAGGCGCCCCGCATCCTTTTGGGGGCGGAGGTGCTGGTCTGCCCCGGTATACACGAGATGGAGGGACTGGAGCAGCTTGCCATCAGGGGTACCAACGTGATCCTGCTGGAGATGCCGACCACCGCATGGGGCACCGCGCTACTGGATACCGTGGAGGCGATCAGGGATGGCGGATTCCACCCCGTTATGGCACATATTGACCGATACCCACCGGAGGAAGTGAGAAAGCTGTTGGCAAGAGGACTGCCCGTTCAGCTGAATGCCACGGCGTTTTCGGGGCTCTTTGGCGGCAAGATGTACCGTCAGATGATCACAGACGGCAACGTATGTGCCCTCGGCAGCGACCTCCACGGCAGCAACCCCGCAGGCTACAAGCCATTTTCCAAAATGCTAAAGCGCTTGGGCGCAGATGCAGATGCGGTTTTCTCCCGTACAGAGCAGATGCTTGCGGGCGCCGTTGCCCTGCAGGATATATAAAAAACGGCGTGTCCAAAGCGGACACGCCGTTTTTTGTGCGCTTATACGCCAATTTCCTCGTAGATCTCAAGCAGACGCTCCTCCGCCTCGGTTTTCCGGGCATCCAGTGCCGCAGCGCGGGTGTAATCACTGGCCGCGGAGCCAAATAGCTCCTTTTCGATTTCCGAAAGCTCCTCCTCCAGAGCGGCAGCCTCCTTTTTGAGGCGCTCCAGCCGCGCCTTCTCCTTGCGGGCCTCGGCGGCATTTTGCTTGCGCTGCAGATAATCCGCCTTGCCGGCACTGATGGGAGAAGTGCCGCTTTTCTCACCCCGTTCGGCCACTTCTGCCCGCATTTCCCGGGCTTTTTTAAACTCAAGGAATTCACTGTAGCCACGCCCCTTGCGGGTGATCTGATAATCCAACAGATCGCCGTCACCGGTATTGGGGCAAAGCGCGACCACGCGGGTTGCCAGCTTGTCCATAAAATAACGGTCGTGGGAAACCGCCAAAACCGTGCCGTCAAAGGCGTCCAGCGCGGTTTCCAGCGCCTCGCGGGAATCAATGTCCAAATGGTTGGTGGGCTCGTCCAGCACCAACAGGTTCATGCGGGAAAGAATCAGCTTTGCCAGCGTGAGTCTTGCCCGCTCACCGCCGGAAAGTACCGAAACGGTGCGGAAAACATCTTCTCCAACAAAACGGAATAACGCCAAGGTGTTGCGCACCTCGGTTTCGGTCAGCTCCGGGTAGGCATTCCACAGCTCATCCAGCACCGTGTTCTCCGGCGTGAGGTTCTGGTTCTCCTGATCGTAGTACCCCACCTCCACATTATAGCCAGACTCAATACGGCCGGCCGTGGGCTGGAGCTTGCCGAGGATCAGCTTTAAAAGTGTGGATTTTCCGCACCCGTTTGGGCCCGTAATGAACATTCGCTCATTTTTCTTCAGCAAAAATCCAATATCGGAAAACAGCTTTTTCTGCCCGAATGCCATGGAGAGATTCCGTACGTGTAGCACCTCGTTGCCGCTGGAGATCGACTCCTGAAAGCTCATCCGTATGGCCTTGGGAGCCTCCCGCGGCTTTTCCAGCTTTTCCATTTTGGCCAGCATTTTGAGGCGGGACTCTGCGGCAATGATATTCCGCTCCCGATTCCACGCCCGCTGTTGGGCAATGTAGGCCTCCTGCCTTGCGATCTCCTTTTGCTGATTGCGATAGTGCTTCTCCGCGATCTCCTTATCAATGCGACGCTGCTCTGCCGATGCCGTGTAGCCGCCGTTGTAGAGCGTGGCGCGGGCGTACTCCAGCACCAGGGTCTTGTTGGTAACGCGATCGAGGAAATAGCGGTCGTGAGAGATCACCAGTACGCATTTTTTATATTGGCAGAGGAAGGATTCCAGCCACGTAAGGGTCTCAATATCAAGATGGTTGGTGGGCTCGTCAAGCAGTAGCACGTCCGGCTCTCTTGCCAGCTGCCGCGCCAGTGCCAGCCGCGTGCGCTGACCGCCGGAGAGTGTGTCCAGCGAGCGGTTCATGGATTCCTCGTCAAAGCCCATTTTCAGGAGGGTGGAGGCACAGCGGCTGCGGAATTGAGTGCCGCCCGCGCGGTCAAAGGCGCGGTAAGCCTCCTCGTAGGTGTGCGTGAGGGCGGCATCTGCCTCGCCGGCTGCCATTTTTTGCTCCAGCGCGGCAAGACGCGCTTCCATTTCCAAAAGCTCCGGGAATGCCGCGTACATCTGCTCCAGCGCAGAGTCGCCGGCTGCCTCGTCGATCTGAAAGGCGCCGTCCTGCGTGAGGATGCCGACGGTTTTTTCATTGGAGATAAACACCTGCCCCTCGTCGGGCTCCAGCTCGCCGGTGATGACTTTGAAAAGTGTGGATTTTCCGCACCCGTTTACGCCGATAATGCCCAATTTGTCATTTTCGGCAAGGGAAAAGGACACGCGATCCAGGATCAGCCTCGTGCCGAAGGACAGAGAAATATCAGAAACGCCGATAACGGTCATGGGCGACTCCTTTCACAAAAATCAGTAGCGCGGCTACGGTCTGCCGCAATCCTTATTATTATATCTCAAAACCGCTGCTTTGTCAAGAGGAAAGCCCCCGCCGACGGCGGGGGCTTTGGCGTTTAAATATCGTATTTTGCCAAAATTTCGCTGGGGGTTTTGCGCAGCAGCAACAAAATCGGCAGTACACCGCAAAGGGTGCAGAGCAGGTAGAGCAGACACAGCAGCGCCAGCGCCACCCAAGGGGGATAGAAGAAGATGGCCTCTACCAGGGGAGAGATGCCAAGGCAGGCGTAGACGAAGGCGCTGCAGACAACAAAGCCAACCATCACCGTCAGCGTGGTCAGCACCAGCGCCTCGATCAGAAATTTGAATACCAAATTTTTCTTGGAAACGCCGATGGCGCGGTAAATGCCGACCTCCTTAATGCGGTTCATCAGCGAGGAGCGCATGATGAAATACATGCAAAGACTCATCACGGAAAAGACCAATGCCATGGTGATCAGATTGATCAGGATCTCCACCCGGATCTCGAGCATCAAATCATCAAAGATGTTTTGGGGCGTCACGATGGCGTCCATATAGTCGTAGGGAGGCACCACGTCGCCAAATTCTGCCGCAAGGAAGGCTGCGGTAGCTTCCGGATCGGAGGAGTGGATCACCGTGTACATTGGCAGGCCGTAGTAGTCCATGTCCAGGATGACCTCGTTTGTCGTGACGGCGAGCTTCTCCAGCTTACCGTCGTCCTCGGGGTAGTACTCGCCGCCTTCAACGCTCGACGAAATGCTATAAAGACCAACTTGTCTTGCCAGCGCCACGTAATCCGCCTCGTTTACCACGTAGCAGATCTGATAGCGCAGCTGCGGATACTGCCCCTCCTGTCCGTAAAATTCCTCCTCGTAGAGGGTATACATATCCTTCAAGGCACCTTGAAGGCCGTCGGAGGGCTTGCCGAGCAGAACATCGTTGCGGCTGGGATAAGCGCCGGTGGCGGCCTTGATGCGATTGGCCTCATAGTATTCCTCGCCGCCCATTTCATGGTTGTAGGCGTACAGATATTTGATCGCCGTCACGCCCTTTTTCGTATAGAGCCACACGTCCATATCATGGGGATAGCAGAGGGCACGGTTTTTCATATAGGCGTCAAGCTCAGCGAAATAGTAATCGGCGTACTCGTAAAAGCGTTGGTCGATCACGGAGCCTTCGGTGATGCCGAGGGCTTCAAAATATTCAGACGAGGATGCCTTTTCAATGCCGCGCCGCTTCAGATATTCCTGATAGTCGCCAAAGCATCCCACATCCGCGATCTGCATCCGGCGGCCGCGCACCGTTACCTCCTCGCCAATGTCGGGGAGCGTAACGGACGCGGAGATCAGAAAGACCTCTCCGGGGTTGACCGAGACGCCAATGCTTTTGTCCAGCAAAATGCCGTGCTCGTATTGATAACTGTTGGAAAAGGTGTTTCCCGCCAGCGTGACGTCCGCCACATAGGCCGAGGTTTCGTCGGATTCCACCACGCCCGCGACCCGCAGACGCTTCTCGTTGTGGCGGATGTTGCCGCAGATCAGACCGATCAGGTCCTCGTAGCCCGAAATATAGCCCACAGGGGACTCCTTCAGCAGCTTGTCGGCCACGGCAGAGGAGAGGATCATTTCATCTGCGTTGGGCGTGCCCTTTCCTGCCAGCACATTGGTGTCGTCCAGCAGAGAAGCGCCCAGAAGCACCGCGTTGGTATTGATGTTGGTGTAGGAATCAAAGGTTTCAAAGGCGCCGATGTGAAACGTGAGCGTTTCGTCGCCGTAAGCATAGCGCGGTGTCAGATAGAGATAATCAATGCCGTGCTGCCCGGCGGCTTGGTTGATCCGGTTGGAGATTTCCTCGTTGCCGGTATAGAGATAGAATATATTGTGGTTGTAGGCGCTGTTTGCGTTCAGCAGATCGCCAATGGCGGTGCCGAAATAGGCGGTCATAAACACCAGCGCTGCCGCAAATAGGCTCATGCAGCGCCGCAACACGCTTTTGCCACGCTTGTTTTGCTTGAAATTGGCGTTATATCCGCTTTTCACCGAGGAGCGCAGGGAAAACAGCCGACCGAATCGGGTGCCCATCACAGGAGGGAGCGCCGACATATCAATGCGTTCCGCACTGCTTTTCTTGGCCGCCTTGGTTTCGTAGACACCCTCCTTCAGCTTGATCTCGCTGGTGTCGTCCAGCACCTGTACCTTAGGGGTGTCTACACGCACGTAAAGCTTGCCGCCGTGGTTAACGATCTTTACCTGCACGGGCTCCTCGGGCGTATCGCCGTAATAGGAAACAGCCACGTTGGCGTCCTTGCAGGCGGTTTCCTGTAGCTCTCCGAGGTAGATGTGGTTCTTGTCCTTGGCAACGAAGCCGTCGGCGTTGTCATTGTGGCGCACGCTGACCACGGCGCCGTCCTGCAGTTCCACCACGGTGTCGCAGTAGTAATCCACCAGATTCGCCTCGTGGGTCACCAGCAGCACCAGATGATCCTTGGCAATCTGCTTTAAGAGATCCATGATCATTACGGTGTTGGCCTCATCCAGGTTTCCGGTGGGCTCGTCGGCCAGAATGATGCGGGGGTTCTTGACGATGGCGCGGGCGATGGCAATGCGCTGCTGCTGGCCGCCGGAAAGGGTATCCGGTGTGCGTGCGGCGTAATGCTCCATGCCCACGTTGGTAAGCGCGGCCGCCACCCGCTCCTCCATCTCCTTGCCGTCGGCCATGCCGCAAAGGCGCAGGGCGTTGGCTACGTTGTCATAGCAGCTTTCTTCCCGGGAAAGATTGTAATTCTGAAAGATATAACCGATATAGCGGTTGCGGATGGTGTCGGTGTCGCTTTTGATGCTTTGGCCCGCCACGGTCAGCGTGCCGCTGCCAAAGCGGTCAAGACCGCCGATCACGTTCAGGAGGGTGGTCTTGCCGCAGCCGCTGCGGCCGAAAATGGCCACCATACCCCGTTCGGGAAGGGAGAGGGAAACGTCATTGATCACGTGGATCTCGTTCTGCTTGCCCTTGTTGAAATATTTATGCAGATGCTTTAATTCGATCATGCGACCCCGCCTCCTTTCAGGGATTTTTTCACGCTTTCACCAAACAGACGCTTCACCTGCGTGTAGGTGATGCGCACGGTCAGCAGCAGCATGCCGGCATAGATCGCCGCGTACTGCCACAGGTAGAGGTAGACGAAATATTCGTTCAGCACGGGAGAGGTAAAGATGGCCACTGCCAGCACCGCCAGCAGCACGCAGGCGGGCAGGAGCGCCAGTAGCATGCGGGTATACATACCCACGCGGATCACCCGCACGGGAATGCCCATGGAGCGCATGATGGCCATATCGCCCTTGAAGGCGGAAAGGGCACGGCCGGAGCAAAGGTTGATGAAGAAGGCCAGGAATACGATGGCCAGCAGCCAGATGAGCGCAAGGAAGATAGACGCCACCATATTCAGCACGGTCTCGCCGGGCTCCGGGGAATATTCGGTGTAGGAGGGCACGGCGATATAGCCTGCCTCCTGCAGTGCCTCGGATGCTTTTCTTGCCTCGGTGTCATTTTGAAAGAAGAGAGAGGCCTGCTTGTAGGAATCTGCCAGCGCCGCCTCCGCAATGGCGGTAAGGACGTCGGGGCTCATCAGCAGCATCTTGCCCTCAGAGACGTCGGGCACGGCTGTCACGTCTACGTCTTCAGCGTGAA
>SVTA01000093.1 GCA_015064005.1 Oscillospiraceae bacterium
GCAATTGACAGCTTTGGAGAGATAATACTGTTTTTTAATATCCGAGAAAAAAACAAATATTGGTGCTTTGAGATCAGTATGGATGCAGAAAAAATTATATATCATTGGGAATAATGGTAAAACCCCGGCAGACTTCAAAAATCTGTCGGGGCTAATTATTTGTTTACTGCGTATTAGCTAAAGTAAATTAATTCGTTATTTCTCCGCTAAGAACATCACGCTTTACTGTTTGCTCTCTTTTTTTTTATGCCAGCGCTTTTTCGAGTCTTTCGTGGATGGCGGCGATGAACGCCTTGGAGGTCACGGCGGTGACAGGGGTGCCGGGGGTCACAAGCCCCACCAGGTCCTTGGTCATGATGCCGTCGTCAAGGGTCTTGATGCAGGCTGCCTCCAGCTTATCGGCAAAGGTGACGAGATCCGCAAGGCCGTCCAGCTCGCCGCGCTTGCGCAGCGCCCCCGACCAGGCGTAAATGGTGGCGATGGGGTTGGTGGAGGTCTCCTCACCCTTTAAGTAGCGGTAGTAGTGGCGGGTGACGGTGCCGTGGGCTGCTTCATACTCAAATTTGCCGTCGGGGGAAACCAGCACCGAGGTCATCATGGCCAGAGAGCCGAAGGCGGTGGAGACCATATCGGACATCACGTCGCCGTCGTAGTTCTTGCACGCCCAGATAAAGCCGCCCTCGGAGCGGATCACGCGAGCGACCGCATCGTCGATGAGGGTATAGAAGTAGGTGATGCCCGCCTCCTCGAACTTTGCCTTGTAATCCTTTTCGTAGATCTCCTCAAAAATGAGCTTGAAGGTCTGATCATACTGCTTGGAGATGGTGTCCTTGGTGGAGAACCAAAGATCCTGCTTGGTGGAAAGGGCATAATTGAAGCAGGAATGGGCAAAGGAACGGATGGAGCTATCCTTATTGTAGGAGCCCTGCAATACGCCCTTGCACTCAAAGTCGTAGACCGTCTCGCGGAAGGTCTCGTTGCCCTCACTGTCGGTAAAGATCAGCTCTGCCTTGCCTTCGGTGGGGACGCGGTACTCGGTTGCCTTGTAAATATCGCCGTAGGCGTGACGGGCAATGGTGATGGGGGCTTTCCAGTTCCGTACGGCGGGGCGGATGCTGTCAATGAGGATGGGGGCACGGAATACAGTGCCATCCAGCATGGCGCGGATGGTGCCGTTGGGGGATTTCCACATCTCGGTGAGTCCGTATTCCTCCACGCGCTGCTTGTTGGGGGTGATGGTGGCGCATTTGACCGCTACGCCGTATTTTTTGGCGGCGTTGGCGGAGTCCACGGTCACCTGATCGCGGGTCTTCTCGCGCTCGGGAAGCCCCAAATCGTAATATTCGGTCTTCAGGTCCACAAAGGGGCAGAGCAGCTCATCCTTGATCATCTGCCAAAGGATGCGGGTCATTTCGTCCCCGTCCATCTCGACGAGGGGGGTGGTCATCTTGATCTTTTTCATAGTTCAATACCTCCGAACAGTTTGAAAAATATAAATGAGTGGGTAAACGGTATGGTTTATTCCACAATTTCGATAATGCTGTGAATGTTGACGCGGTCTACGGAAACGGTAGCGCGACCGTCCTCATAGGTAAAAGCAAGGTCCTTTCCCGCAGGCTGCAAAATCAGCTTTTTGGGGGCTTTTGTAAGAGCGACGGAAAGCTTGATATCCAGAACGGGCGGGATAAAATCCTCGGTGGCCGAGGTCGGATCGGTATGGCGACCGTTGCCGTTCAACAGCTGAAGCATCAGCTTGCCGTCCTTTTGAAGGCACACGATCTCAAGAAGTCCCAAAACCTTCTCCACGCGGCACAGGGGTGTGTAAAGGCTGTCGGCTATGTGACGGACGAGGCTTCTGTGCTGGTACTGCGCACCCGCAATGTACTGCGAGCCGATGTCGAAGCCGACAACTGCCACAGTGCCCTTGCCGTAAGGAAGGGTGACGGCGATGGGATCGTGCTCCATGGTGGTATCCCGCGTCACGCGGGCAAACACCTTAGCATCCTCCGCTACGGGAACGGTGGGAGAGAACAGCGCGCCGTAATGACGGTCGCTCTCGGTAAATACGTAACAGCGGTGCTTGGGTATAGCGTCGATCTTATGGCCGGTGTCGCCACCGTTATCGTAGGCCTTCTCACCGGGCAAGAAGTATTCGGGCAGCTCCTTCAAGGAAAAGGGAGCACCGTTCTCGGCAAAGAACTCGCAGGTCTTTTTGCCGCAAAGCATCAGCTTGCCGCCTGCCTTGGCATAGTCCAGCAGAGCCTTGGTCATATCGGCCTCAAGACCGCAGAACAGCTCCGGCACCACGATCATTTCGTAGTCGGCGCAATGCTCCAAAAGATTATGCTCACTGAGGATCTCAAAGGATTGACCGATATCGGCCAGCAGCGCCGTCATACCCATCACGCGCTTGTATCCTGCGCGGGAATAGAGCTGCGAGGTCTCGCGCTTGCGGTCAAAGGTGGAAAGCAGCAATGCCGCCTGATGCACGGGCTTGCCACGGAAGCAGAAGGGCTTGCGCTCTCTCATAAACTCGGAAAGCTCGCGGAGCTCACGAAGCTCGTGCATCTGCGGCGAGCCGTCGTTGTTTTGCATCACGTAGTTCTGATACGCACCGCCAAGGGCGATGACCGTGGCCGCCTCCTGCATGATCTGACATTTATGCTTGGAAATGCAAGCGGCGCGGTCACCGATGGCAATGCGGAAGTTCCAGGACATCAGATCCCACACGTAATTCTGCTGTGCCAGCGCACGTCCCGCATAACGGGCGGAGTGCAACGAATTGGTGGGACTCAGATCGCCGGAAAGATAATCGACGTTAGCGGAAACCGCTTCCGGCATATGATCGCTGAACGCCCAGTTGGAGCAGATCTGCAGCTTGGGGAAGCGGGCGTGGAGGGTATCCACGTAGTGATTGACATATTTTTTAAAGAGGTCGCGGTGGTACTCCGCATACGCATAGTAATAGTCATCCTGCGGAGTGGCGGGCAGCTTGCCGCCAAGGTCGATGCCTGTGGCCTTTTCAAAGGCGGCCAGGGTCTCGGGGTGAAAATCAGCGGCGGCTCGCCAGCAGTCACCGTCTATCCACAGGCCGTCGATCTCGTATTTTTCCGCCAGCTCACACAGCTGGGGGATCATCAGCTCGTCTACGTACTTACCGCCAAGACGAGTGGCGCCCTCCTTCAAGGTGCCATCGGGCAGCATGGTGCACTCCTCGGGGTGCTCGTTGCAGTATTTGATATCGTAAACGCCGGAGTAGTGCATATAAAGTGCCACACCCTCCTCACGGGTCACCTTGCGCCACAGAGAAAGGGGATCGCCCACAAAATGGGGCATGGCATTGCCGATCTCGGAGGGGTAGGAGGCCCAACCGGGATGACCCTTGCAGTCAATCTGGATGAAATCGGGCTGCAGGGTGCGACAGATCTCACGGATATCCTCCTCGCGGAGATTGGTGCCGATGGTATCGTTTTTGGAGGGCTTGGCGTGGAAGTCGCAGTGAATACCAAAGTAAGATTCTGCTCTTGTTTTCATCGTAAAGCTCCTTTTGGGTCATTTGCCCGCAAGAATGCGGCACGCACGCTCGTAGGCGGTGGCATAAAAGGCCTCCAGCCCCATGTCGCGGTATTTTTTGTGGTCATTGCGACCGGGCTTGCTGCTGAGGGTCAGCTCAAAATTCAGCACGCCCTCATAGGGGGTGCGGTTGATACGATCCATCACACCCGCAAAGTCCACAATGCCGTCGAAGGGCAACAGGTGCAGGTCGTTTTCCCACGTAAGGGTGGGGTCGTAAACACCAAGATTATCGTTAAAATGAGTGTGGCAGAGTTTGTCACCGTACAGCGCCAGCATATCGCGGCCGCCGTTGTAGCACTGCTCGTGACCGCTGTCAAAGCAAAATCCGCAGCAGGGCTCGTTCCAGAATTCCTTCATCAGCGCGGCGAGATATTCCTCGCCCTCCACGTTTTCAAAGCCGAGCGTCACGCCCAGCTTGTTGGCCGCCTCCACCACCCGGCGGTAGTTATCAAGCCCCACCTCCGTCGGCGTGTGATCCTTGAAGCCGATGAAGGGATGGATGACCATGACGGGAATGTCAAAACGGGCGCAATCGGTGACGCAGGCAATGAGCTTGTCGGCAACGAGTCTGCCCGCCTCGCCCTCCTGCCACAGGTGGCTGACACGGCAGTCGCCGCTGAAGGGGGAGTGGATGGACTGGTACACAAGGCCGCATTTGGCGGCGGTGTTTGCCCATTCCTCGGTTTTTTCGGGATTCCAGCCGGTAAAGGTCGCCCCCCAGCCGATGGAGGAGATCAAGCGGAAGCTCTCGGCCATATCAAGACCGCCGCCCACGGGCTCGATACCGGGAATATACGTTTTCATCATAGCAATACCTTACTTTTCTGCGATCAGTCGCGCCGTTTGCATCACGGCTGCCTCAATGTGGGAACGGATGGCATCGTCATCGTGCAGACGGCGCAGGTTCCATACACGCTCCGAGAGCGCGGCGCAGTTTTCCATCACGCGGCCGATCTCCATATCGTAGGTGCATTCCCACGCGGAAATCTGCGCGCCCAGTACCCGATCGGTAGCGGGCACGGTGATGGGGTTGAGCTTTGCCTCGGAATGCTCCCAGAAATGCTGCCAGTTGAAAATATTCCACCCCATAATATCGCTGTAATTCCAGCGACGGCGCAGGGAGGGCACGATGTAGAGGGGCTGCCAGGAGCCGTTGATGATGCGGAAGCCGGCATTCAAAAGATCGTAGGCCATGTGGTATTTGGATTCCCACGCAATAACAATGGTCTCCTTGGGGATGTACTGCACGCCCTCACGGGGAAAGCCCTCCCACACAATGGGGGTGCGCCCGAGGTCAAACACGGCCTTGGCCGCCCGACCCACGAATTCGGAGTAGAGCTCCTTCTCGTCCTTAATACCGTGCCTTTGCATATAGTCGCGGCAGACGCGACAGCCGCGCCACGCCTTGATGTTGGCCTCATCGCCGCCGATATGGATATAGGGCGACTCGGGGAACATCTCGGCAATTTCGGCAAGCAGAATTTTCGTTGCCTCCATGGACTTTTCGCTACCCGCGCAAACGATGTTGGCGGCGGTAATGGTCTCTCCGGTTTCGGTCACCATGGTACCGCCCTCGCCATCCATCTCGTTGGCAAACACCTCGGGGTACTGCTTGACTAGCATGGCGGCGTGACCGGGGGTCTCGAATTCAGGCACCAGAATGACGCCGCGTGCCTTCGCATAGGCGCGAAGCACCCGGATCTGCTCGCTTGAGTAATGCTCGCCGTCGGCGTTCAGACGTGGGAAGGAGGCGGAGGGTAAGGTGTAGCGTTGGCTGTCAATAAAGTGCAGATGCAGATAGCGGAGCTTCAGCATAAAGCATACGTCCACGTAGTGGAGGATCGTGTCGAAGCTGTGCCACTCGCGGGCCAGATCTACCATCAGCGTACGGTAATCGCGATCTGGGGCGTCGGTAATGACGGCACGGCCGAGCGTCAGTCCTGCGGCAGTGAGCTCCATCATCTGCAGTGCGGTTGCCATGGCATAGCAGATGCCCTCGTCGGTGGCGGCGGTGAGCACCACGCCCTCGCCGGTGCTGTCAAGATGATAGCCGCTTTGGGGGAGACTCCCGTCACGGCGTAGAAGGATGCCTGCGCCCTCCGTCACCTTGTGACCGAAGAGCTTTTCCACCGAAGCGGAAAGGGTCTCGGCGTAGGTGTGCCATGCGGTCTCCTCGGTTTTTACGGTAAACGGGATCGTCAGCAGCCCCTCGTGTATCTCGCAGCTCTTGGGCGTAGGGAGCAGACGCTCCAATCTCATCTGCGGTGTCCATCTGGCCATAAAAAGCTCCTTTTCTATTCACCTATGTTTGTGCTTGAATATGCTGTAAAATATCTGCACAGACCTGGTCAAATTTTCTTTGAATATCTGAATTGGAATATCGTACTACGGAAATGCCCATTTTGGCAAGCTGTTCATCCCGTTCCGCATCTGCTTTGCGCTTTTCGTCAGTGTAATGGCCTGAGCCGTCGACCTCAATGACCAATCTCGCCTCTGCACAGTAAAAATCCACTACAAAGCGACCGATGACCTTTTGACGGTTGACGGTTTGCGGCAGCAACTTCAAAAAGTCGTACCACAGGTGTCGCTCTTCTTTCGTCATCTGCCGCCGCAGCGCTTTGGCAACGTTTGTAAGCTTGGCGTTTCTGATACGGTTCATTTTTATTACCAATTAAAAAATTGTCCTTTTCCCCTTGCGCCTCAAGCGTCGGCTTGCTTTGCAAGCCTTCCCCCTGCGCCTCAAGCGTCGGCTTGCTTTGCAAGCCTTCCCCTTGAGGGGAAGGTGGCGAGCGAATGCGAGACGGATGAGGTGTAGGATGCGAAGCATCCGTTAAACACAAGGCAGAACGCCGCCTTTGGCGGCTACACCTCACCACCCGCTGCGCGGGAGCCTCCCCTCAAGGGGAAGCCTCGTATAGCGAGGCGTCCGCTGATGGGTGGGAACAAGGCGTAATTGTTTACTTATTCTGCGCGGCGTAGTAGTTCATGAGGCACCCGTCGAGGATGATCTCCTTCTCGTCGGGGGTGAGCCCCTTGACATAGAGGGTGATGGGATGCACGGAGCCATCCTTACGGATGACCTTGGCGGAAAATGTTTCGTTATCCTCCAAAATGGCTTTGCGGATGCCCTCAACGAACACAAAGTCGCCCACCTCGTAGGGGAAGGGCTCGTTTTCGTCAATGGTGAAGGGAAGAATGCCCCAGTTGATGCAGTTGGAGCGATAGCGCTTGGTGGCAAACTCGTAGCAGATGTTGGCAAAGCCGCCCAGCACCTTCTGGCAGGAGGCGGCCTGCTCGCGGGCAGAGCCGTCACCGGGACGGTTGGCAAAGACGCAGGAGCCGAACTGAGTGTTCCGTGCCAGCTCGTCGGCATTGCCCACGGCAGAAAGGGCGAATTTCAGCTTCTCGGAAACGCTACCCTCGCGGCGGGCGGCCTCGTCGGCGGCCACGGCCTTGCTGCGTCCCACGTAGTCGGGGCAGCGGCGGGAGAGGGCGAACTCGGACAGGCGCAGGGGGTTAGAACGATAAGAGGAGGTCTCACCCGAGGGGATCAGCTCGTCGGTGGTGGTGACGGAATCGCGAATGACGGCGGCAAGCTCTACCAGCAGATTGTCTGCCAGCTCATATTGCTTCGGCCAGTCGGTGATATTGGGGCCAAGGATCAGATCGACAGAAGGATCTGCCTTGCCGAAGCCGTAGTACACGCGCTTTTCGTACACGCTCTTGTCAAAATGATAGGTGCGGGGGGTTACGTCGTAGTCAAGGTCGGTGGCCGCCGTAATCACGCCGCCGTTGGCCGCCGTGGCGGCGATGCTGCGGGCATCCATCAGCGCCACGCCCGAAAGCTGTCCCTCACCGGGCTTGGCACCCTCGCGGTTGGGGAAGTTACGGGTGGTGTGACGCAGGGAAAGCCCATTGTTGGCGGGCACATCGCCCGCGCCGAAGCAGGGGCCGCAGAAGGAGGGCTTGATCACCGCGCCCGCGGAAAGCAGGTCGGCGGTAACGCCCACGCGGGTCAGCTCCAGAGAAACCGGCACGGAGGTGGGGTAGACCGAGAGGGAGAAATAGCCGTTGCCGGTGCTGCCGTCGCGGAGAATGTCCGCCGCCTCGCTGATGCTGTCAAACATACCGCCGGCACAGCCTGCGATGATGCCCTGATCGGCCATCACGGAGCCGTCGGCGCGCACCTTGGAGGTAAGGTCGAACTTCGCCTTCTTGAATTTGGCGGCGGCTTCCTCCTCTACCTTCTGCAGCAGTTCCTTGGCATGCTGGTTAAAATAATGAATGGTATAGACGTTGGAGGGGTGGAAGGGCAGGGCGATCATAGACTCCATCTTGGAGAGGTCGATCTCGATCATGCTGTCGTAGTAGGCGATGCTGCCGGGGGCAAGCTCGCGGTAGCTGTCAGCTCTGCCGTGGGCCTCGTAATGCGCCTTCACCACCTCGTCGGTGGCCCAGATGGAGGAAAGGCAGGTGGTCTCGGTGGTCATCACATCGATGCCGTTACGGAAATCCATGGGGAGAGACTTGAGTCCGGGGCCGACGAACTCCAGCACCTTATTCTTCACGAAGCCGGAGGCGAAGGTCGCGCCCACCAGAGCCAGTGCCACGTCGTGGGGGCCGATGCCGCGTTTGGGCGTACCGGTCAGATACACCAGCACCACCTCGGGGCGCTTGATGTCGTAGGTGTTCTTCAGCAGTTGCTTCACCAGCTCGGGGCCGCCCTCGCCCACGCCCATGGTGCCCAGCGCGCCGTAGCGGGTGTGGCTGTCGGAGCCCAGGATCATGCCGCCGCAACGGGTCAGCTCCTCTCTTGCGTAGGAGTGAATGACGCTCTGGTTGGCGGGCACGTAGATGCCGCCGTATTTCTTGGCGGCGGAAAGACCGAACACGTGGTCATCCTCATTGATGGTGCCGCCAACGGCGCAAAGAGAGTTGTGGCAGTTGGTCATGGCATAGGGGAGGGGGAACTCCTTGAGGCCGCTGGCGCGGGCGGTCTGGATAATGCCTACGTAGGTAATATCGTGAGAAACGAGGGCGTCAAAGCGGATGCGCAGCGCCTCGCTGTCGCCGCTTTGGTTGTGTGCCTGCAGAATGCCTGCGGCAATGGTGTTCTGCCGTGCCTCGGCAGCAGAGATCGGCGCCGTGGCGGCAGGCTTGCCGTCCACCAGATATACGCCGCTATTTGTCAGCTTGATCATCATAAACCTCCGGGAAAAAAAGATGCTACTATTATATCATAAACGCGCGCGTAAAGTCAATAGATGTAGGAAAAATATATGATTATGTGGGGGAGGGA
>SVTA01000094.1 GCA_015064005.1 Oscillospiraceae bacterium
TTTTGAAGGTTTTGGGGGAGGAGGATGTGAATTTCTTTGCCGTAGGCAAAGAAAGAGCAGGAGGAGGGCGCTTTTGCAAAAGCGCCCTCCTCCTGCTCCACCTTTCCCCACCGATAAATCAAAATTTATAAATCCCTGTCGCCGCTCCGCACCAGCCTACGTCTTGTAATGCTTGGGGTGCCGTCCCGTTTCGCGCTTGAAGATTCTCGAAAAATTGCGAGGATCCAGTCCCACCGCCTCTGCCGCCTCTCCCACCGTATAGTCATGCTCCGCCAAAAGCTTTTTTGCCTTTCGAACACGCATGGAGGTCAGGTACGCATGAGGGGAAACACCGGTTTTTTCCTTGAACATCACCGAAAAATAGGTGCGCTCAAAGCCAAGCTGCCGCGCCACGTCGGCAACAGTCAGCCTTTCGAAATAGCCTGCCTCGAAGATCGCAATGGCACGATCCACCCAATGGCTTTTGCTGAGAATGGGTGTGTCCTTGTTCAAAAGAGCAAGCAGCTCATAGATCAAAGCGGTACGGCGAAGCTCTACTCCCAGCCCCGTTTCCTCCCGCAGCTCATGTATGCGACAAAGGCATTCGTAAAACGCCTCACACAGCGCCGTCGGCAAAAAAGGCGCGTCGGATGTGATGCCGGTGCCGCGCAAAAGCTCTCCCACACGTCGCCCCGAAACAAAGCACCAGACCCCGCGACGCGGGTCTCGCGCATCGCTGGCGTAGGACACGGTATCGCCGGGCAAAACGATATAGCAATCCCCCGGCTTGACGGCAAAATGATTTCCGTTGACGGTGATGGAGCCGTAGCCGCCGACGTTGCACTCAAAGCAATACAGCTCACGAACCACGGGGCCGTAAGAAAGCGCGTCCAACGGTGCTTCGGGATCGGCATAGCTGCCTGTGACCACAGGCTCCCAGCTGCCGACGGGATCGATCTCATATTTCATGCTCTTACCTCAAAACAACAAAATGAAGAAAACAAACAACAATACACACTTGAAGAAATGGTCAGAACGCTGATATAATCAAAGCAAGAGCTCTGGTGCATTCTGCTCCCGCATCACCATTATATCACAAAATGCGAGAAATGAAAAGCCCGGAGGAAAAAAATTCAAGGAGCACCAAAATGGAAAACAAAAAGGTTCGTTTTGCGGTTGTCGGCGTTCACAGCATTGCCAAAAGCCACATCGAGGGCATTCGCAAGCTCCCCTTTGCGGAGCTTGCCGCTATTTGCGATATTCATGAGGAATTTGCCCGCCCCTGC
Organism: Oscillospiraceae bacterium; assembly: GCA_015064005.1. GTDB lineage: Bacteria > Bacillota > Clostridia > Oscillospirales > CAG-272 > Firm-07. Next base: position 1,266 of record SVTA01000094.1, read on the forward strand.
GCCGAAAAATACGGCCTCAGTACCTATTATCTCGATTATAACGACATGCTCCGCGCAGGCGGCTTTGACTGCGTGGTGATCTGCACCCCCGACCAGGTGCACCGGCAGCAGGCGGTGGCTGCGCTGGAGGCGGGCTACCACGTGCTTTGCGAAAAGCCCCTTGCCATGACCATGGCGGACTGCCGCGCCATCGTGGAGGCGGCCAAAAAGTCGAACAAAAAGTTTATGGTCGGTCAGGTCTGCCGCAAGACGCCCGCCTTTATCCTGGCAAAGCAGCTGGTGGATGAGGGCAGGATCGGAGAGCTGTTTTTTGTGGAGTCCGAGTACGCCCACAATTACGATATCATTGAGGATATCGACGGCTGGCGGCGCGACCCCGTCAACCTGCGTTACCCCTTGGTGGGCGGCGGCTGTCACGCCGTAGATCTGCTCCGTTGGATCGCGGGCGACCCCACGGAGGTATTTGCCTACGCCAACCACAAGGCGCTTCCCCATTGGCCGGTGGACGATTGCACCGTGGCCATTTTCAAATACCCGAACGACGTTATCGGCAAGGTGATGACCTCCATCGGTTGCCACCGTCCCTACACCATGCGCACCGTGCTTTACGGCACCAAGGGCACCATCATCACCGACAACAAATCCCCTACCCTCACGCTCTATCAGGACTACACCTACGCGAAAGACGGCGCACATCAGAAAACCACCTATCTTCCCACGGAGCTGCCCGTTGACATCAACAGCCACAATATGACGGCCGAGATCGAGGATATGTGCCGCATCATTCTGGAGGATGCACCCGTGGAATGCGATGTGCTGGCCGGCGCCAATACAGTTGCCGTCTGTCACGCTGCCATCCGCTCCGCCGCTGAGGGAAAGCCCTGCGCGCCGGAATATTTCAGCTGAAAACGCAAAAGAGGCTGAGCCCCAGATGTGGCTCAGCCTCTTTTGTGGGGTTACGCGTAAACGATCAGCGCTACCAGATCCACAGGATCGGTGCCGCGATTGGCAACGGCGTGACCGTTGCCTGCGGTGACGATGGCGGTATCTCCCGCAGAGATCGGGTACTCCGTGCCGTTGTCGTTATACACGGCCTCGCCCCGCACCACGTAAAAGAGCTCACTCTCGCCCTCGTGCACGTGGTAGCCGATGGAGGCGCCGGGGGCAAGGTGGATATTGCCGAACAGCCTGCCCTTTTCGTTTAATTCCTTGGGGGTCACAAATTCGGTCACGTAAACCGTACCGTCGCCGCCCTTCATATTCTTTCTTGCGTCTGCCTTGCAGTTGCTTGCCTTAATGATCATAGTGTTCTCCTTTTTTGTTCCGTTTTGTCGAATGCTTTTTCAATTTTGGCCGACATCCCGCCAGTCTTCTGCACCATCATTGTATCACATCCAAAGAAAAAAGTAAAGGCTTTGTACGGAGATGTTCAAATTTTGATTTATCGCTTTGTTCGCACAAGCCCTTTCGGGAAGTTTTAGTCAAGTTTTTTCAAAAACTTGCGGGTGTGGGCAGCGCCCACAAAAGCGGCGTTTCTTTTTGATAACTTTTTCTTTGCGGCTCACACCTGCAAAGAAAAAGTGGCTAAGGAATCTGAAGGTCCTTGCGGCTACAGCCATTTGGCGTTTGCAAATTTCTCACCCGCTTTTCTCTTTGACACCCGAGGCACAAAGAGAAAAGCTAACAAAAGAGAAATGCCCTGTATGGGGCTCTGCCCCATGCCCCGCAAGTTTTTGAAAAAACTTGACTAAAACTTTCCCAAAAAGTTCGTGCGAACATCCCGATAAACCCCAATTTATCTGCGCGGCTATCTCGCAAGTTAAAAGCACCCCGTCGGGGTGCTTTTCTAAATACATTGGCGACAATCCGGGCTTGCGCATACATGATAGCATTCGTTTGAATGCTTGTCAAGCGTTTGTTCGAATGCTTGTGCTATAATTGTAGCAATCACCAAAAAGGAGCTGCCTTTCAGCCCCGGAACGGAGCATATGATGCATATTTACCAAAGATTGCGCGACCTACGGGAGGATCAGGACAAAAAGCAAGAGGCCATCGCGCTGGTTCTAAAGATATCCAGGCAGCAATATCAGCTATACGAAAGCGGCAAGCGTGAGCTGCCCATGCACCATTTCATCACGCTGGCCCGGTACTACAACGTCTCTCTTGATTATCTCGCCGGGCTGACCGACACACCGAAAAAGCTATATTAAAAAATTGCCCCGACGGCGACCCGCCTTACCGCAGGTCGCCGTCGGGATGCTTTTTCGCTTTTGGGATACTTATGCCTTCATCAGCTTTTTCATTGTGGAGACGATCTCACCCTCAAGCACAGGGGTGAACGGCGAGGCAGTGGCCTCATAGCCGCCCTCATCAAAGGCCTTGGCCGTGGGGAAGTAGCCGCCGTAGCCGTTGGCAATGCAGAAGGTCAGCAGCATTTTGTCGGGATTCACGGCCTTGGCGGCGCGGATGTAGTAGGTAAAGGGCTCACCGCCGAGTCCTGCCAGCATGACGTCACCGATATGACCTGCGGAAACGACCACGGGACGGAAGATGGGCGCATCGCGGAGCATCTTCACACGCCTGTTGGCGGCAAGCTCGGTCATATGCGGCTCATAATCCAATCTGCCGGCCTCATAATCGTCATACCAAGCCTTGCATTTGTCGTAATCCTCCACGCCATCCATACGCGTGCGGGTATAAATGGTTTCCACCTTTGCGCCGACGGAGGTGACCTCCATGGGCGTAACCTTTTCCCAAAGGGACTTGACGCCGTCGGCTACCACGCGCCCCATATGAGCACTGTGCTTGTAACCTCTCCTGGCTATGCCCGACTGGTAGTAGTGATGGTTGCTGTCACCCTGAAAGCCGTTGCAGAAGATACAGGAAACACCGGGATGATCCGCCTCCACGTAGCGACGGACAAAGCCCGGCCAGTCGGCGGAGACAAACTCGCCACCGATCACGTCGGGGTGGCAGGCGAAGTTGACGAGGGCGATATCGCCCTTCTCTCTCTTGAAACGCAACAAATGCACGGTGTTATCGGGCTCGTCGCAGGGGCGGTCGATCTCCGCGGCACGGTCAAAGCCGGGATTGGTCTCCACGATACCGCTCTTCATCCAATAGCGGCGCACGAAGGAGATCTTCTCGGGCACCTCCTCCTCGCCGACAAACAGCGCGGCCTCGGCGGCATCGTCCAGTGCCAGCACCGCCGCGTCAACCACCTTCTGCATAAACAGATCGTGGTAGGTGCCGTCGTTGGTGTAGCACAGCCCCACCGCCTCGGTGATGCAGGGGGCGGTGTGCTGATGGATTGCCTGCAGTATCACGCAGTCCGCCGGCACGCCGGTTTTTGCCTCAATGGCCTTTCTGAGCGCAAGGTTGCGTTCGTGACCCAGGGCCATCAGATCCACGGTAATGATGATCAGCTTTTCCTCGCCCACCGTCAGCGCAATGGCGTTGATGGAAAGCGGGTCAAGGATGCCCTTCATTTCTCTTTTGTGAAAATATCCCGCAATGATGGCACCCAAGGGTGGGGTCATATCCAGTCTTGCAAATCCTGCTTTCAGCATTGGGTTTCTCCTTTATTTCATCAATTTTTTGAAGGCATCAACGATCTCACCCTCAAGCGCAGGGGTGAATGGCGAGGAGGAGGCCTCGTAGCCACCCTCATCAAAGGCCTTGGCCGTGGGGAAATAGCCGCCGTCACCGTTGGCAAGGCAGAAAGTCAGCAGCATCTTGTCAGGGTTCAGGGCCTTGGCGCCGCGGATATAGTAGGTGAAGGGTTCGCCGCCCAGCCCTGCCAGCATCACGTCACCAATGTGACCGACGGAAACGACCACAGGACGGAAAATGGGAGCGGTACGCAGCGCCACCACCCGCTTGTTGGCGGCAAGCTCGGTGATGTGGGGCTTATAGCCCAAGGTATCGGCCTCATAGGCCGCGTACCACGCCTTGCATTTGTCGTAATTCTCCACGCCCTCCATGCGGGTACGGGTGTAAACGGTCTCTGCCTTTGCGCCGACGGAATGTACCTCCATGGGGGTGGCCTTTTCCCAAAGAGCCGCTACGGTATCAGCTACTACCCGTCCCATATGGGAGGAATGAGTGATGCCGCGCTTGGCTACGCCCGACTGATAGTAGTGATGGTTGCTATCCCCCTGGAAGCCGTTGCAGAAGATGCAGGAAGCGCCGGGATGATCCGCCTCCACGTAGCGACGGACAAAGCCCGGCCAGTCAGCGGAGACCATCTCGCCGCCGATCACGTCGGGGTGGCAGGCGAAGTTGACGAGGGCAATATCACCCTTTTCTCTCTTGAAGCGCAGCAGATGCACGGTGGGATCCGGCTCGTCGCAGGGACGGTCGATCTCTTCGTAGCGCGAAAAGCCGGGATTGGTCTCTACAATGCCACTCTTCATCCAATAGCGGCGCACGAAGGTGATGGGCTCGGCGGTCTCGCACTCGCCCGCAAAAAGTGTTGCCTCGGCGGCATCGGCCATCGCCAGCACGGCTGCATCCACCACCTTCTGCATAAACAGATCGTGGTAGGCGCCGTCGTTGGTATAATTTAGCCCTTTCACCTCCGTAATGCGAGGGGCAGTGTGCTGATGCAGTGCCTGAATGATGACGCAGTCCGCCGGCACGCCGGTTTTCTCCTCAATGGCGAGGCGGAGCTCCTTTCCGCGTTCAAGACCGAGCGCCAACAGATCCACGGTGATGATGATCAGCTTTTCCTCACCCGCCGTCAACGCGATGGCGTTGATGGAAAGCGGGTCAAGGATGCCCTTCATTTCTCTTTTGTGAAAATATCCCGCAAGAGCGGTGCCGAGAGGCGGCGTCATATCCAGTCTTGCAAAACCTGCCTGTAACATAGTCATTCTCCTTTGCATTTTGAATTTTTGTGTAAAAAGTGTTTGATAATTGGGGTTTATCGAGCAGATGAACACGCCGCACTGGAGATCTCCTCTCCGCTCCCTCTGGGAGGGAGCTGGCGCCGAAGGCGACTGAGGGAGCTCGCGCGACTATGGCAAAACACTCGTGATATGGCGAGATAAGATCCTTCATACACGCAGGCTCCCCCACCCGTCTGCGACGGGAGCCCCCTCCCGGAAGGGGCCTCGCGTACATGCAGCCCCGCCGCGTTGTCAAATCAAACTCCCCTATAAATCAAAATTAAAATATCAATAGATCACCGGCTCCTCGGACTTGGTACGGGTGTTGAATATGGTAGAAAGCGAATAAGTGGCAAGGAAGTGGTCGTAGCAGGGCTGGAAGTACGCCTCCTTCTTGCCGCACTCTACCCGCATGTGACGGAAGAGCTCGTTGGCCTCGTCATCCTTGCCCTGACACTTGGCGATCAGAGCCTCGGCCAGCATCTCACAGTAGAGGGCGTGCAGCTCCAGCAGGCGCACCGACACCGTCTGCGTGCGCAGGGGATAATTGTAATGCGCACGGATCAGCTCTCTGCCCTTGGCAACCACGTCCTTCACCTTGGCAAATTGCTCGGCAAGGGCGGGGTTGTAATATTTGCACTTTTCAAAATCCGCGGAATTGCGCCCCTCGAGATATGCGAAATCGAAGCACTCGCCCAGCTCCTTCAAGTAGTCGTAGAATGCCTTCCAATCCTCACCGAAGGCGGCGGAGAAATACTCCTTTGCGATCTGCTCGGCGGTGAGGCTACTGTCATAAAGGGTGCGTGCGTAGGTATAGAAGGCGTAGCCCGTGGGGAAGAAGGAGCGCTGGCTGCCGTCCTCAATGATGCCGTCGATCCCCACGCGCTGATAGCCCCGCACGTCCTCGTTGATGACCTCGGCAAGACGGATGTTGCAAACATCGTAGTATTGATGACGCCAAAAGTGATATTCGTACGCCACGTTCTTGCCCGGCCATACCTTTTTCCACTCCTCAAAGTAGGCAAAGGTCTGCTCGGGAGACTTGGGCATGGTGCTGGCATTCAGCACGTAGGGCACCGTCTTGGCATCGCCGATCTCACCGGTCAGAGGCTCGGTGTATTTTCTCGAAATGGGAGCAAAGAGCAGCGTGAAGCGGTCGTTGCACTTGAGCCGCTCCTCCACCGGTGCCCAAAGGGTATCGGTGTAGGCGATAAAGACGATCTTGGTGTCCAGCTTTCGCTTGGTCAGCTCTGCGTCCAGCTCGTTGAGGAGGATCATATACCAATCCGAGGGCGTTTTTACCCGACAATTCGCACACTCGCAATGGGCGTTCATGGCATCGCCCAGCCAGAAGTGCAGGTAATGCACGTGCCCGTGGCTCTCGGCGTAATCGGCGGTGTAATCCACAATTTTCTTGCGCAGTACCGCATTGGACATACAAACCTGCGTGAAGGTGGGTTTCTGCTTCCAGAGGTCGCGCACGCCGTTTACCTCCGCCAGATACTGATAAGCATCCGCGGGCACCATTATATCGTCATCACGGAGGTAGGAGGGAATGCCGATGGCATCCACCGACCAGCCGTGACCCATATCGTGGTACTGGAGGCCGCGCTTCGCGATCTCGGTCTCACATTGGATCTTCCATTTCCAAATGGTCTCGTCGGTAACAGGCTCCGGCGGACGGTTTTCTTCATTTTGGTCATGACGGTAGTAGTGACGGTAGTAGAAAGAGGGGATCAGGAACTCCTGCATAAAGACATTCATGCCCACCTTGGGGGTGAACTCAATGGCCTCCAGCATGTTCTGCTGGTACTCCGCGCCTTCGTTGCACTGACCGCGGAAGCGGCAGGTGGGCACGTGGCGCAGTTTTGTGGGGGCAAGCTCCTTGACGGTGGGAATGATCTCACCATCAACACCGGGGAACAGCCAACGGCAGCCCTGCTGACGAAGGTATTCGTACACTGCCAGCAGCACACTGCGGGGGTTATCACCGGCAATGATGCCGCCCTCGGTGTCGGTGTCCATATAGAGAATATCATCCAGTGCCGCATCCTCCACGTCGGAGACGTCAAGCCCGAAATCCTGCATCAGACCGAGGCGGAAGCCGTCGGCAGCGGCAGGCTCGTAGCGGATGTCGATCTCTCCGCACAGCAGCATCATCCGCAGGTACTTTTTCAGCTCCTCGGCGGCGTAATCGATGGCACTGTGAAGCGAGGTCTTATAAATCTTATACATAGGCATGCCCTCCTATATTTACGGTAATTTCATTGTAAGGTTTTTGCCCGATGCTGTCAAGCATTTGGCCGCAAAAAACACAAAAACGTACAAAAAAAAGAGAATTTCAAACGCGAACGGGGCTGATACCCTAAAATGTAGATCGGTTCCCTGTTTTATGTATATTTGAACTTATAAATTGGTGTTTGTCGAACTGTTCGCACAAACTCTTTTTTGAAAGTTTTGATCCAACTTTTTTAAAAGTTGGCGGGTGTGGGCGGGGCCCACAAAAAACGCCGTTTCTTTTTGATAACTTTTTCTTTGCGGCTCACACCTGCAAAGAAAAAGTGGCTAAGGACTCTGAAAGGCCCTGTGGCTACAGCCATTTGGCGTCTGCAAACTCCTTGCCCGCTTT
>SVTA01000095.1 GCA_015064005.1 Oscillospiraceae bacterium
CAATTGTAGAACGCATAGTTGCCAATGGAAGTCACACCATCCCCGATGGTGACGGAGGTGAGACCGGTGCAATTGTAGAACGCATAGTTGCCAATGGAAGTCACACCATCGGGAATGTTGATAGATGCGATACTACTGCAACCCCAAAACGCACAATCGCCAATGGAAGTCACACCATCGGGAATGTTGATGGATGTGAGGCTACTGCAATACCGGAACGCAGAAGCGCCAATGGAGGTCACACCATCGGGAATGTTGATGGATGTAAGACTGCTGCAACCTTTGAACGCAGAATCGCCAATGGAAGTCACACCATTTGGGATAATAACTCCCATTAGGCTATCGCAAAACCAAAACGCTCCATAACTAATGCCAGTTACACGTTCCCCATCAGGGGATGCAGAGGGAATGATAATATACGCATCGGTACAATTTCCGATTCCACTAACATAGCAGGTGCCGTCATAGCGTGATTTAAACGCGAGACCTTGACTAACAGGCTTCAACTCGCCACAGTTGATACAAGTAAAGCCCGTGTAACTGTGTCCCTTGGCAGGAACAAGCTCCGTATCGCAAACGGTACAAAGCTGTGCCGTGGTACAGGTTGCCGCACCGGGAGTGTGTCCCTTGGCAGCGACGGGTCTCGTTTCTGTATCGCCACAGGCACAGGTACGAGCCTCTACACCCTCGGTCTCACAACCGGGCGCGGTGGTCTCTACCCATGTGCCGTAGTTATGAATGCCCGTAGCAGGGGCAAGCTGGCTACCGCATGCAGTACAGGTTTGTGCCGTAATACAGGTTGCCGCCGCACCGGGGGTGTGTTGTGGCGCTATGGTTTTGGTCTCCTTTTCCCCACAAGAGCAAGTGCGTGTGGCTTCCCCCGCCGTTTCGCAGCTATAAGCTGTGGTGATAAGCCATTCACCATAGGCGTGGACATGCTCCGATTCGGAATCGCAGCTCGTGGCAAAGATCATCGCCGACAAAATCAAAAATGCGATCAGTAGTTTTTTCATGCTTCTTTTCCTTTCTAAACAAAAAAGTGTGTGGCTCAATGTGAGCCACACACCGAAAAATGCATAGCTCCACATTGTTGCCACACAATCGTTTCAGATACTTATCACCAAGAAAAAGTATACGGAAAAGGAGCATACATTTTTACCAAAGTAAAAATGTACACTTTTCTCGGTGATAAAATGATATTCGATTGTGTGGCGTTTCCATTCTATCACATCAAAAAACATTTGTAAAGTATTTTTTTGAAATTCGCAAAACAGCTGATAAATTTTTCATCAAAAACAAAAAGGGACGCACCCTGCGGTGCGTCCCCTTCTATTGGGTTCAATCGGTCGGTCGATCAAGCCTTGCCGGTGAGCTTTGCGATCTCCTCAGCGAAGTTGTCTTCCTTCTTCTCGATGCCCTCGCCCTTCTCATAGAGAACGAAGGAGCAGATCTTGATGTCGCCGCCAAGCTCCTTTGCGGTAGCCTTGGTGTATGCGCCAACGGTCATGCTGTCTTCCTTTACGTAGCCCTGCTCCACGAGGCAAACGCGCTCGTAGAACTTGCCAAGACGGCCGGAAACGATCTTCTCAAGGATCTGGTCGGGCTTGTTGGCGTTCTTGGGGTCGTTCTTCATCTGAGCGATCAGCACAGCCTTCTCCTCGGCAACAGCCTCAGCGGGAACATCCTCGATGTTCACGTACTGGGGAGGATTGCCTGCAGCGATCTGCAGAGCGATGTTCTTTGCGTACTCAGCAAAGCCAGCCTTATCGGCAACGTCGGTGCAGAACTTCACGATAACGCCGGTGGAGCCGAAGCCGTGAATATAGGAGGAGGTGATACCCTCAACCAGCACAAAGCGGCGGATGGAGAGGTTCTCCTTGATCATAGCGATCTTCTCGATCAGGGTCTTCTGAACGGTCTCAGCGGTATCGCAGTAGTTGAGAGCCAGCAGCTCCTCAACGGTAGCGGGCTTGTTGGCAATGATGGTCTCCAGCACGCCGGTTACGAACTCCTTGAAGGCGTCGCTCTTGGCGGCGAAGTCGGTCTCGGAGTTCACCTCAACCATAGCGGTGTAGCCGTTCTTGGTCAGCACGTCAACGCGGCCCTCGGCAGCGATACGGCCAGCCTTCTTCTCAGCGGTAGCCAGGCCCTTCTCACGAAGGATCTTAACGGCCTTTTCAACGTCGCCTTCAGCCTCAACGAGAGCCTTCTTGCAGTCCATCATACCAAGACCGGTCTGGGCACGAAGAGCAGCAACGTCCTTTGCAGTAATGTTAGCCATTTTCTTATTCTCCTGATTTATAAAGTGATAGATTACTCTGCGTCAGCAGCCTCGGCAGCGGGAGCCTCTGCGGTCTCGGCCTCGGTGGTCTGCTCGCCCTGCTTGCCCTCGATTACGGCGTCAGCGATAACGGAGGAGATCAGCTTGATGGCGCGGATAGCGTCATCGTTGCCGGGGATGATATAGTCGGCGTCGTCGGGATCGCAGTTGGTATCAACGATGGCGATAACCGGAATGCCCAGCTTCTTTGCCTCGAGAACGGCGTTGCGCTCCTTGTGGGGGTCAACGATGAATACGGCAGAGGGGAGGGTCTCCATGGTCTTGATACCGCCGTAGCTCTTCTCAAGGTCGAAGATCTCCTTCTGCTTGCCTGCAACTTCCTTCTTGGGAAGGAGGTCGAAGGTGCCGTCCTCCTGCATCTTGTTGAGGCTGTTGAGACGGGCGATGGATCTCTTGATGGTCTTGAAGTTGGTCATCATGCCGCCGGGCCAACGTACGTTTACGTAGTACATACCGCAGCGCTGAGCCTCTTCCTTGATGGCGTCGGCAGCCTGCTTCTTGGTGCCTACGAACAGGATGGTGCCGTTGTTGGCAGCGAGGTCGCGAACGAAGGCATAAGCCTCCTCGAACTTCTTAACGGTCTTCTGGAGGTCAATGATATAAATACCATTGCGCTCGGTGAAGATGTACTCCTGCATTTTGGGGTTCCATCTTCTGGTGTGGTGTCCGAAATGGACGCCTGCTTCGAGAAGCTGTTTGATGGTGATAACAGACATTTTGATGTCCTCCTTTGGTTTTTTTCCACCACGTTGATCTCACAAGGCAACCCTGCGCTTGCCGGGCACCAACCCTGCATCCGATCCCGTGTGTGTTTTTGCTCGCCATCACGCAAGCGGAAAAAATTATAACATAATATTAAACGAAACACAAGAGGTTTTTACAGTGTTTACATTTAATTTACATTTGGAGCGAAAATTTCCTCAAAGTGCCTCGATCTTCAGCTCCCCGCCCTGCACGTTCACCGAAACGTGGGTGATGGAGCGGTTATAGTCGGCAATGATCTTTTCTGCCAGCACATCCTCCACGTGGGTTTGGATATAGCGGCGCATATTCCGCGCGCCGTACTTGTGGGAGAAGGAGCGCTCCGCGATCAGTGCCAGTGCCGCATCCGTCCAGCGGAGCGAGATATGCCGCTCGGCCAGCGCCGCCTGCAGCTCGCCCAGCATAATGGCGGCGATCCGCTTGAAATCATCGCCGTCGAGGCTGCGGAAGGTGATCACCTCGTCCACGCGGTTGAGGAACTCGGGACGCAGGAAGGTGGAGAGCGCCTTTTCGGTACGGGCATCCTCCATGGTGCCGTCGGCAGAGCCGAAGCCCACCAGCGTCCCCGCCTTGTCGGAGCCGGCGTTGGTGGTCATCACCAGCACCGTGTTTTCAAAATTGACGGTCTTGCCGTGAGCGTCGGTAATGCGGCCGTCATCGAGGATCTGCAGCAGCACGTTCAGCACGTCGGGGTGCGCCTTTTCGATCTCGTCAAACAGCACTACGGAATAGGGTCTGCGGCGGATCTTTTCGGTCAGCTGCCCGGCCTCGTCGTAGCCCACATATCCGGGAGGCGCTCCGATGATGCGGGAAACGGAGTGCTTTTCCATAAACTCCGACATATCGAGGCGAATGAGGGTTTCAGGGCTGTCAAAGAGGTCTGCGGCCAGGGTTTTGACCAGCTCGGTCTTACCCACGCCCGTGGGGCCGGCAAAAATGAAGGAAACGGGCTTCCTTTTATAAGATACGCCCGCGCGGTTGCGCTTAATGGCGCGGGAAACCGCCTCCACGGCCTTATCCTGGCCGATAATGCGCTTTTTCAGGCGATTTTCAAGGCCGTCGATGCGCTCAAACTCGTTTTCGCTGATATTGGCAGCGGGAACACCCGTCCAGATCTCGATGACCTGCGCCAGCTCCTCCTCGCTCATCACGACCTTGCCGCATTCGGGCTCGATCTGAGCCAGACGCTCGGAAAGCTGCAGCTCTCTCGCCTTGATCTTGGCCAGCTCCTCATAGCGGCGCTTCTGGGCGTTCTCGTCGGCGGCGTCCTCCGCCTCGATCCGCTCCCGCTTTTCCTTTTCGGCCAGCATCTGCTCCTTGATCTCGTAGCTCTCGTTCAGCACGGAGCTGTTAAGGGAGAGGTTGGCAGCAGCCTCATCCAACAGGTCAATGGCCTTGTCGGGCAGGTAGCGGTCGGTGATATAGCGCTCGGAAAGCACCACGGCGCGGCGCAGGATCTCGTCCGGAATATGAACCGCGTGGAAGGCCTCGTAATAATGCTTGATGCCGCGAAGCATCTCCACGGTATCCTCGAGAGAAGGCTCGTTAACGGTCACGGGCTGGAAGCGACGCTCCAGCGCGGAATCCTTCTCGATATATTTGCGGTATTCCCGCAGGGTGGTGGCGCCGATGATCTGCACCTCGCCCCGGGACAGCGCAGGCTTGAGGATATTGGCAGCGTTCACACCGCCCTCGGACTCGCCCGTGCCCACAATATTATGCACCTCGTCGATGACAAGAATGACGTTGCCCGCGTCCGTGACCTCCTTCAGCAGACCGAGAATGCGGGATTCAAACTGTCCGCGGAACTGGGTGCCGGCCACCAGCGCCGTCAGGTCAACGAGGTAGACCTCCTTGCCCCGCAGCTTATAGGGCACATTGCCCTCGGCAATGCGCTGCGCCAGCGCCTCCGCGATGGCGGTCTTGCCCACGCCCGGCTCACCGATGAGGCAAGGGTTGTTCTTTTGGCGGCGGCACAGGATCTGAATGACACGCGCCAGCTCCCGCTCGCGTCCCACGATGCGGTCCAGCTTACCCTCCGCCGCACGTTTTGTCAGATTGCGGCAATAGGTATCAAGGAATTTGTGTTGCTTTTCCTTGGGTGTTTTTTCCTTTTTATCACTCTTCCCTTCACTCTTTTCGCCCTCAGGCTTGGTATTGCCGAAAAGCCCGCTCTCGCGGAAGATTTTGGGAAAATCAATGGCGGGGGCGCCGCCGTCCTCGGTATCGTCGCCGTCACTGGGGAGGCCGCCGTTTTCCTGGATCAGCCCGGTCAGCTCCTCCTCCATGTTCTGCAGCATATCGGGCGTGATACCCAGCTTGCCCATGACGTTGCCCATCATCTGATCGGTGGGCAGACCGAGCTCTGCGGCGCATTTGACGCAAATTCCCTCGGTCTTGCGCTCGCCGTTCTCCACCTTGGTCACAAATACGGTGGCCACACGCTTGTGGCACCTTGCACACATTACCATTTCTATCGTATCGTCCGTGGACGTTCCTTTCTACTTATTATTCTTCTTATTATTCTTCATATTGCGTGCGATCCGCGAGTATCGGACTACGTAGCCCACCAGCGCGCACAGCATCAAAATCAACGTCACGATCCAAAGGATCGGCAGCAGGGGCAGCCCCTGCCAAGCCTCACGAAACAGAATCGTCAGGCTGACGGTGAGGTAAAATACACAGATGGCCAGCTTGCCGTACCAGCAGCTGACGGTTACGTCGTGCCGAAAGCGGAAAAAGAGCAATCCGCAAAACAGCTGCACGACCTCCTTCAAAATAAACGGAATGATCAGCAAAAGCGGTATGTAGCCTGCAATGACCAACACCACCAACACCGTACATTGCATACTCTTATCCGCCACGGGATCCAGCACCTTGCCAAGGGTGGAGCCCCAGGAAAAACGGCGGGCAAGGTACCCATCCAGAATATCCGTGGCCCCGGCCAGCAAAAACAGCACCAAGGCAACCGCCGGGCTCGCCAAAAAGAAGCAGATGGCAAACAGCGGAACCAACAGCAGACGCAAAAAGGTCAAAGCATTGGGAATATATTTCAAGGTCGTCACCTCAATTCGCGGCAGAATATTTGACAGCCCGCGCGCCGTAAAACACGTAGGCGTCACCTTGTCCGATGCCGGACAGGCCAATGTAGCCCGCATCGGTGGAATGCGTCGCCGTCAGGTCACCGTTCTTTGCGCGGTAGAGCCGCAGCTCACCCTCCGAAAGCGTCCATAGCGCATCGCCCGTAAGTGAAATCGCCCTCACGTCCGCAAGGGTGAATTCAAAGGCCACATCACCCTTTTTTCCTGCACGGATGACACGGAAAAGTCCGCCGGTAGGGTCCTGCTCGGTGACAACCGCAATGCCCTCCCTTCCAATCGAAAAGGCGGTGGGGGGATTGCCCGCGAAGGAAACGGTTCCGTAGCGCTTGCCGTCCACGTGTAGGGTGTGCAGCACGCGATCCGTCACCACGGCAACGGTGGTGGAGGAGGTGAAGCCAAGCCCCAGGGGCAGCTCGTTTTCAAGCTGTACGGTGGTAAAGGGCTCGCTGTCACCCAGCATAAACAGATCCAGCACGCCGCCACTTGCCCGGGCGCCCAACAGCGCGATATAGCGGCCGCTGTCAGAGAGCGCCACCGAAACTGTAGCGCTGCCGCGGTAGAAGCGCTGAATCAGATTGTAGCTGCCGTCGTAAAGCAGCACCTGAGAAAGCGCTCTGTCAGAGGCTGTGATCACCGCAACGTAGCCGGTATCCGAAACGGTGATACCGTAGATGGGAAATTCGGTGGTGCCGCGATACAGCTCGGCATAGGAATTACAGATGGAAAAAGTGGTACCGCCGAGATCAAAGGCCGCAAGGTAATTGCGAGAGGCGGTCAGGCGGGGGGTTTTCATATCAAGAGAAACCGTCAACGAGCGATGCCCGTCTGCCTTATATACCTCAATACCGCGACCGTGAACCAACGCCACGCCGCCATGATAGGCAAGGGGCATCATGCCCTCCTCGCCGTAGGTATAATACAGTACGGAATCGTCACCGTCGGCCAGCGAAGCGGCAGAGCCCAGATCTCTCACAAAATAATAAAGTCCGTCAAAGGAGAAGGCACTCGGCGAAAGCACGGCAAAAAGCACCACGAACAGGATCAGCAAAACGATCAGCCCACGGGCGGTATATTGATAGATCCTTGCGATTTTAGCCCAATAACCAAGCGGCTTTTCGGCCGGTTGAGGCGCAGCCTCAGCGGGCAGCTCAGCTGCCTCGGGCAGGATCACGGCATTCTTTTCTTGCTCGTTCATCGTTTGCCTCCTTTCCCTTGCTTTTCAAAATGTTTTTTAAAAATCCTTATAAAATACCCGATCGAGGTAAAGCCCCGCGGCAGGCGCGGTGCTGCCCATCAACTGACGGTTGCGACTCTCGATGCGGGCGGCGATCTCCCCGGCGGGAATCCTGCCTCTGGCCACGTCCATCAGCGTGCCGGTCATCACCCGCACCATGTGGTAAAGAAAACCGTCGGCACGCACGCGAAAGGAGATCATATCCCCCGTCCTCGTCACGCTTGCGGAAAAAACGTGGCGCACCGCGTGTTCGTCCGCGTCACCGTCCCGCAGGGCGGTAAAGTCCTTTTCACCCACAAAGGCAGCGGCGGCCTGCTGCATCGCCTCCAGCGCCACGTTGGAGATTGGCGTGGGAATATGCCAGACCCGATCCTTGAGGAAAGGGTCGCGCTCCGGGCCGTTATAGATGAGATATTCGTATTCCTTGGAGATCACGTCGTAGCGGGCGTGAAAGTCATCCGCCACCGCAAGCGCTGACAGCACGGCAATATCCGGGGGCAGATGGGCGTTGAGGGCGCGGGGAATGCGATCGGCGGGGATAGCGGTTTCGAGGCTTCCCTGCCCCTTTTTGGACACTGTGGCAGAAAAGGCTCTGGCGTGCACGCCGCTATCCGTGCGGCTGCAGCCAACAATATCACAATCGTAGCCGAATACGGCAAGCGCCGCCTTGTTCAGGCATTCCTGCACGGTAATGCCGTTGGGCTGCACCTGATAGCCGCAGTAGGCCGTGCCCTGATAGGCGATCTTTAACAGTATTTTCATCGCGTCACCTTAGCGTATAGCCAATGCCCAGCCAATTCAGATACAGTACAGCGGCACCGAACGCAAGCATCAGCAAGAGTGCCGCAAAATCCCACACGCGCAGGTGTGATACGCGCATCTTGGTTCTCCCCTTGCCGCCTCGGTAGCAACGGCACTCCATGGCCACCGCCAGCTCGTCGGCGCGGCGAAAGGCGGAAATGAACAGCGGGATCAAAATGGGGATCAGCGCCTTGGCACGCTTGATCAGGCCGCCGCTGGAGAAATCCACACCACGTGCCTTCTGAGCGTTCATA
>SVTA01000096.1 GCA_015064005.1 Oscillospiraceae bacterium
AGTCATACCGATCTTCTTACCGATGATACCCTTTTTCATTTTGGATTCCTCCTGTAAATTATTGGTTGGACACGGGAGCCGCGCCAACATGATTTACAAAGTTGCCGAGCTGCCGTACGATAGAATGTCGCAGGCATCGACTGTTATCTTTGTTTTGCCGATTGAAATCAGAGCTTGATCTCGATCTCAACACCGGCGGGGAGCTCGACGCTCATCAGGGCGTCCACGGTCTTCTGCGTGGGCTTGATGATGTCGATGAGTCGCTTGTGCGTGCGCAGCTCGAACTGCTCACGGCTGTCCTTGTACTTGTGCACAGCGCGAAGAATGGTGATGATCTCCTTCTTCGTGGGGAGCGGTACAGGACCGGAAACGGTAGCACCGTTTCTCTTGGCTACGTCTACGATCTTCTCTGCTGCGGTATCGATGAGCGTGTGATCGTAGCTCGTCAGTCTGACTCTGATCTTTTCCTTGACTGCCATTGTTTTTGCCTCCTTTTTGAATTTTGCGTCCCGTGGGGCGGTCTCATATATAATAATGAAGGATCGCACTCGGGTCCGCAGGTTCATCTGGGGCGAGAACACTCTGACACCGTGCCGGGTGTTTCTTCCCTTCCCTGACAAAAACCGGATTTGCCCACACCAGCATTGCATGGGTAGTTTCCGGGGGTTAGCTGTAGGGAAAGTCGGACACCGGACAGCGCTTTGCGCACTCTTCCGCCCGATTGTTACGGACATACTCTGCGAAAATTTACCCGCTTACGCGGCAACCTCTCGCTTCATCGCATATCAGACTCGTTTATTTTACCATAACTCTCAAAAAAAAGCAAGAGTTTTCTTTTGTAGAAAAAGTAGAACTTATAATGAAACATCGCGCTTTTAAAGGCGATATGCACAAAAATAGCGCCAAATCCCGCTTTTCCGCCTCTTTTTTTCTTCGTCAAAAGAGAAAATTTCATCCCAGGAGGCAAAATGGTCGGTTTTCGTCCTGCAAATACCGCAAAATTTACAAAAAAGGGGGGCAAGCCCCCCCTTTTTTTCAAATTACGCGATTCACCATTTTGTTGGAACACCGTCTACATAATGCCAGTATTGCCCCTCACCGGTAGGCTGCACCTGCGCATAATAGTTAAGCATCTCCGTAAGTATCCGTTTGCCATTTCTCATCTCAATGGCCTCCCAAGAAGCTGCATCACCGGCATAATATACATTGCTGAGCTGCTTCAGAGGAAATACATCCTCGCCAACGGTCTTTACACTTCGCGGTATCACCATCCACTGCAGGTTGGTACCGCTAAACGCACCGTCACCTATTTCCACCAGTCCCTCCGGCAAAATAATCGAGCGAAGGAGCTTACAGCCGGCGAACGCGGATTTCCCCAACGCCGTCACCTCCGGCATATTGATGCTCACCAATGCCACACAGCTGCTGAACGCGCTCACTTCAATGAGCGTCACGCCGGGCATATCAGCCTTAGTCAGCGCCTCGCAATCATTAAACGCAGAGCCCCTGACACTTTCCACAGACGCCGGCAAGGCAATTTCGGTCAACGCCTTACACTGGGCAAACATCCGGGACGGAATCTCCTTCACATAAGCCTCCAGCGTCACATGCTCCAGCGCCGTGCAGTTGTAAAAAATATCCCTCTCCAAAACCAATTCCTCGTTCGTAGCGGGGATCACCACCGTCAGCAGCTTTTCGCAGGATTGAAAAGCGCTATAGCCAATGCTTCGTATGGCGTCGCTCAACGTAACCGAGGTAATGGCGGTTTTATCAAAAGCCATCGCGCCAATATCACGCAGTCCCTTACCAAGTGTGACGTTCGCGAGAGCGCTGCACTCACTAAAGGCCTCTTCACCGATCCGGGTCACCCCATCGGGCAGCACGATATCCGTCAGTGCCTTGCATCTCCAGAATGCCTTTTCCCCCACAGACGTCACGCTCGCTCCTAACGTGATCCGGCGTAATGCATCACAAGAGTTAAAGGCGTGCGCATCGATCAGCGCCACGCCGTCCGGAACCACAACCTCCGACAACGCGGCACAGTGAGAGAAGGCACCGTGACCGATGGCAGTCGCGCTTTGTGGAATGGTAATAGTCGAAAGAGCTTTGCAGTTACTGAAGCCGGACACGATCCTGATGCCCTCCTGCAGCGTGACGTCGCTCAGCTCACTGCAGAAGTTGAAAGTGCTGGAGCCCATATCCGTCACACTGCCCGGCACCGTTACCGATTTCAGCGTCTTGCAGCGCTCAAAGACAAAGCCGTCGCCCAAGTGAGTCAGTCCCTCGTCCAGCTGAATATCCGTCAAGGATTCGCAGGAGGCAAAGGCGTACTCGCCGATTTTCTGCACGCCGGCATGAATTCTGACAGACACAATATCGGTGCTCGCAAAGGCGCGACAACCGATCTCCGTCACCGTTTCGGGAATCACCAGCTCGGTAATGTGCGTATCGTTCAGCCACAATTCCGACGCGTAGTTGAAGGGCGACGCGGACATATCACTATCCACACCTATTGCCACGCCACACCAGGCCGCCAGATCCCGAACGTACACATGTTTCAGATAACGGCATTGTGCAAAAGCATAATTTCCTATCGTTTCGAGGCTCGGCGGAAATGCCACCCCCACAAAGCTTCCGTTGAGAAAAGCGTTTTTTTCGATCCCAGTCACCAATTCACCCTCCGGGGAATACGTGGGGATCACCAAGACCAGATCATTGCAGCTTCCATAGCCGGTCACCGTGCAGGTGCCGTCCGTATTAGGGGTAAATATGAGGCCGGTGCTTTCTGCATCCAGCTCGGCAGCACCGCATCCCCGGCAATATTTCCGGTTAAAGGTGTGCGGCAGCCTTTCCCTCTCCTCCTGTGGAATCAACACCTCGCCGCACGTTTTACAATGCTCTCCGGCGGTATAGCCCGCAGAAGAGCAGGTAGGCTCCACGGCCACATCTACGACCACGTTCTGATGTGCCGCAGGCACCATGACGGTAAGGCAGACCGTACAGATCTGATCCTCGGTGCAGGTCGCCTCCGGCCCCAAGGAATGCTCGCCTATGGGAATCGGCTCGTATTGCTCATCACCGCAGGCGCAGGCACGCACACGACTTCCTTCCGTCATGCAATCGGCCTCCGTCTGCACGCTCCACGCGCCGTAGCTGTGCCCCTTGGGCTCGATCGGTCTCGTCTGCACGTCGCCGCAAGCGCACACTCCGCGCTCCTCGCCTTCGCTCAAGCATCCTGCCTCTACGACAACGCTCCACGCACCATAGCTATGCTGATGAGAACCGCCGGGACCCTCTCCGCCGCTTCCACCGGAGCCGGAGCCGCTGCCGGAGTCTCCTTCACCCGTTCCCGTACCGACATCACTGCCATCCCCGCTTCCTGCGCTTCCACCCTCGCCCGAGGGTGCCGCGCACCCAGCAATGGCTCCAACGGTCAAAAGCAAGCAAAGAAGCGCGATCAACCATATCATTACCGATTTTTTCATAATACACCACCATTGTCTCAGCCATAGCAAGGCTTATCAGCAGCATTATATCACTTCCGATTGTAAAAATCAACCGTTTCAATGATAATAAAATTTCCAATCCGCCCATTTTGGTTACAATTTGTTCACATTTATATGCTATACTAATTTTAATTGTACGTTCCGCACGCCGTTTCGTTGACGCGAATAGCCCTTATTTATATATAAATGAAAGGAAAGGTGCTTTTTATGAAGCGATCCTCCCGCCGCCTGTGCCTTTGGTACGTTGCCGTCTGTGCGCTGACGCTGCTCTGCGCGCTGCTGCGCTCCGTGGCACTTCTGACTGCCTTTGACGTCCATCCCGGCTATTTCCGCACCGCCCCCATTACCGTCATCTACTACGTGGTAATGGCGCTGGCGCTGCTCTGTGCCGCTTCCCTTCCCCTATGGATCAAAAAGGAAGCGCTCCCCACCGCGGCTCCCGCGCCGACCCTGCCCGGCCTTTGCGGCGCCGGCATTGTGGCACTGCTGTTCCTCGTCAATTTCATCGAGGCCTGCTTTTCCGGCGGCGACAGCAAGCTCCCCGCAGGGCTTTGGATCTTCGGGCTGCTGGCACTGCTGGTAGCCACCGTTTACTTTGCGCTGCGCTTTCTGGCAGAAAAGCCCCCTCTCTCCGCCACGCTGCTTTGCGGCTACGGCACCATTCTGGCCGCGGCACTGCTGCTCTGCTTTACCTACTTTGACCCCTTCACCCCTATGAACGCTCCCCACAAGATGAGCCTTCATCTTTCCCTGCTTTCGGTGATGGTATATCTCTTTTACGATCTGCGCACATTGGCAGGCGAGGGGATGCCCCGCGCCGCCACCGCCAGCGCAGGCGTGGCCTTTCTGCTCGCGTTGACCACGGGCAGCTCCAATTTGCTGGCCTTTGTAGCCGGCACCTACCATAGCGTGCCCTATCTGGTGCAGGATCTGCTGCTGCTGGGGCTGGCGGTCTACATCGGTGCCACCGGTGCTGCCAGAGCACGCCGCGACGTGCAGGTTCTCGCCAAGGCAGAAGCCGCGGAGGTACAGCATGAGTGCCAATGACCGCATCCAATGGCTGCACACCCGCATCGCGGACGGCCGTTACCCTAACACAGGACACCTTGCCGAGCGCTTCGGCATCTCCCTACGGCAGGCCCAGCGCGACGTAGAGCAGCTGCGCACCGTGCTGGAGGCGCCGTTGGCCTACTCGGCCAAGCATCGGGGCTTTTACTACGCCGCTCCCTTTTCTCTCCCCACCTACACCGCCAACGCGAACGGCGAGGATTACATTGACAGCGTCACCGGTGCTGACAGCCACGCGGCCGATCAGGAGATCCTGCAAATGCAGATTCCCTACACCGCCACGCTGCGCCTTCAAAGCAAGCTGACGCAGCTGGAGCTACAGCGCTTCATCACCGGCAGGCAGGACAAAAGCACGGTGCTGTGCGAGTTCCACAGCATTGAGGCCTTTCTCGGCGTGCTGTTTTCTCTGGAGGAAAACGTACAGATCCTGGAGCCCGATTGGCTCCGTGAGCGCCTCATCACCTCCGCCCGCCGAGTGCTGAAGAATCACGAATAAAGGAAAATGCCCCGCACGGAAATCCGCGCGGAGCATTTTTCTGTTAGGACTTCAGCCCATCGAGTAGGGTCTGCAATGCCTCCTCGATATCCTTGATCTGCTCAGAGGGATCCCATTCCTCGCCCTTCAGAGCTGCAGAGATCATCATGCTATCCAACGAGCTGTCACCGTTGATCACGTGTGACAGCGTATTGCCCAGATCAAAGCTCATACTGGAGCGAATGATCTCGCAAAGCTCCGCCTCTGCCTGCGTAGCCCGTCCGGACAGCTGCATATTAGCCTCCAGAATCACGGGTGTGGTTCTGCGATACGCCTCACTTGCCCAGCACTCCAGCACAGCAGAAAGCATCGTCGACGTTGCCCCGGCGCTTCCTCGAGCATCGAACCCGCTGAAGATTGAATAAACAGTATAAGCGTTCCCCAAAGTTGTATAATATCTTTCCTGTGCAGCATCGTATTTGGGCAACGGAAGCACGCCGTAACGAGGCATCGCCTCGTTACCTACCAAATAGTCCTCCCCCAGCTCCATATACTGCACGGCAAACAGGGCATTACCGCTGTGGAACGGCCGAATATAAGGTGATCCCTGCCCATCCTTTCCGGGCATAAAGCAATCGTTGCTATTCATCAGCGCACCGAGCTTGGAGATCAGCGTTTCTGTCTTCAAGGACGTATAGTCCTCGGAAACCTTCAACACCCGGCTATCATCCGCGGCGATTTGGCGAAGTCCGGCGGCTCCATACAGGCTGGATAGCGTATAGCTTGCTCCGCACAAGCCAAATCGATCACGGATCGACAGCTCTCCGCTGATGTTTTCGGACCAGGCCTTGTACACGCCACCGGACAGGCAAAGCAGATCATCCAGTGTCCACTGTCCCTTCAGTGCCAGCTCGTAAAGCCAGCTGGTCGCCGTGTTGTCTGTTGTCAGCGTGTGTGCCTGATTGGCAAAATATGCGCTCGCCTCGTCTGCATACAGCTCATTCAGCAGATTCTGATTAAAGTATACGCAATGCATCTCGTCAATCGCGGTTGCCGAGATGTCACCGGTCACGCCGTAAAGCGAATCTCCGATCCCCAGCTCCTTCTGCAAATCCGCCGGCCACCAGGGCTTTTCAAAATCAAGATAACTATTTTCTATGGCCGCTATATCAGTCAGCATACCGCTGGCCAGCAGCGCGCCGTGCGTACGCGAATAGGTGGCGATCAAGTCAAACTTTGCCAGCCCGCTGTCAAACGCGGTCTTTACGTGAGCAACAAACGAGTTGATAGAGGAGCTGTTTCCCGGCACCGTTACGAAATTCAGCGTTACACCCAGTCGACGCTCCACAGCAGCGTTTCTTTGCGCGATAGCAAGCGAACGGGCATCGTCCGCCCCTGCCGCCTTTTGAAATTCCGGCTTTTCCACATCAGACCACCCCAGAACGGTGATCACCTCGTTGCCATAATCCAGCGCATCCGGCAGATCGTCATACCGGCGCAAATTGCCCCACTCATCCTTTTGCCAGCGGTTGCCTTCGTCATCCGTAAAAACGTATCCGTCGGGACAAAGGGCACCGCAATCCGCGCATGCGGCGCCATTTGCCCAATTATGCTCATCGTTTTTAGGAATTTCCTTCTCCGAACGCTGTCCACAGGCACAGAGTGCGAGCTGCTTGCCGGCCTTGCTACAGCTTGGCTCCTCCACAGTTACGTACTCGCCAAATTGATGATAATGACGAGCGCCGCAGGCTTGACAAACCATATATTCACTGCCCACATCAATGAATTGATGCTCCTCCGTAGCGGAAAGCGTTTGGGTGGTCACCGCGCCGCACTCGCAGGCCGCAGCCTGCGTTCCGTGCCTGCCACAGGTCGCGGCCACAATATGATGCCACTGACCAAAGGCGTGCTTATGCCCGCATGCTGTGCACACACCCACATCATTAAAGGTATGAGAGCATCCCGCAATCAGACTCTTGGCCTCCAAGGCGCCACAATCGCAGTACCGGATCGCCGCACTTTTTCCGCTCGAAGCCGACGCGCCAATTTCCACCCACTCCTTCCAGGAATGCAGATGGCCGCAAAGCACGCAAACACCGCTGTCGTTGAAAATATGGGCGGTACTGGCGGATATGCTCTTTCTTCTGACAGCACCGCAGCTGCACGTGCTGATCAAAATGCCGTCCGACCCACAGGTAGGACTCACCAGCTCCTGCCAAGCGCCATAGCTATGCGAATGCGAGCAGATTGCGCATTGCCCCTCGGCATCAAATTGATGCTCACCGGTTGCCGGCACGATCTGCAGCTCGTATTCGCCGCACTCGCACACTCTCTTATCAATACCGCTCGTACCACAATTCGCCGCTGAAACAACAACCCAACCACCAAATGCGTGTGTGTGGCCGCAAACAGTGCAGACACCGGATGCATCAAGATGATGATCGTCTGTAACCGGCAACGGATAGGTTTCCTTCTCCCCACAAGCACAGCTGCGTGTCACAGCCCCTTCCGCCTTACACGTAGCCTCCTTCTCTGTCGTCCATGCGCCATATTCGTGCACATGGTCTTTGGGATTGCAAGCAATAAGCATGCCGGATAGCATAGCGATTGCAAGCACTAAACACAAAAGCTTTTTTGTCATTTGTATATCCTCCCTGAATATATCTAATGTATACATTATATAATGTTTGTGTCTATTTGTCAAGGCTTTTTTTCGTATATAATGTGTACATCACATACTGGGAGGCGCCTATGCGTTTGCGGATTCTGGAAATATTGAAGGAAAAGAACAAAACCAAGTACTGGCTATATATTCAACTAGGTCTCAGTTACCAAAATTTTAATAAGCTGGTCAACAATCAAACGCAAAGCATCAAGTTCGAAAACCTCAAAAATCTTTGTGATATCCTGGAATGTACCCCCAACGACCTTTTTGAGGACTATCACGGCCAATAGGCTCAACCGCATCCCGCAAAAATATTTTCACTTTTTTTAAAAAAGGGCTTGACAAACATGCTCTGTTGTGCTATAATATCCGCGTTCTAAAGACAGCAGGTTCCCGTAAAGGCGGCTTTCGAGCAGCTCTCCTGCCGAGGAGCGATTCACTTTTTATATGGTTAAGTGTGTCTTTCTTCGTGCCGGGGCGTCTTTGGCGGGAAGAAAGATTTTTTTATATCCATCACATTTCGGGAGGTGAAAAAGAAATGCCCAGCAAAATGATTCTCGAGCAAAAGCAGCAGGCTGTGGCTGAACTGGCAGAGCAGATCAAGAACTCCGTTTCCGGTGTTCTCGTGAACTACCAGGGCATCACGGTTGAGGACGACACCGCTATGCGTAAGGCTCTGCGTGAAGCAGGCGTTAAGTATATGGTTGTCA
>SVTA01000097.1 GCA_015064005.1 Oscillospiraceae bacterium
CATACGCACCGAAAAACGCAAACCCCGATTGCTGCGAAACAAACTTTAACAGAATGGGGATATAAATCCGTGTCACCCTACTAAATGGAATTTGCATTTTTGCCAAATTCATAAAAGTAGGGTCGACAAAAAAAGGGTATAGTATTCCCAAAAAAGAAAATACCCCTAATTCTGTTATTAAGTTTGTTTCGCAATTATGATTATAGCACAATCGGCGAAAAAAGTCAATTATAACACATAAAATTAAGGGCGCACATTCTCTAAAAATACAATTTTTGGGAAAGGGATAAGAAGAGGGGTTAAATTGCTGTTGGCAACAGCAATTTAACCCCTCTTCGGGTGTTTTACAAGACGGAAGCCCGCCTTGCGAGGATTATTTCGCAGTGTACTATAACAGCCCTTGTGCAGAAGGGTCGCCGCAAGCGGCACGAGTTGCAAGCAACTCTGAGGTGGCACGGCTTGCCGTGACGGAGGGATTGTAAAAGTTAGATTTATGCTCAAAACAATCCCTCACCCGACTCCGTCGGGAGCTCCCTTTACACAAGGGAGCCTTTCGATAGTATCGCTGTCATTTCACAAAAAGCGGTCCGCAAAAAGTGTCGCAGACCGCTTTTGGCACCCCCAACGGGAATCGAACCCATAACTAACCCTTAGGAGGGGTTTATTATATCCATTTAACTATGGAGGCGTATATAAAATTGTTTTGCACGGCACAAAATTGCAAAAAAATGTGTTGAAGGGGTGGTAATTCCTCCCGTAATCGGTTATAATGGAAGGGAAAGCACGGCTTTCGGCGCTGCCGAACCGGTTACCGCTATAGTATAACACAAAATTTTCAAAAAGGCAAGAGAATTTTTAGAAAGGGGGACAAAAATGATGCAAAAATTACAGAGATACGGCAAATGGGTGCTGACTGTCGCCGCAATTTTGTGGTGCGTGGTGATCTGGCAGTTCTCCCTCGCCCCCGCCCCCGCCTCCTCGGCCGCCAGCGGCACGGTGCGCGCGTTTTTGAACAATGCCCTCACCTCTGCGGGCATCTCTTTTCAATTTACCCCCACAATGGTGCGGAAAATCGCTCATTTTGCCGAATTTTTTATACTGGGCATCTTGGCTCACGCCACCCTCAGAGCACATCGCGTCCCGTACCCGCCCTTGCTTGCCGTTGCCGCCGCTTTCGTCACTGCCACGGCGGATGAAGCCATCCAAAGCTTCGTGCCCGGTCGCGGTCCCGGCATCCTTGACGTGTTGCTGGATACCGCCGGCGGCATCGCCGGTATGCTGGCGTTCTGGGGCGTTTTCGCGCTGATATTATATATAAAGAAAAAAAGAACCGAAAAATCCAAAAAAATTTCAAAAACCCCTTGACAAAGGGGAATGTGTCGTGCTATAATAATTTGCCGCTTGAAAAGGGCTTTTTTAAGTGCGGCCTCGAAAGAGGCGCCGCCTGTCTCAGCGAGTCTATGAAGAAAGAGAGGTGCTTTTCGTGTTTGCTATCATCGAAACCGGCGGAAAGCAGTACAAGGTCAACGAGGGCGATACCATTTTTGTGGAAAAGCTCGACGTTGCCGAAGGTGAAACTGTTGTGTTCGACTCCGTGAAGGCTCTGTCCCGCGAGGGTGCGCTCAAGGTTGGTACGCCCAACGTTGAGGGTGCAAAGGTTACCGCTACCGTTGTCAAGAACGGCAAGGGTAAGAAGATCTACGTTCTCAAGTACAAGGCTAAGAAGAACGAGAAGAAGAAGATCGGTCACAGACAGCCCTACACCAAGGTGCAGATCATGACCATCGAGGGCTAAGCCCAATGACAACCATCACATTTTTCCGAAGTGACGGCATCTTCTACGGCTTTGAGGAAAAAGGCCATGTCGGCTTTGGCGAGTACGGGGACGATCCCTTCTGCGCCATGCTTTCCTCCATCACAATGTACATTGTCGATGCGGTAGAGGACGTTTATCAGGGCAAGATCACTTACGATATCAACGCCGAGGACGCCACCATTACCGTGCGCTCTCCCTCCGCTCTCCCCGCCTTTGAGGCTGACGAGCGCGTGCGTTACGCGGTTTCCGGCCTGTTCCTTACGTATTATCATATGCTGGAGGATATGCTCCTGCACGACGATATGTACGAGTTCACCGGTGACGCGGGCTTTACCGTCAAGGTTGAGGATCGCGAGTACGCCTGACCGCCCCTTCACCACAAATTTTAAAGGAGGATAACACACCATGTTGAGAATCAGCTTGCAGTTCTTCGCTCATAAAAAGGGCGTAGGTTCTACCAAGAACGGCCGTGACAGTGAGTCCAAGCGTCTTGGTGTAAAGGCTGCCGACGGTTCCACCGTTACGGCAGGCAGCATTATTGTCCGGCAGAGAGGCACCGCCATTCATCCCGGCAATAACGTTGGTCTTGGCAAGGATCATACCCTGTTTGCTCTTGTTGCGGGCAAGGTTAAGTTCGAGCAGAAGTCCAAGGATAAGAAGCAGGTCAGCGTTTACGCCGACTAAAATAGAGCAGGCGGCCCTTCGGGGTCGCCTTTTCTTTTTTTGAAATTATCATTGACAAAACGGGGCTTTTTTGCTATACTGATGGTGTCAGAAATATGACGAAAGAGAGGATGATTTGATGAAAAAGCTACTTTGTCTTGTGATCGCTGCCACCATGCTTTTGGCCGCGCTGCCCATGCTGACCGCCTGCAGAAACAAGCCTGCTGACGGCACCGTTACCCGTATGACTGTGGATATCAACCCCAGCGTGGAGCTGATGATCGACGATGAAAACAAGGTGGTGGCCGTCACTGCCATGAACGACGACGCTGCCATTCTGCTTGCCGGCGAGGAGCTGGTGGGCAAGACTCCCGAGGAGGTCACCGAGGCTTTGGTAGAGCTGGCGGCCGACGCCGGCTATCTCACCGAGGATGGTGACACCCGGACCGTTACGATCTCCCTTTCCGGCGATGACCGCTACGCGCAAAAGCTCTATGATTCCGTGGCAAAGAAGGCTGCCAAGGCCATGGAGAAGCTGGGCATTGACGCCAAGGTAGAGAAGGCCAAGGCACTGGAGCTGGAGGCGCTGCGCGCTCTTGCTGCCAAGACCTCCCTTTATACCGACGAGGAGCTGGCCGAGATGGATGAGCAGCAGCTGCATCAGGTGCTGGCCGCCGGCCGTGTGGAAACCGCGCTGCTGATTACCGAGGAGCTGCGGGAGGCCTACTACGCCGCCAAGCAGCACGAGGTGGATTTTGCCAAGCGACAGGCCACCGCAGACGTGATCGAGGCCATGGGCGGTCTGTACGCCATGATCCACAGCGCCTACAACGCCGCACTGACCACCTACAGCAGTGCCATCAAGGCACTGGATGAGTTCCGCTACAACACCTTCGTTTCCGCAGAATCCGCCTACCAGCAGAAGCTTGCGGAGCTGCGCGCCGCCAAGGCCGAGGTGATGGAGGAGAAGGCTGCTCTTGCCGAGCTGGATCCCGCAAGCGCGGACTACACCGAGGCTGCCCAGCGGCTGGAGCTGAAGGAAAAGGCTTACGACACAGCCCTTGCCGCCTTTGAGGCCGCAGGCGATGCCGCCAACGCCGCGCTGGAAATGCTGGTGACCACCATGACCCAGTGCGAGAGCGCCCTCATTACCATGGAGGAGAGCTTCAGCGATAACATCAAGGAGGAGCTGCAGGCCAAGGCCGAGCAGATGGAGAGCGCCGTCAATGCCAAGAAGGACGCCTTCTTCGCCGGCTTTGAGGAGGCTCACGGAGCCGATATTCAGGCCGCTGTTGCCGCGCTGCAGGAGCAGAAGGCGCGTTTGCAGGCTGCGGTGGAAAGTAAGTAAAAAGCCAATATCCCCCAAAACGGTATGAGTTTTACAAAAAAGCAGGGTACACCGACCGGTGTGCCCTGCTTTTTGCCTGATCCCGCCAGCCCTGCCGGATATTGCATTTGCCGTTTTCCCGTAAATATGCTATAATGGATACAGCAACATAAAGGAGGTATTTGTGATCAGATTCAAGAAAAAAATGTTGTTTTTATGTAGCCTCATCCTTTGCCTGTGCTTTTTGGCCGTCGGTGCCTCGGCAGCCACGACCCACACTGTGGTGGCAGGGGATAGCATGTGGCGGATCGCGGTGCGGTATGAGGTGGGGCTCAGTGAGCTGAAGGAGGCCAATCCTAAAATCGTCAACCCTGCGCTGATCTATCCGGGGCAGGTCATCACGATTCCGGAGGTGGATGCCGCCGCACTGCGGTATGAGCAGGAGGTGATCCGCCTGGTCAATGAGATCCGTGCGCAAAACGGCCTGCGCCCCCTCGCGTATGATTGGCAGCTGGCCCGGGTGGCGCGGTATAAGTCGGAGGATATGCGGGCAAACCGTTACTTCTCTCACACCAGTCCCGTGTACGGCTCTCCCTTTCAGATGATCCGGAATTTCGGTATTACATATCGGAGCGCGGGAGAGAATATTGCCAAGGGCTATACCAGCCCGCAGGCGGTGGTGAACGGCTGGATGAATTCCGCGGGACACCGGGCGAATATTCTGAACGCATCCTTTACGCACATTGGCGTAGGCTATGCCGGCGGGGGAAATTACTGGACGCAAATGTTTATTTCAACATCACCGTTTTGAGAAATATCCCCCCAAACGGGGCGAGAAAAAGCGGCACGCAGGACTTGCGTGCCGCTTGTTTTTACGCCTTTTCGGCGGCTTTCTCTTTTTTGCCGAGGCGGGACATCTCGTATAGCTCCTCGGTGGCAAGACGGGTCTTGGCCACAAAGTCACCTGCATCCTTGGGGAAGCAGTAGTAAAGCGTTTTGTTGTTGCCGATGCCGATCACGTCGCCGATCTCGTACCAGTTGAAGTCGGAGTTGAGGGTGTAGGAGGCGGTGGGATCCTGGGTGTAATCCAGCTTTCCGTCGCAGCCCGTCAGATGGAAGCCCTCGCGGCTATGTACCAGCCGCCCCTCACCCACGCGGTAGAGGTATTTTGTATCCACCAGCATATAAATATCCACGGCAGTGTCCAGACGATAGGTGTCGGTCTGCAGCTCCTCAGCCACACACCGGCGCTCCCAGGCGTACCAATCCGGCACGTGGGCGTATTCTGTTTCGCCCTCCTCGGCGCGGATGTAGCCGTACTCGTCCAACAAATAGCGCTTGCCGCAGTGGCCGCAGGTGAGGGTGGTGCCCTCGCCCTTCATGTCGCCCTCGGCGTGGCAGGCGGGGCACTTGTACAGCACCCGATTGAGGCAATCGGCACGGAAGGGCTCGTCGATCCTCACGCCGTTTTCCTGCTGCCAGCGGAAATTGTCAAAGCGAAAGGCCTCTCGCACGATCTCACCAAGCTCGGTAGCGCTCTTTTCCTTGATGTCCTCGGGGGAGAGGAGGTAGGTCATGTCCGCGCTGACCTTCACGCGGCGCAGCTGCAGGTTGTTATAAAGAGGGTCGCGGGCGAAGGCGCCGTAGGTGCGGATCATCACCACCGGCACGCCCAAAAGCTTGAGGCATTTACCAATGCTGCCGGGCAACGGCGTAGCGGTACCGTCAAAGGAGTAGCCCGCCTCCGGATACATCAGCACCGAGCTTTTCAGCTTCTTCAACGCATACAGCATATCCCGCACCAGCGCCACGTCGGTGACAAATTTCTTGGTGGGAATGCAGCCGAGGCAGCGCATCAGCAGATTCTTGCCCACGAAGCCATCGGTGGTGGTGACGATATTGAAGGGGCGAGGGTAGAGAATGGTGGAGGCGATCTTCAGATCAATGAAGCTGGAGTGGTTCATCAAAAACAGGCACGGCTCCCGTTTGCCGAGGCGCTCCATGCCGATTTTGTTGCACTCAAATTTGGTGGCAAAAAGGTCGGGCATGGAAACCACCCGCAAAAGCGACCGGAAGAGAATACTCTGCTTCATCGGCTTCTTGTGCTTGGCGCGAGGGATGGCCATGACCTCCTCATAGCTGCTGTCTTTTACCTTGATCTTCACGGGAAATACCTGCCGTTTCAGAATTTTGGTGTCCGGGCTACCGTCAGTATACCATAAAATGGTGCGGAACGCAACAGAAAAACAAAAATTGCATATTTTTCCATCACTTTTGTGACAAAAAGCGGCCAAATGCAAGCCCGTCTGCCCTCATTCGGGGGCAGACGGGCATAAAAATCAGCCGGCGGTGACCTTTTCAAAGTCCTCCTTCGGGTGCTTGCAGAGGGGGCAAATAAAGCCGTCGGGCAGCTCCTCACCCACGTACTCATAGCCGCAGATCTTGCAGCGCCATACGGTCTTTTCCACCTTGGCGGCAGGCTTCGGCTTGATCTCGGCGAGGTAATAGGCGTAGGTAGCGGGGGGCACGTCAGAGAGGAGCATGGCGTCGGTCACCTCGGCCACAAAGAGGGTGTGGGTGCCGAGATCCTGCGTGCTGACCAGCTTGGCGCACAGCACGGCGTTGGTGCCCTCGGTGATATAAGTCACACCGTTATCGGCTCTTTTGTAATGCTCAAAGCCCTCAAACTTGTCCGTATCTCTGCCGCTGTGGAAGCCGAAGCGCTCAAACAGCGCAAAGCTGGCGTCCGTGGAAATGATGGACACGTTGAAGATGCCGGTCTGCAGCATCTGATCGTGGGTGTAGTTATCCTTGTTGACAGCCAGCGCGATCTGGTTGGGGGTGGTGGTAACCTGAATGGCGGTGTTGGTGATGCAGCCGTTGTCCTTATCGCCCTTGGTGGTGACCACAAAAAGGCCGTAGGAGAGCTGGTACATTGCTTTTTTATCCATATGGTTGTTTCCTTTCTTTGGGAAATGTCCCTTGTAAGCATTATACCGCATCGCGGCAAAAAAATCAAGAGTAAAGAAAAGATTTTCTCTTGCAAAGCGGGGCGTTCTCTGCTATAATAAAGAAAACGAAGAAAAAAACACCTGCCAAAATGTGGGGAACCTCCATTTCGGCGGCAAACGGTATTGAATATCTCGTGTTTTGCAAAGGAGCAAGCTATGAAGGTCGTTGTTGCGATTGATTCTTTGAAGGGTAGCCTTTCCACCACCGAGGCGGGGGAGGCCATTGCCCGCGGCGTCAAAAACGCGCTGCCGGAGGCGGAGGTAGCCGTATCTCCCATGGCAGATGGCGGTGAGGGCACCGTGGACGCCATCGTTTCCGCCACCAAGGGCACGCTGCGTCGCGTGACGGTGTCGGATGCCCTGGGCAGAGCCACCGAGGCCACCTACGGCCTTTTGCCGGACGGCAAAACGGCAGTGATGGAGATGGCGGCTGCTGCCGGACTGCCGCAGCTGCGGCCGGAGGAGCGGAATCCCGCTCGCACCACCACCTTCGGCGTGGGCGAAATGATTCTGGACGCCCTTTCTCTCGGCTACCGTCACTTCATCGTGGGCATTGGCGGCAGCGCCACCAACGATGGCGGCGCCGGTATGCTGGAGGCGCTGGGTGCGCGCTTCCTGCGTGCCGACGGCACCCCTGTGCCCCGTGGCTGCGCGGGACTCGCGGAGATCTGCGATATCTCCCTTGACGGGATGCACCCTGCCTTGGCTAAATGCCGCTTTGAGGTGGCCTGCGACGTAAAAAATCCTCTCTGCGGTGCTACGGGCTGCAGCGCCGTATACGCCCCCCAGAAGGGCGCCACACCGGAGATGATCCCGGTGCTGGATGCGGCGGTGGCTCACTTTGCCGCCAAAACGGCAGCAGTTCTTCCCAACGCGGACGCCGATTTTCCCGGCGCGGGTGCTGCGGGCGGTCTCGGCTTTGCCTTCCTTGCGTATCTTGGTGCTGCGCTGGTTTCCGGCGTGGAGCTGGTGATGCGGGAAACGGGGCTTGAGGCGCTGGTGCGAGAGGCCGACGTGGTGGTCACCGGCGAGGGGCGGCTTGACGGCCAATCGGTGATGGGCAAGGCGCCCGTGGGCGTGGCCACGCTGGCCAAGCGGTACGGCAAGCCCGTGGTGGCATTTTCCGGCTGCGTCACCCCTGAGGCCACCCGCTGCAACGACCATGGCATTGATGCCTTTTTCCCCATTTTGCGCGCTCCCTGCACGCTGGCCGAGGCCATGAAGACCGAAAACGCCGCTGCCAATATGACCGCCGCCGCCGAGCAGGCCTTCCGCCTGATCGCCGCGTTCCGTCGGTAACGGCAGAAATTGCCGATCATGGAAAGCCCGCCCCCGACCGTCGCGGTCGGGGGCGGGCTTTTGGCTTGCGATCAGTTGGCGGGAGTGGGGATCATCACGGTGGCACCCTCGCCGGTCATCACAGTGGGCAGCTTGCCGTCCCACTTGGCGAGGTATTCCATATATTTCAGGTAATCGGTGATCACCGCGATCTCCTCGGCGCTCTTGCCGGTAAAGTCGATGGTGTATTCCACGGCAGTGGTCACGCCGTCCGCGTCCACCACAGGGGTCTCCGTG
>SVTA01000098.1 GCA_015064005.1 Oscillospiraceae bacterium
CACGCTGTGTGTGCGTGTGCTTTCCGTAAAGGAGATCGTAGGAAAGGCAGATGCCTCCAGCCTTTACGAGGTGATAGAATAAACAGGCCGCTCTCTGCATATAGTGTAACAAACTGATGCTGGGAGGGCGCAACATGGCGGAAAAGGCAAACGGAGAGCGGGCGCACAGTCTGCTGCTGGCGGAGCGCGCCGGCGCCGTGATCGAGGGCGTTTTGGAGGTGCATAGCTTCGACGAGGAGGGCGTTGTCCTCAAAACCTCCTGCGGGGAGCTGACCCTGGAGGGAGAGGAGCTACACGTGGGAGCGCTGGATATCGAGCGCGGCCACGTGCAAATCGAGGGGCGTGTCAACGCCGCGTATTACAGTGACGCGGCGCCGTCGCGGCGTGGGCTGCGGGGGAGGCTGTTTGGCTGATGGCCCTTTCCCCCTACCGGCAGCTGCTGATGCTTTGCGGCGCCTTTGCGGTGGGGCTTTTGCTGGGCGCGCTGTGGGATGCCCTGCGAATGCTGCGGGTGGTGCTGATGGCTCACACGCCACCGGCCTTTATGGCCTCCCGATACAGAAGGCCCCTGCCGCTTTTGGGCGTGTCGGTGCCCTTTCGCACCGAGGCGGGGGTGCACCGCCTTTGGCGGGGCGCGGTGACCTTTCTTTGCGACCTGCTTTTTTGCCTTGCGGGGGCGGTTGCCGCGGAGCTTTTGCTGTTTTATTTTAACGACGGCGTCTTTCGGCTTGGCGTGCCGCTGTTGCTGCTGCTGGGGCTTTGGCTTTGGCAATGGAGCATTTCGCGGCTGACCGTGCGGGTGGCCGCTCACCTTGCTTATTTTCTGGGCGCCTTGCTGCTGTATCTGCGGGCGGCTCTGCAGCTGCCATGGCGGCTGCTGCGGCTGGTGATCCTGCGCCCCGCGCACCGATTGCTGCGCCATATCGTATACGTGAGAAAAAAACGGATCTCCACGGCGCTTTGCCGGCGGCAGCTGCGGCTGGCGGCGGTGGGACTTGATGAAAATATCACCTTGTTGAAAGAAAAACGGAAGGGGAAACGTGATGAGCAAAAAACCGAAAAGCAAAAGATCCCGGGTGCTGACCGCGATCATCTGCGTGCTGATCGTGGCGGTGTTCTGTCTGTCGCTGATCGTCACCGTCAATCGGCTGGCGGAGCTCCGTCGCAAGGCGGAGGAAAAGGAGCGGCTGGAGGAGCAGCTGGGTGAAGTGAGCGGCGAGGAAAACTGAAACAGCCGTCGCGGCCAAGGGCTGCGACGGCTGTTTGCTGTCGAAAAACGCAAAAGTCGGAGAATTTTGCCGTATCCGCTTGCAAAAGCGCGCGGGTTGTGCTACAATAGGGAGTAATGAAGAAAAAGGAGCAGTTCTATGGACAGTAACGTCATGCCTACCTCCTACGAGGGGCAGGAGGCTTATATCTTTATCAGCTACGCGCACAAGGACATCGTGGAGGTTCTCCCCGCCATTTCGGCGCTGCAGGAGGCCGGATACAACGTGTGGTACGATGCCGGCATCGAGGCGGGCAGTGAATGGCCCGAAAACATCGCAACGCATCTTCTGGGCAGTAAGCTGGCCATTGCTTTCATTTCGGCCAACGCCATCGCGTCCGACCACTGCCGGCAGGAGATCACCTACGCCATCTCCAAGAAGATCCCCATGCTGACGGTGCGGCTGGACGATTCGCCGCTGCCTCCCGGTGTGGAAATGCAGCTGAACCTGCGTCAGACCCTGAACGCATACCGCCACGCCACACAGGAATCCTTCATTGCCGAGCTGGTGAATGCCGCCTACATCAAGGAGGTGCTGGGCGTTGTACAGCGGCCGGCAAGGGCAAGCCGCAGCTCCGACTGGGGCGAGGCCGCGCGGCCGAAGCCCAAGGTTGCGGACGCACGGCAGCGCGAGCTGCGTCTGAACGCCAACACCACGCTGCAGGAAGCGCTGGATCATCTTCATATCAGCTCTCCGGAGGGCTACCGCACAGCCATTGAGATGTATAACACCAAGCTGTCCGATGCCAACCTGTCGCAGGACGATAAGGCCATTCTCGCCCCCTACCGCAAAAAGTTTCAGGACGAGGCGTTTGACGAGGCCGCAAGGCTGCCGCTCAACTCCTCCAAGGCAAAGCACCTGTTTGGCGCGCTGCCGGAAACCTACCGCCGCCACCCCAATGACCGTCGGGCAGCGGAATATGCGGAGGCGATCGAAAAGCATCAAAAGAAGATCACCCGCAATGTTGCCGTCCCCGCGGGCATTCTGATGCTGCTGCTCTGCGTGCTGGTGTTCCGCGGCCTGTTTATCACCGTGGATTTTTGGCTCCTGCGGACCATTCTCGCCGCCATTCCCACCACGGTGGCCTGCATCATTGCCCGTCCCGTGGCCAAGAAGGCCCCCGACCGGGATTACGCCTTTATGGTGATGATGGTCTTCTTCTTCCTGTCCGTCATTGTGGATATGATCTGCCTGCCCACCACCATCGGCTTTAAGATCCTGCAGGGTCTGCTGTACAACATTGTGCCTTTCATTATCATTGCATGTGCCATTCCCTTTGACAGCAAGGATTTTGACCTGCCGAAGATCGACAACTGAATAAAAAAGGGGCGTCGAGCATTGCTCGGCGCCCCTTTGGCGCGCGGTGGCCGCAGTTACGGCTGCTCCGCGCCTTGTGCTTCTTTTTTCTTGCGATCCAGGCGGATGATGCCGATCACCGAGGAGGCGATGACCAGAAGGTCGTTGATGGTGCCGCCGATGGTGCCGGCCAGCGCGTCGTAGACCACCCACATGGGCATGGAGATCAGGCGGCTCACGCGGATCACGTGAGGACGGTTGATGCCGTGGGAAACGGTGGAGATCACCTTGGCGGCGATCACCAGCAGGCTGATGGGCCCCTCCCAGGTGAGAATGCCTACGGTGACGAAAAGGATGCTGAACAGAGCCTGCAGGTAGGTAGTTTTTCTGCCGCTTTTGTTGCAGAAATAGTATATGGTATTGCACACGCCCGCCATCAGGTTGGTGGCGGCACCCGTAAAGGCACCAAGCAGCAGCAGCTGCACGCCGAAAAGGCACTCCGAGGATACCGTCATCACGATGATGCTCTTGTAGGACTTTCCCTGCATGCTCAGCACCTGCAGCAGCAGGGCAATAAAGCCGATGCCCTGCACGAAATAGACGTTTTGCAAAAGGGCGATGATCGCGTCCATCTCAATCCCTCCTTACACGCCCAGAAGGCCGCGAATGAAGATCACAAGGCCGATGATCACCAAAATCGAGCCACCGAGAATGGTTGCCTTACAGGAGAGCCCGGCGCCGAATTTTTTGCCCAGCAGGATGCCGGCAAGGCAGATGACGAAGGTAACGGCGGCAATGAGCGCAACCGCAACAAGGGCGTGCCACACGTCATACTCCGCGATGGTAAAGCCAACGGAAAGGGCGTCAATGGAGGTGGCAACGCCCTGCAGCAGCAGCGCGCCAAGGCTGACGCGACGCAGCTCGCAGGCCTCATCGTTGCCGCTTCTCAGATTGCGGACGCCCTCAAGCAGCATCTTGCCGCCGATGAAGCCCAGCAGC
Organism: Oscillospiraceae bacterium; assembly: GCA_015064005.1. Lineage (GTDB taxonomy): Bacteria > Bacillota > Clostridia > Oscillospirales > CAG-272 > Firm-07. The sequence goes on from SVTA01000098.1 coordinate 3,564, forward strand.
GCCAGCGAGATCCACGGGATGAAGGGGCTGAAGGCGTTGAAATAGGTGACGGCGGTATGTACGAGGAACCAGCCGATCATGGGCATGGCCGCCTGAAACAGGGCGAATACGCCGGCGATCAGCGCCATGCGGCGCCGCCGCATGCCCGGCTCGCCGAGGCCGTTGGCAAGGGAAACCGAGAAGGCATCCATGGCAAGGCCGACGCCCAGCAGGAAATTGGTGATGACAAAGGAAACGATCTGCATGATAATGCTCCTTTCAAAGAAAAAAGACTCAAAGCGCGGCAGAAAAGCCACACTTGAGTCTCGTAATTTAAAGCAAGCCAGGTGTTACCCAGAATGTTGACTTGCTACGTGCGGGGCACGCTTACTACTCCCTCACAGGACACAGGCAGTATTATACCAAAAAAGAAAAAATTTGTCAAGGGGTGGTGGAAAAATTTTTGTGCAAAAAGCCGTATGCCAAAAGCGACAAAAAACGCTTTCGGTGCTTGACAAAACGCCTATTATATGATAATATATAAACATATTAAATTATGATTTCTGTAACTGACGGAAAATGTGGGCCACCACAGGGGAGCAGAAATAATAGGGGAGGGACAGGAGCCCTCCATGCCGACCGTCTGGGCACGCTTTTTCCACAGGAATCAGTGTGTCTTTTTTTCTTTGCTATGAAATTTTTTCGGAGGTGTATGATGAAAAAAGTAGCCATTATTATGGGCAGTGACAGTGACCTGCCGGTGATGCGGAAGGCAGCGGATACGCTTTCTGCCTTCGGTGTGCCCTTTGAGGTGCATATCATGTCCGCACACCGCACGCCCGACGCGGCAGCCGCCTTTGCGCGCTCTGCCCGTGACAACGGCTTTGGTGCCATTATTGCCGCTGCCGGCATGGCAGCACACCTGGCGGGTGTGATCGCCGCCTACACCACGCTGCCTGTGATCGGTGTGCCTTGCAAATCCAATCAGCTGGACGGCATGGACGCGCTGCTTTCCACCGTGATGATGCCCTCCGGTATTCCCGTGGCCACCGTGGCCATCGGCGGTGCCGTCAACGCGGCGCTGCTGTGCTGCGAAATGTTCGCCATCACCGATGACGAGATGGCCGCAAAGCTGAAGGCCAAGAGGGAAAAGGACGAGGCCACGGTACTGGAAAAGAACGCTGCCGTGATGGCAGAGTTTTCGGGAAACGCATGAGGTGATACGGTATGGGAGGCTTTTTCGGCGTTGCCGCGCGGCGTGACGCGCTGGCAGATACGTTCTTTGGTACCGACTATCATTCTCATCTCGGAACCGCGCGGGCGGGCATGGCAGCTTACGACAGTGAGATCGGCCTGCAGCGCGAAATTCACAATATCAAAAATTCACCCTTCCGCACCAAGTTTGAGCACGTGTTTGAGGAGATGAAGGGCACCTCCGCCATCGGCTGCATCAGCGACGGTGAGCCCGAGCCCTTGCTCATCCGCTCTCACCACGGCACGTATGCCATTTGCAACATTGGCTACATCACCAACGCAGCGGAGCTGATTGAAAAATACTTCAAGCTGAGCAGCGGTCACTTCGATGCCATGACCGGCGGCGCGGTGAACCCCACGGAGCTGATCGCGGCGCTGATCGACCAGAAAAAAGACCTTGTGGAGGGCATCCGCTTCGCGCAGGAATCCATCAAGGGCTCAGTCACACTGCTGATCCTGCGGGAGGATGGCACCATCATCGCCGCCCGCGATAAAATGGGGCGCCTGCCTGTGATCGTGGGCAAGCGGGAGGACGCCTGCTGCGTGACCTTTGAATCCTTCGTTTGTCAAAAGCTGGATTACGAGATCGAGCGGGAGCTGGGGCCCGGGGAGATCGTGGAGATCACCCCCGACGGCATCCGCCAGCTGGTGGCGCCCGGCAAGGAAATGCGCATCTGCGCGTTCCTGTGGTCCTATTACGGCTACTCCACCTCCACCTACGAGGGCGTGAACGTAGAGGTGATGCGTTATCGCAACGGCGAGATCATGGCGGAGAACGATAAGGAGCAGGGTAAGCTCCCCGTCCTTGATTCCGTAGCGGGAATGCCCGATTCCGGTACCCCTCACGCCATCGGCTATGCCAATCAGAGCGGCGTTCCCTTTGCGCGCCCCTTCCTCAAATACACGCCCACCTGGTCCCGCAGCTTTACCCCTAACAAGCAGGTGGAGCGCAATCGGGTGGCAAAAATGAAGCAGATCCCCGTGAAGGAGCTGATCCACGACAAAAATCTGCTGTTTGTGGACGACTCCATCGTGCGCGGTACACAGCTGAAGAGCACCGTGGATTTTCTCTTTGACAGCGGTGCCAAGTCGGTGCATATGCGCTCGGCTTGTCCGCCCATCATGTACCGCTGCAAATACCTCAACTTCTCCAGTGCCAAAAACGATATGGAGCTGCTGGCGCGGCGGATCATCATGGAGCTGGAAGGAGAGGAGGGTGCCAAGCACATTGAAGAATACAGCGACGGTACCACCGAGCGCGGCAAAAATCTGCGCCGCGTGATCTGCGAGAAGATGCACTTCGACTCGCTGGAATTTCAGTCTCTTGAGGGTGTGATCAAGGCCATTGGTCTTGAGCCCTGCAAACTCTGCACATATTGCTGGAACGGAAAGGAATAAAGACTATGCATAACGAATCGAGATCCGAAAGCTACGCCGCGGCAGGCGTGGACATTACCGCCGGCTACAAGGCCGTGGAGCTGATGAAGAAGCACATTGCCCGCACCAAAAACGAGGGTTGCCTTGACGACGTAGGCGGCTTTGGCGGCTGCTTTGGGCTGCCGCTCGCCGGCATGGAGGAGCCCGTGCTGGTCTCCGGTACCGACGGCTGCGGCACTAAGGTGAAGCTTGCCATTCTCATGGACAAGCACGACACCATCGGTATTGATGCCGTGGCTATGTGCGTCAACGATATTATTTGCTGCGGCGCAAAGCCTCTGTTTTTCCTTGACTATATCGCCTGTGGCAAGAACGTGCCCGAAAAGATCGCTGAGATCGTGGGCGGCGTTGCCGAGGGCTGCGTGCAGTCCGGCGCGGCGCTCATCGGCGGCGAGACCGCCGAGCACCCGGGTCTGATGCCCGTGGAGGACTACGACCTGGCGGGCTTTGCCGTGGGTATCGTGGATAAGAAAAAGATTATTGATAACACCAAGATGGCCGCCGGTGACGTGGTGATCGCGCTGGCCTCCAGCGGCATTCATTCCAACGGCTTTTCGCTTTGCCGCAAGGTATTTGACATTGACAAGAACCCTGCCTCTCTTTACGAGGCAAACGAGGCGCTGGGCGGTAAGAGCATTGCCGAAACGCTGCTGACCCCCACCCGCATTTACGTAAAGTCCGTGCTGGCCTTGCTTGAAAAGGTGAACGTGAAGGGTATTTCTCACATCACGGGCGGCGGCTTCTATGAGAACATTCCGAGAAGTATTCCGGATGGACTTTGTGCCAAGATCAATAAATCTGCCGTCAAGATCCTACCCATTTTCAAGTTGCTCGCCGAGACCGGCAATATTCCCGAACGGGATATGTTCAACACCTACAACATGGGCGTTGGTATGAGCATCGTGGTGCCTGCAGCCGAAGCGGAGACCGCGCTGGAGATCCTGCGTGCCAACGGCGAGGACGCATACCTCATCGGTGAGATCACCGCCGGCGACGAGAAGATCGTGCTGGCGTGAGGGCGCAGATATGGCTGACGTAAAAAAGATCGCCGTCCTCGTTTCGGGTGGCGGCACCAATCTGCAGGCGCTGATCGACGCGGAACAGAGAGGGGAGCTGGGGAATGGGAAAATTTCTCTGGTCATCGCCTCCAAGCCCGGTGTGTACGCGCTGGAGCGCGCCGCACAAAACGGCATTGAAGCCCGCGTGCTGGCGCGGCGGGACTATGCCGACATCGCGGCGTACTCTCTCGCCCTTGCCGATGCGCTGGAGGCGGCGGATACCGATCTGGTGGTGCTGGCGGGCTTTCTCACCATCATCGACGAGCAGGTTTACGAGAGATTTCCAAACCGCATTCTGAACGTACATCCCGCCCTCATTCCTTCCTTCTGCGGCAAGGGCTTTTACGGCCTGCACGTGCATGAGGCTGCCCTTGCCAAGGGCGTGAAGGTATCGGGCGCCACCGTGCATATCGTCACCCCCGAGTGTGACGCCGGCCCCATCGTGCTGCAAAAGGCGGTGGAGGTGCGGGAAGGGGATACCCCCGAGGTGCTGCAGCGGCGCATTATGGAAGAGGCCGAATGGAAGATCCTGCCCGAGGCGGTACGGCTGTTTTGCGACGGTCGGCTGACGGTTGAGGACGGAAAAGTCAAGATCAAAGAGGTATGAATATGAACGTATATGAGATCAAATCCATGAAAGAGCGCCTGGAGGGCAATACCTATCCCGGCCGCGGCATTGTGATCGGCGTGACCGCCGACGGCAAAAAGGCCGCCGTTGCCTATTTCATCATGGGTCGCAGCGTCAACAGCCGCAACAGAGTGTTCCGTGAGGAGCCCGACGGCATCCGCACCGAGGCATACGACCCCTCGCTGATGGTGGATCCCCACCTGATCATCTATCACCCCGTCCGAGAGATCGGAGAGGGGCTGATCGTCACCAACGGTGACCAGACCGACACCATCTGGGAGTATCTCGCCAAGGGCGAGAGCTGGGAGGCCGCTTTGCGCACCCGACAGTTTGAGGACGACCGTCCCAACTGGACGCCCCGCATTTCCGGCCTGCAGGCTATGGACGGCAGCTATAAGATGTCCATCCT
>SVTA01000099.1 GCA_015064005.1 Oscillospiraceae bacterium
ACCCCCGCCAAGGCGGGTGCGGTCGGCAAGCGCGTCGATCTTGATCACCATACCGTCGATGTCAAAGGCCAGCTCGTCCCGCAGACGGCCGATCTTTTCAATGTGCGCGAAAACGCCCATCTTCATATCGGTTTTGATGCGGTGGGGCAGCACCGTGAAGCCAAGCTCCGAGAGGCGGTCAAGGGTCTCGGTGTGAGAGGTGGGGGCGTGGCCGTCAGCGTAAAGAGCACCCTCCTGCAGGTTGAAAATGAAAATATCCAGCTTGCGCTCGGCGGCAATTTTGGGGTCAAGCTGCCGTAGTGACCCTGCCGCCGCGTTGCGGGGATTGGCCATCAGGGGCTGCCCCTCGGCCTCCCGTTTCTTGTTGATGCGCTCAAAGGTGGCTCTTGACATGTAGACCTCGCCGCGCACGGTGAGGGAAAGGGGCTCCTTCAGCGTCAGAGGCACGGAAAAAATGGTCTTGATATTTTGCGTCACGTCTTCGCCCACCACGCCGTCGCCGCGGGTAGCACCGTTTACCAGCACGCCGCTTTCATAGCGCAGAGAAACTGAAAGACCGTCAATCTTCGGCTCCACCGAATATACGGGGGCGTGATCCAGCGCGCTGTCCATCCGCTCAAGGAATTCCAGCAGCTCCTCAAAGGAAAACACATCCGAGAGGGAATTCATCGGGGCGGTGTGGATGACCTTTTCAAATTTATCCAGTGCCGCACCCCCCACGCGCTGCGTGGGGGAGGCGGGGTCGAAAAAGGCGGGGTTCTCCTCCTCCAGCCGGAGCAGCTCCGCGTACATTTTGTCGTATTCAAAATCCGAGATCTCCGGCGCGTCCTCCACGTAATAGCGACGGGCGTGATAGTCAATCGCTGCGCGCAGCTCCAAGATCCGTTTTTCAATATCCGTCATAGCCAATACCTCGCTTTGCACTATTAAAAATATTATACCCCTTTTTTCTTTGTTTGTCAACGCGAAATTATTTCGTTTTCCTCTTCCATTTTGCCGCAAAATGTGATAAAATAGAGGTCAAAGGAAAAAGAGGAGGCAAGTATGAAAATTTTGATCGCCTACGCCGGAAAAACAGGCGGCTGTGCCTCGATGGCGGCATTGCTGGCAGAGTGCTTGCCCCGCCACGAGATCACGGTGGCAGACCTTGCTGTGACGGCACCCTCTCCCTCGGATTTCGACTACGTGGTGCTTGGCGGCGCTATTCGCATGGGTAAGCTGTATCCTGCGGCCCGTCAATATCTGAAGCAGCACGAGGCGGCGCTGGCAGCCTGCCCTCATACGCTGTTTCTTTGCTGCGCCTTTGCGGAGCAATTTGAAAATTATCTCGAAATGGTCTTTCCCGCTTCGGTGCTGGAGAGTGCGGAGGATGCCATGTACTTTGGCGGGGAGCTGACCCCCGCAAAGCACCGCGGCCTTGATCGATGGCTGGTTAAATTGATCCGCAACAGTATTCTTGAAAGCGAGGAGGACGATGCCGCGCTGCCCGGTCTTTTGCCGGAGCACGTCCGTCTGCTTGCCGAGCGCCTGAAGCAAAAATAAATCAAAAAAGTTAGAAAAAACTGTTGACAAAAGCCTTTTGTGATGGTATAATAGACGGGTGCTAAACGCGCCCCTGTAGCTCAGACGGTAGAGCACTTGACTTTTAATCAAGGTGTCCGGAGTTCGAGTCTCCGCAGGAGCACCAAACAAAAAGACCCCCGAACGGGGGTCTTTTTGTTTGGTGTGCCTACGGCACGAAAGCGCCGCAGGGCGTAGCCCGGCGGAGTTCAGAGGTTGCTTGCAACCTCGCGCACAGCTTTGCTGTGCAACGAGTAGCCGGCGGCGGTAACCGCCGGCGTCTCCGCAGGAGGAATTTTAGCTTTCTCTAAAGAGCCCCGAACGGGGGTCTTTTTGTTTGGTGTGCCTACGGCACGAAAGCGCCGCAGGGTGCAGCCCGGCGGAGTTCAGAGGTTGCATAGAAATATTAGCAGCCCCGAAGAAGATCATAGATATTGATAATTTTCTTTTTTCTTCGTTTGGCGATTTGAAGTGAACGATAAGCACCTCCGAAGTTATGCTCTACATATGCAATGATAACGTCTGCATTGGTTACCATCCATTCGTTCCTCTTCGAAATTGCAAATTTGGGAGGCGTGCTTTCGATGGGTGGGTATATGATTGCATCATAATGATCGCAATGCTGCAGCTTAGTTAATTTTTTCTGCTCTCTCAAATTCATATAAGGAGTAACGTAAACGAGCTCTATATCGGCACGTTCTTGCTTTAATTCCCGGCACGCTTGTGCGCAAACACGATCAAAATCGCCATATCCTCCAAGATAGCAAATCATGTGTTGAGAATCAAGCAAGCAATATATTTGCTCTTTTACAGCCTCTTTTATGCTTGGGCTTGAAGGAATTGAGGCGTGCCCCGCAAAGCTGATCGTCATAATACGCTCCTTGCTTCGTGGAATTCCACGATTTTGTTAAGTATATTATATCGGTTGCAAGGAGATTTGTCAATATCGTGGAACTCCACGAGATAAAAAATTTATATTTCCCTATAATAATTGTGGAATTCCACAAAATGAGTAGGTGTAAATATGAAATTAAACGATGCCATCATCCGACGTATAGAAGAAGTTTGTAAAAAGCAAGGGAGCAATGTCTGTGATATTTCCTTAAACGGTGGTATGTCTCCCTCGGCTATTTATGATCTGATCAAGGGACGAACAAAGTGCTCTAAGGTCATTACCGTCAAGCGTTTTTGCGAGGGGGCGGGCATCACACTGTCCGAATTCTTTGACAGGGACTATTTTAACGATTGTGAAGAGGATTGAAATAAAAAAGGACGCTTGTCAGCGTCCTTTTTTATTTGCTTATTCCACAATGTTGGAGGTGATTATATCCACACCAAAGGCGGCGAGCTCGGCGGCACGTGCGGGGTCGTCCACCGTCCAGGTATTGACCTTGATGCCGTTTTCGTGGCAGAGTGCCACGCGCTCTGCGGTCAGCGCGGAGTGACGGATATCGAGATCAAGACGATGGGCCTTCAGCTTTTCGATCAGATCATCCCCGAATTCGCTGACCAGATACTGTGCGGAGGCCTCCGGCAGTCTCTTGCGGACAGTTACCATATTGGTGTAGGAGAAGGAGATAAACGTGGTGCGGTCGAGATATTCCATATCTTCAATGACGTCGATGATGGCGTTCACAGCCTCCTCAGTCATCCGATTCTTCAGCTCCAGAACCGCCTCCTTTTCGTACCTTTTGCAGATGGCAACGTACTCCTCAAGGGAGGGGAGACAAAGATCGGCCCGATCCTTCTTTTCACTGAATTTGTTAAGCAGCGTGAGACGGCGCAGGGTGTCAAAGCTGGATTCCTCTACTACCAAGCGATCCTTGGCCACGCGGGCGGTGTCATCGTCGTGGATGATGATAAATTTGCCGTCGGAGGTAACGTGCACATCGGTTTCAATGCCCCAGTAGGAGCGATTGCCCGCCGCCACAAAAGCAGCGTTGGTGTTCTCTCGCTCCAAGCCGCTGCAACCGCGATGAGCCACCATGAGCGGCTTGTTTTCACAATGCAATTTCAGCGTATTCATAACAGTTCCTTTCGGATTTCTCGCCCCGTTTTGGGGTTATTTCTTGGGGAAGCTGTCCTTGAGGCCTACCACGCGGTTGAAGGTCCCCTCGTGCTTGGAGTCACAGCAGTAGTAGCCGTCACGCACAAACTGGAACTTGTCGCCGGCCTTGGCCTCGGCAAGTGCGGGCTCGATCTTGGCATGCTCGATCTTCACCAGGGAGTCGGGATTGAGGTAATCGTTATAGGTCTTATCTTCGGGCAGATCCGCAGGATTCTCAATGGTGAGCAGATTGTCATAAAGCATCATCGTGGCCTCCTTGGCGTACTTGGCGGAGAGCCAGTGGATGGTGCCCTTGATTTTGCGGCCATCAGCAGGCACATTGTTGCGGGTTTCAAGGTCTGCGGTGCAGAGGATGCGCTCGACGTTCCCTTCAGCATCCTTGACGATCTCGTTGCAGCGGATGATATACGCACCCATCAGACGCACCTCGCCATCAGGCTTCAAACGGAAGAACTTGGGAGGCGGCACCTCGGCAAAATCGGCGGCGTCGATATAGATCTCCCGGGTAAAGGGCATGGAACGGGTGCCCATTTCGGGCTTCTGGGGGTGATTGGGCAGCTCGAAGGTCTCTTCACGGTCGGCATCGTAGTTGGTGATCTCCAGCAGAATGGGGTGCTGAATGGCCACACGGCGGGGGGCGGTCTCGCCCAGCTCGTCACGGATGCAATGCTCCAGCATGCTGATATCCACCAGGCTGTCTGCCTTGGAAACGCCGGCCTCCTTCACAAAGCGGAAGATGGAGGAGGGGGTGTAGCCGCGGCGGCGCAGGGCACAGATGGTGGGCAGACGGGGATCGTCCCAGCCGTCAACCATGTTGTTCTCCACAAGGGAGCGGAGATAGCGCTTGGACATCACCGTGTTGGTGATGTTGAGTCTTGCAAATTCGCGCTGCTTTGGCTTCTTTTCAAAGCCGATGTTGTCAATCACCCATTCATAGAGGGGGCGGTGATTCTCAAACTCCAGAGAGCAAAGGGAATGGGTGATGCCCTCCAGTGCGTCCTGAATGGGATGCGCGTAGTCGTAGAGAGGATAGATGCACCACTTGTCACCCTGACGGTGATGAGAGGTGTGTACGATGCGATAAATGGCGGGATCGCGCATATTCATATTGGGGGAGGCCATGTCGATCTTGGCGCGCAGTGTCTTGGCACCGTCCGGGAACTCACCCGCCTTCATACGGGCAAAAAGATCGAGATTTTCCTCCACCGAGCGGTTGCGGTAGGGGCTTTCGGTGCCCTTTTCAGTCAAGGTTCCGCGGGTGCGGCGCAGCTCCTCGGCGTTCAGGTCGCACACGTAGGCCTTGCCCTTTTTGATCAGCTCCACGGCAAATTCGTAGCATTTGTCAAAGTAGTCCGAGCCGTAGAATACGCCGCCGGTGGGGGTGGCGCCCAGCCAGCAGAGATCCTCGTAGATGGACTCCACGTACTCCATATCCTCCTTGGCGGGGTTGGTATCGTCATAACGGAGGTTGAAAAGACCGCCGTATTTTCTGGCCGTTTCCACGTTGATCATAATGGCCTTGGCGGAGCCGATGTGCAGATAGCCGTTGGGCTCCGGAGGGAAGCGGGTGTGGATCTTCAGAGAGGGATCGGCCTGCAGGTCGGCATCAATGATATCGTGAATAAAATTACTGCTGATGATTTCTTCCATTTTTCATTACCTCTGCTTTTTAGAGTGCTGCGATCATGGCGTTGATGCGGGCAAGTACCCGGTCACGGCCAAGGATCTGCATTGCGCTGTACATATCGGGGGAGTTGAGGCGGCCGGTAACGGCCACGCGCAGAAACATGCTGACGTCGGCAACGCTGCCCTTGAAGGCGGTGGGATTTTCCTTGTAGGCCTTCATGTCCGAGGCGAAGCCGAGGCTGTCGGCTACGGCCTTGATCTTATCGAACCACACGCCGGAGTCATCTGCGGGATCAAAGGTGGCAACGAAGCCCTGAAGCGCGGCCTTGATGTCCGCCGCAGCAAATTGCTCCGGATAGGCGTCGGTTACGCGGAACCAATCGTCGTAGAAAAAGTCAAGATAGGGCTTTACGTCCGCCATTACGGCAAAGTCCTTGCGGGGCTTTTTTCCACCCCGTCCGATGGCTAAAATGGATTTTGCGTAAGCCTCGTCGGCAGTGAGGTGATCGTAAAGATCGGTGTCATAGTCCTTGGCAAAGTCCAGCACCTCGGCGTAGACGGTATCCACGTCCATGCGGGAGATCACGTTTTTGGAAACGTCCCGCAGCTTGGCGGCGTCAAAGAGCGAGCCGGCGGGGTTCATCTTCTTGTAGGAGAACTTGAAGCTGTCCACGGGCGCGTCGGGGTTGGCACGGCGCCAATCCTCAAAGTTAGAGTTCAGCACCGTCATCAGATATTCGTAGACCGATTGCACAGGGAAGCCTGCAGCGCGGTAGTAGGTCAGCGCCAGCTCGGGGTCCTTGCGTTTGGAGAGCTTGCGCTTGGATTCACCGTCCATCTTCATCAGCGGGCCGATGTGCAAGTACTTGGGGGGCTTAAAGCCCAAGGCGCGGAAGAGCTGCAGGTGGAAGGGCAGGGTGGGAAGCCACTCATCGCCGCGCACCACGTGGGTGGTGTGCATCAGATGATCGTCTACCGCATGCGCGAAATGGTAGGTGGGGATGCCGTCGGATTTCAGCAGAACGTGGTCGATGTCGTTCTCGGTCAGCTCCAGGTTGCCCTTAATGAGGTCAGTGAACTTGATCTTGTTCTCGATCGAGCCGGTGGAGCGATAACGCAGTACCCAGGGCTTGCCGGCGTCCAGCTCCGCCTTGATCTCCTCAAGGGAACGGTCGCGCCAGATAGCCCACTTGCCAAAATAACCGTAGTTGGCCTTTTCAGCCTCCTGCTTTGCGTGAATATCAGAGAGCTCCTCCTCGGTGCAAAAGCAAGGATAAGCCTCGCCCTGCAGAACCAGCTGCTTTGCGTATACGTGGTAGAGGTGCGCGCGCTGACGCTGGCGGTAGGGGCCGTAGCTGCCGGCGTCGCCGTCAATGGTGGCACCCTCGTCAAAGCTGATGCTGTAATGCTTCAGTGACTCGATCAGCACCTTTACGGCGCCAGGCACCTCGCGCTTGGCGTCGGTATCCTCCACACGGAGAAACAGCGTGCCGCCGGATTGATGACACATCCGCTCAGAGGTGATGCCCTGTACCAGATTTCCGAGATGTACAAAGCCGGTGGGGCTCGGTGCCATACGGGAAACGATGGCGCCCTCGGGCAGATTGCGGGGCGGGAACTCCGCCTCCAGGTCAGCGGGCGTTTTGGTTACATTGGGAAATAACAGATCTGCAAGAATTTTGGTGTCCATACTGTACCTCTATCTTTAAAAGTGTTGCTTACATGCGTTGAAAAGCTTCCGCGACGGTGGCGGGAGCGCCGTGACCGGGATAAATCACGGTATCGGGCGGTAGCTCCGAAAGCCGCTGCAGCGAGTGGCGCAGGGCGGTAAAATCGCCGCCGTACAGGTCGCAGCGCCCGTATCCTGCGGCAAACAGCGTATCGCCGGTAAAGGCCTTGCCGTCGGCAAGAAAAACCGAGGAGCCCTTGGTGTGGCCGGGAGTGTGCAGCACCTGCAGCGTGACGGAGCCAAATGTCAGTCGATCGCCCTCGTGAAAGGTGCGGTCGGGCGTGGGGTAACTGCGGTCGAAGCCGAAAAAGGTGGTAAAGGCGTTTTTGTGACCGTCAGCGGGCAGCTCCAGATCCTGCTCGTGGATATAAATGGGCGCGCCGGTGGCCTGCTGCACGTCCGCAAGGGTCAGAATATGGTCAAAATGACCGTGGGTGAGCAGAATGGCGGCAAGGTGCGTGCCGGTGTCAGCCAAGGCGGCGTTCACCGCCGCGACAGGCGCGGAGCAATCGATCAGCACGGCTGTTTCTCCCTCGGTCACCAAATAGCAGGCGGAGGCATAGCCGCCGGGCCAAAGATTCCGAATGCGCATTTCATCCCTCCTGCTACTGTGATTTCTACCTATTTATTTAGTATACCACATTTTGTTCCGCTTGTCTACTCTTTTTTTGCGTACTTGCCAATATTTTTTCGCCAAAAAAGGCCGACATGCGTCGGCCTTTTTGGATATGGTGATATAAGAGATTATTCCACAACCTCTTCAACATCAATGGTTTCTTCGGCAAGACCCTCGGCAAGAGCGATCTTCCAATAGCCGGAAAGCTTGGCCTCGGTAAAGATAGAGTTGCAGAAGAAGGAGGTGTCGATGCCGGAGATCTTCTTACCCTCAAGGGCTACGTCCTTGTTGTAAACCACGGGGATCACAGGCATTTCATCCATCAGGATGGCCTCAGCCTCGTGCAGCAGCGCGGCGCGCTTCTTCTCGTTCTGCTCCTGATAAGCAGCCTCGATCTTGGCGTTGTAGGCCTCGCTGTCATAGCCGGTGATGTGGGGAGTCAGCTCATAGTTGGGGTTAACGGTGGTATCCATGTTGATGGCGTTACCGGAGAATGCCTTGGCAAAGGGAGCAAGCACACCGAAGGCGGTGGGCGTCGTTGCCACGTAGTCAAGGGCGATCACCTCAAAGCTGCCGGACTCCAGAGCCTCGGTGTAGGAGCTGGCGTACATGCCGGTGCCCACTTCATTGCCTGCGTCATTCAGCTCCTTGATCTCGTACTTCTTCAGCTTATTCACAGTGACGTGGGCAATGAAGTGGGCACCG
>SVTA01000100.1 GCA_015064005.1 Oscillospiraceae bacterium
CAAATATTGAAAGAGCCAATAGCGTATGCTCTCAATTTGTATCGACATTCAAGCGTTTTTGCAATAAGGAGTATGGCGAAAACATTTGGCAAGCTCGTTTTAACGACCATATAATTCGTAACCGCGACGACTATGAAGAACACGTAAAGTATATATATGAAAACCCGATTCGTTGGTATTACGACGAATTATACACAGAAGAATAGGGGTATGGGCTTGCCCTGTGCCTTTGTAATACAAAGGCGAAACTGGCGATAAAGTAGAATGATAAATAAGAATTTGATAAAGGAGAAAGGCAATGACTAAGAAAAACAGAATAGAATATTTAATTTGTACTTTAAGCGTAGTAGTGACAGGGTTTCTTATTTATGGCTTGCTTGGAAGCATAGAGCCACTTATTAACGACAGTAAACTACACTCATTTTTGCTTTTCGGTTGTTTAGGCGGTTTTGGGTTTAGTGCTATAATTTCAACTATTATTCTTTCTGTTGGTTTCTTCAAAAAACGTGGCTTGATTTTCAAAATAGTTGCATCTGTTTTATGGCCTATCACTTTTGCAGCTTGCGTGTATGCGGGTATGTTGTCATATATTCCTTATCAAATATTTAATATTGTAAGACTCATATCCATAGTGAAAGAAGAAAAGAAACAATCGAATCCGGAAACCAATACTGAAGATCTATAAGTTCAGAATTTTCGAACAAAAGAAAAAGACCCCCGGCAGACCTTCAAAAATCTGTCGGGGCTAATTATTTGTTTTCTGCGGAGCAATTATGGCTTAACGGACCGTCGGGGACGCCGGTCCCTACAAGGAGAAATCAAACTTCCTTATGAGAAGGAGCCTTTGCCGGCTCTTTTTTTACGGAGCGCTCCGAGCGCCCTTTTTTTGCGAATTTTTCCCGATTATTTATTTTTTTTGCGTTCGGGGCGTCCGTTGTTCTTGACATCTTTGTTCTTTGGTATTAAAATATTAGTAGCGTGCCAATCGTGGAGGCCGAGGATGTAAGCAAACCCGGTTACCAGCACGGCGGGCAGAACGATGACAAAATAGACCCACGCGTAGGTATTGAGGGGCGCACCCATCACAGGCGTGGCCAGAATGCCCAGATACATGCCCTCAAGGAGCAGCGCAAGCACCGAGCAGGTGGAGCTGAAGCCCTTCACTGCCCCGTCCACAAAGGCACCGGGGAGGATGCAGAGCGCGAGGAGTATATTCAGCGCATTGGCGCAAAGGCTCATCACAAAGCCCCGCCACAGGCAGTATGCTTCCCCTTTAGCTCTGGCGCGGATACCGTCCTTGGCACCCACCTCCCACATGGAGGCGTAGAGCAAAAAGAGATAGAACAGCACCGCGAAAATGCTGGTCCACAGCCGCAGCGTGGTATTTTCGGCTCTGCCGCAGGCAAACGCCAGCGCAATGCCGAACAACGCAATGGCAAACTGATTCAGAAACAATCTGAAGATATTGTAGGAATAATCCTTAAAAAACTTTTTCACACAAAAACCGACCTTTCCGTTACTTCGTTTCTATTATAAAGGATATTTCTCCACTTTGCAACAGTTATTTGAAATGTTTACATTTTATCAAAAAATAACACAATCCATTCACAAATTCTTCATCAAGGAGAGAGTATGAGTAACCAATACGCCGTTCCTCTACGCGAAATGCCGGAGGCCGTGCAGGAATTTGCCGCCTATAAGGTGGGCATTCAGAACTGCTCGGTAAAGACAGTTTCCGAATATCTGCTGGATCTGCGCACCTTCCTGCGCTACATCGTGGCCACCCGCGACGGCATCGATCCCGAATCCGAGGAGTTCCTTGCCATTGATATCCGCGATCTGGATCTCGGCTTCATCGGCTCCATCCGTACCACGGAGATCTACGCCTTTTTGCAGTATTCGGGCTCGGTTCGCAAAAATCTCTGGGCTGCCAAGGCAAGAAAGCTGGTGTCCATCCGTATGTTTTATCGGTATCTGGTCACCAAGACGAAGCAATTAAAGACCAATCCCGCCGCGGATATCGAATCCCCCAAACGAAAGCAGACCCTGCCGAAGTTTCTCACCCTTGACGAGTCGCTGCTGCTGCTGGACACCATCAAAAAGGATCGCTCCTCCCGCACCGTGGTGCGGGACTACGCCATTGTCACCCTGTTTCTCAACTGCGGCATGCGTGTGTCGGAGCTTTGCGGCATCGACCTCACCGACGTGAGCCGGGATCTTTCCTCCCTGCGCGTGACGGGCAAGGGCGCCAAGGAGCGCATCATCTACCTCAACGAGGCCTGCCGCACGGCGCTGTCAGAATACCTGCCCATCCGCTTTGTGGACAAAAACGGCCGCGCTGACACCGACAAGGCGCTGTTTTTAAGCGGACAGAACAAGCGCATCAGTGTCAAGACCGTGCAATGGATGGTCTACAAGTACCTGGATATGGCAGGACTCGGTGACCGGCATCTGTCGGTGCATAAGCTGCGCCACACCGCCGCCACGCTGATGTATCAGTCCGGCGCCGTGGACGTGCGCGTCCTCAAGGATATTCTCGGCCACGAGCAGCTGAACACCACGCAAATTTACACCCACGTCAGCAGCACCAGCATGGAGGAGGCCATGAGCCACAATCCCCTGTCCGGCGTGAAGCGAAAGGAAAAGGATTGACCTATGGCAAAATACTATCTCGGCATCGATCAAGGCACCACCGGCGTCACTGCCCTGCTCTTTGACCGTCATTTTGTTCCCATTGCGCGGGGCTATCGGGAGATCTCTCAATACTACCCCGCCCCCGGCCTTTCGGAGCATGATCCCATTCAGCTCTACGACGCGGTCTGCGATGCCACGGCCGCCGCCATGCGCACCGCGGGTGCCGCTGCCGGTGATATCATCGCCATCGGCATCGACCACGAGGGTGAAAGTGCCATGCTATGGGACAAGACCACGGGAAAGCCCGTGTATCCCGCCATCGTCTGGCAGGACAGGCGCACTGCCGAGCGGGCAAAGGAATTGGCCGACACCCACGGCGCACTCTTCCGCGAAAGAACCGCCCTCACCCCTGATAGCTACTTTTCCGCTACCAAGCTGGAGTGGCTGCTGCGGCACGTGCCCGAGGCACGCCGGCTACAAAAGGAGGACAAGCTCCTGGCGGGCAATATGGATGCGTGGATCCTCTGGAATATGACCGGCCACCGCGCCCACAAGACCGACGCCTCCACCGCCTCCCGTACCCTGCTTTACAACATTGAAACGGGCGCTTGGGATAAGGAGCTATGCGACATCTGCGGCATTGACCCCAAGATTCTCCCCGAGGTGGGCGACAGCATGCGCCGGATGGGCGAGAGCGACCCCAAGGCCTTCCTTGGCATCAAGGCACCCGTCACGGCGCTCCTCAACGATCAGCAGGCGGCGCTGCTCGGTCAGGGATGCGTGGAAAAGGGGATGCTGAAAACCACCTACGGTACCGGCTGCTTTATGCTGATGCACACCGGCACCGCCCCCATCCGCTCAAAGAACGGCCTGCTCACCACCGTGGCGTGGCAGCGGGAGGGACAGCGGGAATACGCCCTTGACGGCGGCGTTTACACCGCCGGCTCCGCCACGCAATGGCTGCGGGACGGTCTTAAGATCATCACCTCCGCCAAGGAGAGCGGCCCCCTTGCCCTCTCCGTAAAGGACAATGGCGGCGTCTATTTCGTGCCTGCCTTTACCGGCCTTGCCGCTCCCCATTGGGATCCTTACGCCAGCGGCATGATGATCGGCCTCAACGGCGGCACCACCCGCGCCCATATCGTGCGCGCCACGTCGGAGTCCATCGCCTATCAGGTGGCGGATCTGGCCGTGGCCATGGAGCGGGACGCGGGCACCGTCATCCGCAGCATGCGCTGCGACGGCGGCGCCACGGGTGATCCGTTTTTGATGCAATTTCAAGCAGATATTCTGAATATCCCACTGGAGGTACCCGCCTTCCGGGAGGCAACGGCACAGGGCAGCGCCCTTGCCGCTGCCATCACGCTGGGTGACGCCACACCGGCGACCGCCCGCAGCCTCAAGCGGGAATGCAAGAGATACGAGCCAAAAATGAGCCGCGAGGAACGGGAAACGCTCCTTTGTCAGTGGCATCGCGCCGTGGAGCGCGCCAAGGATTGGCGTCGGGAATAAAACGAAACGGAAAAGAGGATATGTATGTCAAACAGATATTTCGCCGCCCTGGACGTGGGCGGCACCAAGGCGGAGGCGGTGCTCTTTCGAGAGACGGGCGAGATCGTGGCCCACGTAGTCGATCCCGCCGGCACCCCCTTTGAGATCGGCGCTGACGGTACGCTTCAAAACTGCAAGACCACGCTGGATAAGCTCTTTTCCCACGCCGACGCGCCCGTGGAGGCGCTTTACGCGGCCGTGGCCTCCATGCAGTATTATACCGAGCAGTTTAACACCTTTTTTAAGGAAAGCTTCAACGCCCGTCACGTGCGGGTGGAGGGTGACGGCTATTGCCTCATTTCCGGTATGCTCGGCCACGCCGACGGTGCCGGCATGGTTTGCGGCACGGGCTCGGCACTCTATTTGCGCTACGGCGACTACCAGACCCACCTCGGTGGCGGCGGTCACCTCATTGACAGCTGCGGCAGCGGCTTTACCCTTGGGCGCTATGCCATTCAGGCGGTGCTGCGCGCCCACGACGGCAGCGGCGAGCAGACCCTGCTCACCGAGCTTTTGGACGCCCAGGCCGGTACCGAAATGTGGTGCAATCTGGTGGAGATCTACGAAAAGGGGCGTCCCTTTGTTGCCTCCTTTGCCCACAATGTCTTTGAAGCGCGTCGCCGCGGCGATCTGGTGGCGCGGGGCATCTTCAACACCTGCGCAGCGGATCTTGCCAACGTGGTCTGGTCGGCCTACCGACGCATCGGCGGCCCTTTTACGCTGGTGCTGAACGGCGGCATCTTCCGCAATTTCCCCGAATACGCAAAGGCTGTGCAGGCGCTCTCCCCCGCTGACGTCACCTTCATCTTCTCCGACGTGCCTCCCATCTACGGCGGCGCGGTGGAGGCTCTTTACGATGCAGGCCTTCCCGCCACCGACGCGTTCCGGGAGCGATTTCTGGCGGATTACGGCAAATGAATCCCGAAATGCCAAGCGACAAGAGGCTCCCCTGTGTAAAGGGAGCCTTTTTCTTCACCTATAACTTGTAGATTTCCCGGACAAGCACCGCTTTTGCGTACACCATGCAAAAATACGGCATACCTCAAAAGAGGTGTGCCGTATTTTTGAAAGCTGTCCTTCGGAGCGATGCCCTATGACAAGCGTCCTTTTTATGCTCTGTTAAAACTCAACCAATCCCTTGATATCGACGGGCATACCCGTGGCGATGGACTTATTGGCCGCGATGCCGGTGAGGATGGACATGGCGCCGTCCACGTGGGATGCCGCGCGGTGGAACTCATCGTACTCCGGCACGCCGAACAGATCGTTGAGCAGGATGGGGTCGCCACCGCCGTGGCCACCCTCGGCCTCGGGGATCTCCACCTGATACGGAACGGCAAACTGCGGGAACACCGTGATGGACTTCTCCTTGGCAGCGCCCTCCTTAGCGGCGTCACCGCCGGCGTTGACGTAGATGGTTTCGGAAACGTCCACCTCCATACGCCCCTTGGTGCCGGTAAAGGTCACGCGGAAGCCCTCGCGGGGAGAGTAGGCGTTCAGCGAGTAGGACATCTGCGCGCCGTTTTCGTATTTTACCAGCACGTTCATGGTATCCTCGATGGAAATGCCGTCACCGAATACGCTCTGGTCACGGAGGTATCCGTCGTCGGCCTCAGCGTTCAGATAAAGCGCCTCCATGCCCTTTCTGCCTTCCATATGCAGTGCGAAAGGATCGTTCTTGGCGATTTCACTGCCGTGAGCGCGGTAGTAGAACTTGGTAATGCCGCGGTTCTCGGCGTTCTCACGGCCGTAGAAGGCCAGATCGCCGTAGGCGAAGACCTGCTTCGGTCTCGTATTCAGCCAGAAGTTGACCAGATCGAAGTGGTGGGTGGATTTGTGCACCAGCAGACCGCCGCTGTTGCGCTTGTCACGGTGCCAACGGCGGAAGTAGTCCGCGCCGTGGCTGGTGGACAGCATCCACTCAAAATGCACCTGCTTCACATCGCCGATCACGCCGTCGCGGATCAGCTCTCTCACCTTGGTGTTATGGGGCGCATAGCGATAATTGAAGGAAACGCGCAGATTCTTGCCGGTTCTCTTCACCGCGTCCAGGATCTCCTGGCACTTTTCCGCCGTGGTGGTCATGGGCTTTTCGCTGAGCACGTCACAGCCCATCTCCAGCGCCTTAACGATATACTTGTGATGGGTGCGGTCAACGGAGGTAACGATCACCACATCGGGCTTCTGCTCCTCGATCATCTTTTCAAACTCCTCCGCGCCGTACAGCGGGAGCGCGGGATAGCCGTGCTCCTCCATCATCACCTTTTGTGCATACTCCAGGCGAGTGCGGTTGATATCGCAGAACGCCACCAGCTCCGAGGTCTCGTGATAGGTGCCTCCCACCGCGTTATAGAAGAAGCGGGCACGTCCGCCCACGCCGACCTGTACGTATCTTTTTTTCGTTGCCATCATAATGCCTCCTTTGGCTTGATTTCATCACCATCATAGCACAAAAAACAGCGCATCGCAAGAACAATATTGGCTTTTTCGCTTATTTTTCAACCTTTTTTGCTCTCTTCCTCTTGCATGAATGCACGAGATGTGGTAAAATGGCAAAAAAGGAGGTGAGGAAATGTCTGAACCGTACTCTTGGCCCAAAATGGAAATCGAGCTGTTCAGTCCGATCAATCTGAATATTTACGTAAGCCGACATAGATCTCCACAGTCGCCAACCGCCTCTCATCACCACTATCACGAGGTTTATGAGCTTTACTATCTCTACGAGGGCGACCGACTTTATTATATCGCGGGCAAGACCTACCGCGTGGCGCGAGGAAATTTCGTGCTGATCCCACCCTATGAAAATCACAGCACAGGCAAATCCTCGCCTGTGGGATACGACCGTTTTCTGCTGCATTTCAGCCGCGAGTATATCGATGGCCTTATTGCCAAAAGCGGCGGAGGCATTGCCAACGCGCTCCGCCGCGAGGAGCGGATCTTCCCCATAGAATTTCAAAAGCAGGGATTTGTGGAATCGCTACTGGCTACCATGCTGACGGAATATGAGGAGCGCAAGCCCGGCTTTGAGCAATTTTTAGAGGCAGCTGTCACCCAGCTCCTGCTGTTCATCGGTCGCAGCGGCACAAATACCGGCGTCAATGAGCAATATGACGCTGACACCGTGCACAAGACCATCTCCGAGGCCGTGGTCTACATCAATCAGCACTACGCCGAGTCCCTTTCCCTGGACGATATGGCCGCCCGCTTTTTCGTCAGCCCCGGTTATTTCTCTCACGCCTTCAAGCGCATCACGGGTCTGCCCTTCGTCAAGTACGTCAACGGCGTGCGTATCAAGGAGGCGCAGCGCCTCCTTCGGACGCGGGATATCACCGTGGCAGCCACCGCGGAGGCAGTGGGGTTTGCCGGCACCACCCATTTCGGGCGGGTGTTCAAGGAGATCACAGGGCAGACACCGATGGAATATAAAATGAGAGGAAAATAAAAAAGCGGATGCCAAGGCATCCGCTTTTTTATGTGTCAAGCGCGCGGCGCATGGCCGAAAGCCCCGCCCTCAGATCGCACTTGAACACGGAGGAGGAGTCTGCTATTAAAAGCTCCGCGCCCTTACTGCAAGGCCTCGTTGATCAAAGCCTTCAGCTGCTCATAAGAAAGCGCACCGGAATTTCTATAGGTGATGATCCCCTCTGCGTCAATAATGACGGTGAAGGGGTAATAGCCATCTCCGCCGTAGAGATCATAAAAGGAACCGTTGACATCGTTGACGCCAAACACAATTTTGGAATCCGGAAAATACTGATTGACGTACGAAACCGGATTGTAGGTGTCGGTAGCTTTGGGATAGGTGTGTACCGCAAAAACCGTGACTGATTCGGCATACTCTGCAGCGATCCGGTCAAAATCCGGCATCTCATTTCGGCAGGGGGGGCACCACGTACCCCAGAAATTCAGCACTGTAACCTTGCCCCGGTTATTGGCGACATTGAAGCTTCCTTCCCGCGCCAAAAGCGGGATATCGGCACTGTAGGCAAGATTGCCCACGTTATTGCCGGGCAGGGCCACGGTTCCGCTCCCGCCTGTATTTCCGGCGTCGTCACCGCCGGGGGTATTGCCGCCCTCGTCGCCGCCGGGAGCGATATCCTCTGCGGC